>NZ_BCUA01000181.1 GCF_001591045.1 Sphingopyxis granuli NBRC 100800 | reverse complement strand
CGACAGGAAGTAAGCGACGCGCTTTGGGAGCGGATTGAACCTCATTTGCCGGGCAAGGCAGGCGATCCTGGCCGGACGGGCCGAGACAATCGGCTGTTTGTCGAGGCGGTCTTGTGGCTGGCGCGGTCGGGAGCGCATTGGCGCGTTCTGCCGAAGGAGTTCGGGCGCTGGCACACGGTGTATCAGCGGTTCAACCGCTGGTGCCGCAATGGGGTCTGGGAACGGCTTTTTGCGGCGCTGAGCGATGATGCCGACTTCGAGTACATCCTCGTCGACAGCACCATCGTGCGGGCGCATCAGCATAGTGCCGGTGCCCCAAAAAAAGCGATCGATCCGAAGATCGGTTTGAAGCTCACGCGCTGGGCCGATCAAAAGGCGGCCTGAGCACCAAAATCCATGCTGCTACCGACGCTTTGGGTAACCCGATCCGCTTCCTCCTGACAGGCGGAGAGCGCAACGACATCACCCAGATCGAAGGCCTGCTCGACGGATTGCAGGCCAGAC
>NZ_BCUA01000180.1 GCF_001591045.1 Sphingopyxis granuli NBRC 100800 | reverse complement strand
GCCAACCCCGGTGCCGGCACCGGCGCCGAGGTCATCACGCCCGCCAGCTTCGATATCCAGACCGGTCTCAACAAGACCGAGACGGTGACCATCAAGCTTGGCGATCTTCACGCCAATGCGCTGGGCACGGGTGCGACGGCCACCGCCACGCCGGCGGCCGGCAAGTCGGTTGCCGACATCGACCTGTCGCTGGCGGCATCGACGACCGGTGCGGGCGCGAAGTCCGACGCCAAGGACGCGCTGAAGATTCTCGACGACGCGATCCAGACGGTGGCGACCGAGCGTGCCAACCTCGGTGCGCAGCAGAACCGCCTCGATGCGGCGGTCAACAATCTGACCTCGGGCGTCACCAATCTGGCCGACTCGAAGTCGCGCATCGAAGACGCCGACTTCTCGGCCGAATCGACCAACCTTGCGGCTGCCGGCATCCTCGCCCAGGCCTCGACGGCGATGCTCGCCCAGGCGAACCAGAGCCAGCAGGGCGTGATGAACCTGCTGCGCTGATATCGCACGATTGATTTTCAGGCCGACTTTGGTTGGTCCCTTATTGGCCTGATCCAGACGCCCCGGTCTCCCCACGACCGGGGCGTCTTTTTTTGATGTATCGGCTTAATCCGTGCAGCGTCCCGCCGTTACCTCATCCGTGACCGCTCGCCGAGCCATCACACCACGGGAATGGCCTCTCGGCCGGAAAGGAACAACATGACTGTCATCAACACCAATGTGAGCGCGTTGCGCGCCCA
>NZ_BCUA01000179.1 GCF_001591045.1 Sphingopyxis granuli NBRC 100800 | reverse complement strand
TTCGAACATCTTCGCCTGCATCGCGGCGCGCGCCGCGGCGCGGTCGGCGGCATCGAGCTTGCCGTCGCCGTTGGCGTCGAGCTTGGCGAACATCTGCGCGGCGTGCGCCTGCGCCTCGGCGCGGGTCAGCACGCCATTGCCATCGGCGTCGCCCATGGTGCGGGGGCCGCCCGCGGGGGCGGCAAGCACCGGACCCGCGATCAGCGCGGCGCCCAGTGTCAGAAAAGCGATCTTCTTTTTCACGTCACCTAACTCCTTGTTCTGGGACCGAGGGGAGAGAAGCCAGTCCCGATGACGGCCTTCTAGGGGTCATTTGTCCCAAGCCATTGCCCGCTCGACGAAAAATTGTCGCAAATTGTCGCAAAACCGGCGGTCCGTTCATGACGGCGCAAGCCGGCGGCCCGGTTGCGGCCCGCCCGCGCGAAGTCTAGCACGCGCGATCGATAAGGAGAAAAGACATGAGGGGTTTCGCACTCGACCGACGGACGTTGCTCGCGGGATTGGGGCTCGCCGGAATGGGGAGCGTCGCGGCCGCCGCGATCGTCCGGCCGGCGTTCGCGGCGGACAGCGCCGACGCGCGGCTCGACGCGCTGCTCGCGGCGCAGTTCGAGGCGGGGCTGCGCGACGACCCGACCCGCGCCACCTCGCTCGGGCTCGACACCGGCGCGCTCGCCGACCTGCGCGCGCGCTTTCCCGACTGGTCGCCCGCCGGGCGCGCCGCGCGCGACCGCCGCATCGACAGCGACCTCGCCGCGGTGCGCGCGATCGACCCCGACACGCTGGGCGACACCGCCCGCGCCGCGCACGACAGCGCCGAGTTCGACCTCACCGCGCGCCAGCGGCTC
>NZ_BCUA01000178.1 GCF_001591045.1 Sphingopyxis granuli NBRC 100800 | reverse complement strand
GCCTGCGTCCGGCGCAGCACGGTGCGGATGCGCGCGACCAGTTCGCGCGGGTTGAAGGGTTTGACGACATAGTCGTCGGCGCCGATCTCCAGCCCGATGATCCGTTCGGTATCCTCGGCCCGCGCGGTCAGCAGGATGACGGGAATATTGCTCGTCTCGCGCAGATGGCGGGTCAGCGACAGCCCGTCCTCGCCGGGCATCATGATGTCGCTCACCACCAGGTCGATGCTCTTGGCGCGCAGCACCGACCGCGCCTCGGCCGCGCTCGCGGCGTCGCTGACGGCAAAACCCTGTCCTTCCAGATACTCGGACAGCGGCTCGCGGATCGACGGCTCGTCGTCGATCAGCAGGATGCGGGGGGTATCGCTGTCGGTCATCGTCGATCTGCCTGAAACATGAGGTTCGCCCACCGGCCGGGGGCCGATGGGCGATACCGTGCTGGCAGCGGACTGCGGCAAAGGCAATGGCGAGACCACCCGGCCGTCGTCCGCGCGCCGATCAGTTGGTGGCGGGGGCCGGAGCGGCGTTGCGCTTGGCCTGCCACTCGGCGCGCTTCGCCTCGCGTTGCGCCTTGCGTTCCTCGGCCGTCACCTGCCCGTCCTTGTTAGCGTCGAGGCGATCGAAGCGCGCCAGGGCGGCCGTCTCGAACTCGGCGCGGCTGATCGCCTTGTCGCCGTTGGCGTCGGCCTTCATCATCATCCCGCCGCGCATGCCATGACCGCCACGCTTGCCGTGATGGCCGCGCATCGCGCGCGGGCCTTCGCGAGCCTCGCCGGCAGCGGCGGCGCGCTTTTCCTTCCGTTCGCCGCGCTTCGCCTGACGCTCGGCGGCGCGCTGGTCCCATTCGGCCTTGCTGATGCTGCCGTCCTTGTTCGCGTCGAGCCG
>NZ_BCUA01000177.1 GCF_001591045.1 Sphingopyxis granuli NBRC 100800 | reverse complement strand
GACCGGCCCCCACCGAGTGGTCCGATCGGATTGTTAGTGCATTGACGCCTCCATCGCCAGTGTTGGCCGTAGGTGGAGCGAAGCGGAACCGGAGGGCGACACTGGCGATGGAACAGCCTCTGGCGCCGGTGGTCGATATCCCAGCGAGCTGTGCGGCCGGACGGTGTTGTAATGACGCCTCCACGCCTCGATCAGGATACGAGCCTCGGCGAGCGAGTAGAAGATTTCGCCGTTGAGCAGTTCATCGCGCAGCGACCCGTTGAAGCTTTCGCAATAGCCATTCTCCCATGGCGATCCGGGCGTGATGTAGAGCGTCTTCACGCCGATCTGGGCGAGCCATTGCTGCACCGCCGTCGCGATAAACTCCGGACCATTGTCCGACCTGATATGCGCCGGCGGCCCACGCGTGACGAACAGCTCGGAGAGTGCCGCCAGCACGTCATCGCTCCTGAGCTTGCGCGCGACCGGCAGCGCCAGGCACTCCCGGCTCGCCTCGTCGATGATCGACAGGATCCGATATTTGCGACCATCGTGGGTCCGCCCTTCGACGAAGTCGTAGGACCAGACATGCCCGGGATATTCCGGCCGGAGCCGGATGCACGATCCGTCGTTCAGCCACAGCCGCCCGCGCTTCGGCTGCCTTTGCGGCACCTTGAGCCCCTCGCGCCGCCAGATGCGCTCGACCCGCTTGCGGTTCACATGCCACCCCGCATCGCGCAGCAACGCCGTCACCCGGCGATAGCCATAGCGACCATATTGCCGGGCCAGCGCGATGATATCCTCGGTGAGAGCGGCTTCGTCATCCGCCCCGCGAGGCGCCTTGCGCTGTGTCGATCGGTATTGCCCGAGCACGCGGCAGAGCCGCCGCTCGGACACCGGCATCATCCTTCTGATGTGGTCGATACAGCGCCTTCGGCGCGCGGGGCTCAGAAGTTTCCCCGGGCAGCTTCCTGCAGGATCAGC
>NZ_BCUA01000176.1 GCF_001591045.1 Sphingopyxis granuli NBRC 100800 | reverse complement strand
CGGCGGCGCGGGCGCTGCGGCGGGCCGGGGCGGCGCGCGTATCGGCGCTGACCTGGGCGCGCGTGGTGCCCGGCGCGGCGTCGCCCGTCGATCCGATTGACTTTGCCATGCTGGATTCCGATATGGATGGCAGGATGATGACGGGATAGCCGCATGGCGACGATCGAGATCTATACCAAATTCTTCTGCCCCTATTGCACGCGGGCGAAGGCGCTTCTCGACGGCAAGGGCGCCGCTTATGAAGAGATCGACGTGACGATGGATCGCGCGGGCTTCGATGCGATGGTCGCGCGCGCCGGCGGACGGCGCACCGTGCCGCAGATCTTCATCGACGGGCGGCACATCGGCGGCAGCGACGATCTTGCCGCGCTCGATGCGAAGGGCGGGCTCGACCCGCTGCTGGCGGCGGGGCGGCCGTGATCGTCTTCGACCTCAGTTGCACCGCGGGCGAACATCGCTTCGAGGCGTGGTTCGCCAGCAGCGACAGCTTCGCCGATCAGCAGGCGCGCGGCCTGATCGCCTGCCCGATCTGCGGCGACAGCGCGGTGCGCAAGGCGGTGATGGCGCCGCGCGTGGGGGCCAAGTCGAACCAGGCGGGCGGGGCGGTGGTCGCCGCGGTGCCGCCCGGCGAGCCGGCGAATGCCGTGCCGGCGGAGGTCGTGCGCCGGGTGCTTGCCGAAATCGCGGCGAAGCAGGCGGAGATGCTGCCGCAGTCGCGCTGGGTCGGCCGCGAATTCGCCGATGCGGCGCGCGCGATGCACGAGGGGCGCGCTCCCGAAGATCTGATCCACGGCCAGGCCTCGCCCGAAGAAGCGCAGGCGCTGCACGACGACGGCATCGCGGCGATGCCGCTGCTCGTCCCGGTCGTCCCGCCCGATCTCGCCAATTGACGGCGGCAAGCCCGCGCCGGTAGAGAGGCGGCGCTGCCCCGGCAGCACGCGCCCGTAGCTCAGCAGGATAGAGCATCAGATTCCTAATCTGGGGGCCACAGGTTCGAATCCTGTCGGGCGCACCATTCCCGAACAAAAGAGAGAACTTTGGCTGGTAT
>NZ_BCUA01000175.1 GCF_001591045.1 Sphingopyxis granuli NBRC 100800 | reverse complement strand
GGCTTTCGCCGGGGGACAGTGACGTGTCGAAAAGGGATAATTGCCGACTTGTTTCAGGGTCCGTGGCCTGCCCTCGCATGAAATGCGGTACAAAAGGGGAGGTCCGGCCATGGATGCTGAAACGAGTTCAGCATGACGAACGGACGAGACAGCCCGCCGAGCGCCGCCCAATCCGCCTCTTTTCCTTTATTCCCTTCGTATTTCGCCTTCGCTCGACACGAAGGGAAGAGAGGGTTCAGGGCTGCAGCAGCGCCGGGACGATCCAGATCGCCGACAGCACGACGATCACCGCCGCGAGCGATATGGCGAGGACATAGCGGACATTGTGCCCCTTGACGGCGCTGGTGGCTTCTTCATCGGTGACTTCGACATGTTCGTCGACGACTTTCATGACCGGGCTCCCTATCGTTGGCCTGCAAAGGCAACGCGCCGCCCGCAAGCGCGGTTCCAGCGCAGGTGGGGAGAGTATGGCGCCAGAGGGTCTGTAAGCCGGGTTCTGTCCACCCCTTACGGGGATGGGCGATCATTCCTCTAGGCGGCCGGTTGCCCGGACGCTCAAGCAGTCAACCCGGACGGCGGGGCCGGAACCAGCCCTGAGTTGCCTCTTGCCATCCCTATTCGACCTTGCTCCCGGTGGGGTTTGCCGTGCCGCGTCCGTTGCCGTCCGCGCGGTGCGCTCTTACCGCACCCTTTCACCTTTCGCCGGGCCGAAGCCTTTGGCGGTCTGCTCTCTGTGGCACTTTCCCTGAGCCCGCCCGAAAGCGGACCCGCCGGACGTTATCCGGCACCGTGGTTTCCGTGGAGCCCGGACTTTCCTCCCCCGCTTGCGCGGCGGCGATCGCCCGACCCTCTGGCAAGGCGCAATATAGCGCGGATGGCGGGCAATTGCGAGCGATTGTAGGAGTGTCGGCTTTGGGGTGGGGAACCGACATAGCTCCCCTCCACTTCCGTCATCCCGGGCTTGATTCGGGATTCCGCTTTTTTTGGGGCATCGACCGGTCTTCGGCATCAAGCGGGACCGGGATCAAGTGGGATATATACCCTTCAGGCAAGTAGGGAGCTGTTCCCCGGCGAAAGCC
>NZ_BCUA01000174.1 GCF_001591045.1 Sphingopyxis granuli NBRC 100800 | reverse complement strand
GGCTTTCGCCGGGGAACAGTGACGTGTCGAAAAGGGGGCATTGCCAGACAAGTTTCGGGTGACGAGAAAGAGAAACCGTGCCGAACCCCGAATCCCCACCGGCCATGGACAAGGCCGCCACGCCGTTTCATCCTCTGCCGATGGCGGGCGATGCGATGGTGCCGATTGCGTGGATATTGGGACGCGGCGAGATGCTGGCCGTCGCCGCCATGCTCGATGCGGCAGGGATTATCGTCCATGTCGGCGGCGAGCATTATGCGAGCGTGTCGCCCGCGGTGCTGGCGATCGGCGGCTTTCGACTGACCGTTCCCGCCTGGCAGCATGAGGATGCCTCGGCGGTGCTGTCGGAGATGCTCGCGGCGCCCGCGCCCGAGCCCAACACTCATGCGGCGCGCGCTCTCGGGCGGTTCGCCTTGGCAGCGGCCGGGGCGCTGGCTCTGTTCTCGCTGCCGTCCCTGTTGGTCTTTGGCCTGAAACCCTTGCTCGCGATCCTTTCCGCGCCGCTGCTCCTGTTGCAGGTGCCGGTCAATGTGGAGGGACGGAGCGAATATCATTTGCGTGCGGGCCCTGCTTGAACCGGGTACCTTGAACCAGCCGCGATCGCGCCCATTTTGGTTTTCATGCCCCAACTCCACATGACCCGCGTCGCCGTCGGATGCCCCGATTATCCGGCACTCGCCGCGCGGATCGCGGCATGGGACGAGGGGGGCGAGGTGCGTTTCACGACGCGGATGCGGCCGAAGCGCGCCGACGAACTGATCGGCGGCAAGCTGCATTTCATCATCCGGCACACGCTCGTCGGCCGGGTCGAGATATTGCGCTTCGAGGATCGCACCGACGGGCGGCTCGATATCGTCTGCGTGGCGAAGCTCGAGCGCGTGCATCCGCAGCCGAAACGCGCGCATCAGGGCTGGCGCTACCTGGCCGACGCCGATGCGCCGGCGAGCGCCGAGGACGGCAGCGGCGTCGCCGACCTGCCGCCGCACCTCTACCGCGAACTGGCCCAGCTCAGCCTGATCTAGGGCGTCGAGCGTTAAATCCGGCGGTGACGCAGTTTGGATTAGGGAGGCGCAATTCCCTGTCTCGTCACCCCGGACTTGATCGGCACTTATCCCTTTTCGACAAGTCACTGTTCCCCCGCGAAAGCCGGGGT
>NZ_BCUA01000173.1 GCF_001591045.1 Sphingopyxis granuli NBRC 100800 | reverse complement strand
GGCGCCCGCCTGCGCGCCGGTTATACGCCGGGCGGCGGCGCGCTCTTCTATGTCACGGGCGGCGGCGCCTATGCGCGGCTCAACAACAAGTTCGCGACGACGAACAGCGTGAACAGCTTCGCCGACGGCGGCAAGACCAACGGCTGGGGCTATTCGGCCGGCGGCGGCGTCGAGGTGATGGCGGCGAGGAATCTGTCCGTCGGCCTCGAATATCTCTACACCGACCTCAAGGACGACGACTATACCGTCAGCGTCGGCCAGGGTAGCGCGCCGGCGCCCGATCCGCTCACCGGTGTCGACATCCAGCGCAGTGACCCCCATTTCCGCACCCACAGCGTGCGCGGAACGATCAGCTATCGATTCTGATCCAGCGCAAAGGGCGCCGGCTCGACGGAGCCGGCGCCCTTTTCACGAGCCCCGTCGGGCGCCGCGAAGATCGCGAAGTTCCCGTTGGCACTACATACCATTCGCCCATCCTGAAACAGGCGGGCATCGATGTTGGCGATGCGCTTGCCGCGATGGACCACCTGCGCCTCGCACGTCAGCAGGCCTTCGCGCACCCCGACATGATAGTTGCATTTGATCTCCAGCGTCGCGCACCACTGGTCGTCGTCGAGCAGGCTGGACAGCGCGCCGCCCATCGCCGTGTCGGCCAGCGTGTAGGCGACACCGCCGTGCGCGACGCCATGCGGATTGAAATGCCGTTCGGAATCGATCGCGATCGCCATCTTGCAGCCGCCGCCGCCGCGCTCGATCATCTGGAGGCCGAGCGTTCGCGCGAAATGGAAATCCTGACCGAACGGCGTCACCGGACGCGGGGTCCGCCAAAGGGCGGCGGCGGCGGCGGGCGGCGTGTGCCGCGCGGCAGTTGCGCCTGATAGGCGCGGCCGCAATGCTCGACGCAATAAGGAAAGCCGGGATTCACCGCTTCACCGCAAAAATGGAAATCCGGCTCGCCCGGATGCCCCATCGGCCAACGGCAGATGCGGTCGTTGAGGTCGAGCAAGCTTGTCTTGTCGGCGATTTCCGGGCTCGGCTTGGCGGGCACCAGACGGCGCGGCGGCGCGGGCGGAATCGGCGCCTGCTGGTCGCCCGGTCCCTGCCGGATGAAGCCGCCGGGCCCGATCGAGACGATCCGCGGTCCATCGGCCTTCGGCGCCGCATCGGGAGCGGGCGTCGGCGGAACGGCCGCCGCCGGGCGCGGCTCGGCGCGCGGCGCCGGGGCAGGGCGAGCGGACGCGGGCTCGGCAGC
>NZ_BCUA01000172.1 GCF_001591045.1 Sphingopyxis granuli NBRC 100800 | reverse complement strand
GCCGCCGCGCGCGGCGACATCGCGGCGATCGAGGAAGCGATCGCGCTCACCCGCCATCGGCTCGCGGCGCTCGTCGGCGCGGGGCCCGATCGCGGGATGAGCATCGCGCGTCCGACGCTCGCCGCGCCCGCGACGGGGCTTCCCGCCGACGCCGGGATCGCGCTCGTCGGCCGCCGGCCCGACATCGTCGCGGCGCGGCTGCGCGCCGAAGCCGCGGCGAAGCGCATCGACGTCGCGCGCGCCGACTATTATCCCAATATCAGCCTGTCGGCGCTGGTCGGTTTCCAGTCGCTGGGGCTCGCGAACCTGTTCGACGCGGGGTCGAAATATGGCAATGGCGGCGCGGCGATCAGCCTGCCGATCTTCGACGGCGGGCGCATCGAGGGGCGGTATCGCGGCGCGCGCGCGGATTATGACGCAGCGGTGGCCGGCTATGATCGCACCCTGATCGATGCGCTGCGCGATATCGCCGACCTCGCTGCCAGCCGCACGGCGACCGAGCGCCAGCTTGCCGAGCGCCGCGCGGCGCTGCAGGCGGCGGCCGACGCGGCGCGGCTGGCCGGACTGCGCTATCGTGCCGGTCTGTCGAACCAGCTCGCCCAACTGACCGCCGAGGACGACATGGTCGCGCTCAGCCGCGCGGTCGCGGAGCTGGAAGCGCGTGAGCGCGCGCTCGACGTCGCGCTGATCCGCGCGCTCGGCGGCGGCTATCGCGCCGTCCATCCAACAGGAGAATGACGATGGCCGACGACACGGCTACCCCCGACGCGCCCGAAACCGCCGAGGCGCAGGCGGCGCGGCTCGGCAAGCGCCGGAAACTGCTGCGCATCCTGCTGATCGTCGTGGCGACGATCGCGGCGGCGTGGGGCATCTGGTATTTTCTGACGCAGGCGGGGCGTGTCTCGACCGACAATGCCTATGTCGGCGCCGACAGCGCCACCGTCACCGCGCTTGTCTCGGGCCCGGTCAAGGCGGTGCGCGTCAGCGGCACGCAGGCGGTGAAAAAGGGCGATATCCTCGTCATCCTCGACGATGCCGACCAACGGCTGGCGGTCGCCGATGCCGAAGCGGCGCTGCGGCAGGCGCGCCAGCGCTACGGGCAGGCCGATGCGACTGCCGGTGCGGCGCGCGCGCGCGTCGCGGCGCGCGGGGCCGAGATTTCGCAGGCACAGGCGCGGCTGCGCGACGCCGATGCGACGGTCGAGCGCGCGCGCGCCGAACTGGCGCGGCGCGAGAGCATCGCCGGGACCGGCGCCGTGTCGGGCGAGGAACTGACAGC
>NZ_BCUA01000171.1 GCF_001591045.1 Sphingopyxis granuli NBRC 100800 | reverse complement strand
CGCGGCATCAGGACGACGCTGAAGCAGGCGCTGGGCGATGCGCCGCCTGGCGCTGCCTGAGCATCAGGATGCGAGGAGTTCCTTGAGCGGGGTCCGGGTGTCGGCGAGTTGCCCGGGGGTTGCCAGCAGCCCCGCGGTGACGATCATGCGGCCCTGGACATAGTCCTTCGTCGCATTGACGCAGTCGATCGCGATCACCCTGCCCTGCTTCAGATAGACGACCGAGAAGCTGCGCGTCGCGGGGTCGCCGCGCAGCACCGCCCGGTCGTGCCCGGTCGACAGGCCCGCGGTCTGGAGCTTGAGGTCGTACTGGTTCGACCAGAACCACGGGATCGCATGATAGGGCGCTTCGTCACCGACGATGCCTTTGGCGACGACATTGGCCTGGTCATTGGCGTTCTGCACCGATTCGAGCCGGATCACCGCGCCTTCGGCAAAGGGGTTTTCGTGCGCCGCGCAGTCGCCGATCGCGTAGATGTCGGGAAGGCTCGTCTTGCAATGGCGATCGACGAGCACGCCCCCGCTACCGCTCGCGCCCTCGGCACCCGCCGCGAGCAGCGGTTCCACCGCCGGGACGATGCCGATGCCGACGATGACGAGGTCGGCGGGGATGACCTCGCCGTCCGACAGGCGAACGCCGGTGACATGCGCCTCGCCCTCGATCGCCTCGACGCAGACGCCGAGCCGGAGGTCCACCCCATGCTCGCGATGCTCCTTTTCGTAGAAGCGCGACAGCGCCTCGCCCGCGACGCGCGCGAGCACCCGGTCCTGCGCCTCGAGCAGCACGACCTTCTTGCCCGCCTTGGTCAGCACCGCCGCCGCCTCGAGCCCGATATAGCCGCCGCCGATCACCACGATCTGCCTCGCCGTCTCCGACGCCGCCTTCATCGCATCGGCATCGGCGCGGGTGCGCACCCCCTGCACCCCCGGCAGGTCGCCGCCCGGGATCGGCAGCATCCGCGGCGCGCCCCCCGTCGCCCAGACGAGCTTGCCGTAGCCGATCGTCTCGCCGCCGTCGGTCGTGACGGTGTGCGCCGCCGGGTCGACACCGACCACGCGCTTGCCGAGCAGCATCGTCACGTCGCGCTCGTCCCAATATCGGGCGGGGCGCAGCTGGATGCGCTCGAATTCCTTCTCGCCCGCGAAATACTCCTTCGACAAGGGCGGGCGCTCATAGGGAAGCTCCGGCTCGTCGCCGACAATCGCAACGCTCCCCGCAAACTTCTGCGTCCGCAGCATCACCGCAACCTGCGCACCACCGTGACCGCCGCCCACAATCAATACCTCAAAATGCATCGATAACGCT
>NZ_BCUA01000170.1 GCF_001591045.1 Sphingopyxis granuli NBRC 100800 | reverse complement strand
GGCTTTCGCCGGGGAACAGCTCCCCATTTGCCTGAAGGGTATGTATCCCGATCAGGTCCGGGGTCGCAATGGCGGCACGGCGGGTCGATGGATCGAGGGGATGCGGACCTGTCATGGGTCCGATCATCGCCGATGGACGTAAAAAGGCGGTCGCGAGGGCGGTTCGGCGCTTTTACCGGAAATGCGTAAAATCGCCGCGCCGCAATCGGCAGAAAAATGCTTTTCTGCCAACCGCTTGCGGGAAAGGCTTATCGAATCCTGAAGGGCTCCGCAGGCGCCTTTCCGTGCAATTGCGTCATTTGGCGGACTGTTCGGCCTGCACCTTGTCCTGCGTCCGCAGGTCGAAATCCGACGCATCGTGCCGTTCGTGAAGCTGGCTCGCCGGGTCGCCCATGACCCGGTTGACCATGCGGCCACGCTTCACCGCGGGGCGCGACGCGATCTGGTCGGTCCAGCGCTGGACGTTCCGGTAATCCTGCACGCCCAGAAATTCGCCGGCGTCATAGACCAGCCCCTTGGCGAGCGCGCCGTACCAGGGCCAGATCGCCATGTCGGCGATCGAATAGGCGGAGCCCGCGATATATTCATTCTCCGCCAATTGCCGGTCGAGCACATCCATCTGCCGCTTCACTTCCATCGCGTAGCGGTTGATCGGATACTCCATTTTGGTGGGCGCATAGGCATAGAAATGGCCGAATCCGCCGCCCAGGAAAGGCGCGCTGCCCATCTGCCACATCAGCCACGACAGCGTCTCGGCGCGCTGCGCGGGCTCGGTCGGCAGGAAGGCCCCGAATTTCTCTGCAAGATAGATCAGAATCGCGCCCGATTCGAAGACTCGGATCGGATCGGCGCCGCTGCGGTCGACCAGCGCCGGAATCTTGCTGTTCGGGTTGGCGGCGACGAAGCCGCTCGAAAACTGGTCGCCCTCGTGGATGCGGATCAGCCATGCGTCATATTCGGCGCCGCCGTGCCCGGCCGCGAGCAGTTCCTCCAGCATCACCGTCACCTTCACCCCGTTGGGGGTGCCGAGCGAATAGAGCTGGAGCGGATGCTTGCCGATCGGAAGCGCCTTGTCGTGCGTCGGTCCCGCGATCGGGCGATTGATGCTGGCGAAGCGTCCCCCGCTTTCCTTGTCCCACGTCCACACCTGGGGCGGCACATAGTCGGTCTGCTCGGTCATCGGAGGCTCCTCGCGCTGATTATCGGTCGGTTCCCAAACTTAAGGTCTTGGGGGGATTTAGCGTTCGGCGCGCTGCATCATCCGTTCGTCATGCTGAACTCGTTTCAGCATCCATGGCCGGACCCTCTCTTTTGTGCTGCCTTTCATTCGAGGGCAGACCATGG
>NZ_BCUA01000169.1 GCF_001591045.1 Sphingopyxis granuli NBRC 100800 | reverse complement strand
TCGACCCGGCGGCGCGGCTGGCGGCATTCACGGCCTCGCTCTCCGGCGAGGGCGCGGTCGTCAGCTTCACCGGCCACGCGCGCGCCGCGGCAAAGGACGGCGCGCCGCTCGCCTCGCTGGTGCTGGAAAGCTATCGCGGCGTGACGCTCGCCTCGATGCGGGCGATCGCGGCCGACGCGCGGGCGCGCTTTCGCATCACCCGCAGCCTCGTCGTGCACCGGGCGGGGCGCATCCTGCCCGGCGAGGCGATCGTCTTCGTCGCCACCGCCGCCGCGCACCGCCGCGCCGCCTTCGAGGCCGCGGACTATCTGATGGACCGGCTGAAGACCGAGGCGGTGTTCTGGAAGCGCGAGGAGGCGCCCGAGGGAAGCCGCTGGATCGAACCCACCGACGCCGACCGTTCGGCCGTCGCGCGCTGGGAAGCCGCAACATGGGAATGACGCATGCCCGGAATTGACGACAGCCTGACCTTCCACCCGCTGCATATCGCGGTGCTGACCGTGTCGGATACGCGCACGATGGAGACCGACACCTCCGGCGCGCTGCTCGCCGAGCGGCTGACGGCGGCCGGCCACAAGCTCGCCGCGCGCGCCATCGTCACCGACGAGGTGCAGGCGATCCGCGACCGGATGGCAGCGTGGATCGCCGACCCCGGCATCGACATCATCGTCAGCACCGGCGGCACCGGCTTCACGCCGCGCGACGTGACGCCCGAGGCGGTGATGCCGCTGCTGCGCCGGGTGATGGACGGGTTCAGCGTCGTCTTCCATCAGGCGAGCATGACAACCATCGGCGTATCGACGCTGCAATCGCGCGCCTTCGCAGGCCAGGCGGACGATACCTTCATCTTCTGCGTGCCCGGTTCGACCGGCGCCTGCCGCGACGCGTGGGACCTCGTGCTCGCCGCCGAGTTCGACAGCCGCCACCGCCCCTGCTCGATCGCCGGACAGGTGCCGCGCCTCGCCGGACTGTGCGCATGAACGACCTGTCGCATATCGATGCCGCCGGGCGGGCGCGCATGGTCGATGTCGGCGACAAGCCGGTGACGACGCGCCGGGCCGAGAGCCGGGGCGAACTCCTCTGCGCGCCGGCGACGCTCGACAAGGTGCGCGCCGGCGAAACGCCCAAGGGCAGCGTCATCGCCACCGCCGAACTGGCCGGGGTCATGGCCGCCAAGCGCACCGCCGAGTTGATCCCGCTGTGCCATCCGCTCGCGCTGTCGCAGGTGCTGGTGGAGATTGCCATCGACGACAGCCTGCCCGGCTTCAGCATCCGGGCGGAGGTGCGCACCAGCGGGCAGACCGGGGTGGAGATGGAAGCGCTGACCGCCGTTTCGGTCGCTGCGCTGACCCTGTTCGACATGCTGAAGGCGGTCGACAAGACGATGACGATCGAGGCGATCCGGGTGACGGCGAAGGATGGCGGGCGATCGGGCGCGATGCGCAAGCCATGACGGGTTTCGACGACGCGGTGGC
>NZ_BCUA01000168.1 GCF_001591045.1 Sphingopyxis granuli NBRC 100800 | reverse complement strand
CGGCGGGAAGCGATTTCGCGGCGGGCGCGCTGCTGCTCGACGCCGGCACGGAACTGACGCCGCGCGCGATGATCGTCGCCGCCGCGGCCGACACCGCGCAGGTGGCGGTGATCCGGCAACCGCGCATCGCGATCGTCGGCACCGGCGACGAGCTGGCACCGCCGGGCCGCGCGCTGGAGCGCGAGGATGCGATTCCCGAAAGCGTGACCTTCGGCGTCATGGCGATGGTGCAGGCGCAGGGCGCGCTGGTCGCGAGCCGCGCGACGGGCGTCGACGACCTGCCGGCGCTCGAGGCGCTGGCCGACCGCGCGCTCGATCAGGCCGACGTGGTGATCGTCACGGGCGGCGCATCGGTGGGCGAACGCGATTTCGCCAAACCGATGTTCGCGCCGCACGGGCTGGACCTGCTGTTCGCCAAGGTCGCGATCAAGCCCGGCAAGCCCGTGTGGCTGGGCCGGGCGCGCGGCCGATGGGTGCTGGGCCTGCCGGGCAATCCGACGTCGGCGATGGTCACGGCGCGGCTGTTCCTGGTGCCGCTGCTCGCGCAGTTGCAGGCGCGCGGCGTCGAGCGGGCGCTGCGCTGGCGGACGCTTCCGCTCGCCGCCCCGCTTCCCGCGACGGGCTCGCGCGAAACCTTCGCGCGCGCGCGATGGGACGAGGCGGGCCTGACGCCGCTCGGCAATCAGGACAGCGGCGCGCAGGCGGCGCTCGCCGTCGCCGACTGCCTGATCCGCTGCCCGCCGGACCAGGCGGCGCTGGAGCCCGGCGCACCGGTCAGCGCGCTGGCGTTCTGATCCGCGCTTCGGCCGCCGCCAGCGCCGCCGCATCGTTGATGTTCGCAAAGGGATCGGGCCCGGCGGCATCCCACGCCACCTCGACCATCCCGACCTCTCCGGCAAAGCGCCGCAACGACTGCCCTCCGCGCGCGACATAGGCGTCGAGCGCGGCGCTGTCGGGTCGCCACAGCGCGGCGGTGGGATGCAGCCGCCCGCGGCTGACGGGAAGCGCAGCGCCGTGGCCGTCCAGCGCCGACGACAGGCGCTCGACCAGATCGTCGGGCAGGAAGGGCATGTCGCAGCCGATCATCAGCACGGCAGCGCGGCGCTGCGCGCGCGCGTGGTCGAACGCGCTCGCCAGCGCGCTGATCGGCCCGATATCGCGGTGATCGTCGAACAGGAGCGGACAGCCGGTGCCCCAGTCGCCGTCACCCGGCCGCACCGCCAGCGCGACCGCATCGCCGTGGCGGCGCGCCCACGCCACCGCATGGTCGATCAGCCGCAGCTCGCCGAGCATCCGCGCGGGCTTGCCGCCGCCGATGCGCGCGCCGTCCCCGCCCGCCGCGATCACGATGGCGGGACGCTCAAAGGCCAAGGGACGGGACGGCGGCAAGAGGCATGGGAGCGGTCATCGCCTCGATCCTTCCACGCCCGGTCGGAGCGGTCAACGGCGCGTGGGCCATGGTGGTGGGTTCAGTGGAATCCGTCGTCATTCCCCCATCCGTCACGCTGAACTTGTTTCAGCATCCACGGTCCGCCTTTTCGGTTTACGCGGTGCTTGTCGGGGGGTCAGGTCATGGAATCCTTCAGGCAAGTAAGGAGCTGTTCCCCGGCGAAAGCCGGGGTCCAGATGGCACAGCGCTGCCGCGCGTGGA
>NZ_BCUA01000167.1 GCF_001591045.1 Sphingopyxis granuli NBRC 100800 | reverse complement strand
GGCCCACCCCGCTGCGGCTAGCGAACAAGTTCGCAAGCCTCGCTGCCCCTCCCGCTTGCGGGAGGGGACGGATAGAGCGCCAGCGTCGCGGCGGCAGCGGCACGGACCTCCGGGTGCGGGTCGGCGGCGGCCATGCGCGCGAGCGGCGCGCGCGCGGCGGCAGGGTCGAGCGCGATCAGTTCGCGCATCGCGTTCCAGCGCGCGGCGAAATCCTCGCTGGCGGCTTCGGCGGCGAAGAGCGGCGCGGCGTCGGTGCGGTGCATCGCACGAAGCAGCGCGAGCGCCATCTGGCGAAAGCTGCTGTCGCGGCGCGAGGCGGAGACATGAGCGAGCCGGCCGCTCGCGACGTCATAGGCGCGGATCGGCAGGGGCGACGGCGGCTGGATCGCAACCTGGAGCATCAGCACGTCACCGCTGCCGCCGCTGAGGCCGAAGGTCTCGCGCGCCGAATCGAGCCGGATCGCCTCCCCCGCGCGCAACGGCCGCGGGTCGGTGCTACGGCAAGGACTCGCTCCGGCGGCGGTGAAGGCGCCCGCTTCCTCTGCGGCGCTGACCGCGACGCGGTGGAAGCGGAGCATCGCGCCGCCGTCCGCGAGGATGCGCGTCACCGAACGGCCGGGGACGAACAGCGCGGTCGGCGCCCCTTCGTGCGCGGCGGCATCGAAGGGGCGGAGCAGCAGCGTCAGCCGGATCGCGCCCGCTTCGGCGAGCAGCAGCCCGCCGAGCGCGCCGCCGCCGACCGGGCGCAGCGGCGGGCGCGCGAAAGCGTCGGCGGCAAGCAGGCCCAGCGCCTCGCCGAGGCGCGCGCGCAGCCAGTCGATGTCGGCAAGCCACGGGGCCAGCGCCGCGATCGCGGCTTCGGGCGTCGCTGCCTCCTGCGCCCGCATCGCCGCGAGCAGGCCGTCCGGGGCGAGGTCGCCCGCGCGCCACGCCGCGTCGAGTGCGCTCGCGGCGGCGTGGCGGCGCCGGCGGCGCACTTCGTCGCAGCGCGGGAAATGATCGTGCCGCGAGCGCAGCATCATGCCGTGGTCCATGGGGGAAAGGGCGCGCGGAAAGGGCGCGCGGCGGCACGGGAAAGGCGGCGCCGCCGCGCGCAGGCGCTCAGTCGTAGATGATCAGGACGACGGTGACGGTGACTTCGAACACCGACGATCCGGGCGTCGATTGCATCGGCGCCAGCGATCCGAACAGCCCGACGGCGGTGTCGAGCAACGGGATGCTGTCGATGTCGATGGCCTCTACCCCCATATGTCCCTCCCTGTTGCAGGCGGCGCGTCTGCCGCACGACAAGGCTTAGGAAACCGGGCAGCGGGAGCCAGTTAACTTATTGTAAGGTAGCGCTTCACCGCGCGAAGGCGATCCACAGCGACAGGCCCGGCGGCGGCGCGGCGGGCGGCGCGTCGGCGGGGTGGCGCACGGCATCGGCGCGCGCGCGGTCGAGGATGGCGGACGGAACCGCGGGGTCGTGAAAGACATGGTCGGCCTCGCCCAGCAGGCGCGCTGCGCGCAGCGTCAGGTCGTCGGGATCGGCGCCGGTCAGGCGAATGGTTTCGAGCCGCGGCGCAGCGGCGGTCTGCGGCACCGCGAGCCACGCCCCGACGCGATCCGCCGCATCGGCATCGAGCGGGTCGAGCGCGCCGCCCGGCGCCAGCGCGGCGTCGATCGCGCGGCGGCGGTCGG
>NZ_BCUA01000166.1 GCF_001591045.1 Sphingopyxis granuli NBRC 100800 | reverse complement strand
AAGTGGGTCAATCCAAAGTCATCGGGGTCTAGGCGGCAAGCCGCCAAGTCTGCGCAACCCTAGAGGCACGCTTCCAGATAGGGCTGGTCGAAACCGAACTGGCGCGCCTTTTCCAGCGTATAGGGGCGCAGGCCCATCGAGCGATATTCGCCGACGATCTTGCCGTCCTTGTCCTCGTCCAGATATTCGAACTTGAACAGTTCCTGGGTGACGATGACGTCGCCCTCCATGCCGATCACCTCGGTGACGTTGGTGACACGGCGCGAGCCGTCGCGCAGGCGCTTGATCTGGACAATCAGGTCGACCGAATCGGCGATCTGCTTGGAAATCGCCTCCTTCGGAATCTTGATGTCGCCCATCAGCACCATATTCTCCATACGGCCGAGGCATTCGCGCGGGCTGTTCGAGTGGAGCGTGCACATCGAGCCGTCGTGGCCGGTGTTCATCGCGGCGAGCAGGTCGAAACATTCGGCGCCGCGAACCTCACCCATGATGATGCGGTCGGGACGCATACGCAGGGCGTTCTTGACGAGGTCGCCCATGTGGATCGCGCCGTTCCCTTCCAGGTTCGCGGGGCGCGTTTCGAGCGGCAGCCAGTGCGGCTGCTGCAGCCGGAGTTCGGCGGCGTCCTCGATCGTCAACACGCGCTCGCCGGGGTCGATCATCTTCGACAGCGCGTTGAGCATCGTCGTCTTGCCCGAGCCGGTGCCGCCCGAGATGACGATGTTGAAGCGGCTCGCGCCCGCGATCTTCAGCGCGGTGCACATCTTCTGGCTCATCGCGCCCCATTGGCACAGCATGTCGAGCGTGATCGGCTTGGCCGAGAATTTACGAATCGAAATGGCCGTGCCGCGCAAGCTGAGCGGCGGGACGATGACGTTGACGCGGCTGCCGTCCTTCAGGCGGGCGTCGGCAAGCGGCGTGGTCTGGTCGACGCGACGGCCGACCTGGTTGCAGATGCGCTGCGCGATCTGGAACAGATGCTGTTCGTCGCGGAACTGGATCGGCGCGATGACGAGCTGGCCCTTGCGTTCGACATAGGTCTGGTAGGGCCCATTGACCATGATGTCGGAAATATCGGGGTCGGCGAGCAATTCCTCGAGCGGGCCGAAGCCCAGCAGTTCGTCGACGAGCACCTTTTCGAGCGCGAATTGTTCGCGGCGGTTGAGCGTGATGCGCAGCTCGGCCAGCACTTCCAGGATGATCGGCCGGAATTCCTCGGTCAGCTCGTCCTTGCTCAGCGTCGCCGCGGCCTCCGGATCGACGCGTTCGAGCAGGCGCGGCAGCACCTGTTCCTTGATCTTGTGGACGCTCGCCTCGAACCCCTGCGCCCGTTCGGGCTCCATATTCTCGGCCGACGAGCGCTGGTTCAGCCGCTCCATCGCCTCCAGCTCGGGGCTGAGGGGCGAGGGCGCCGGATCGTGCGCGGCGGGCGCGGGCTCGATGGGCGGGAACTGGCTTCCACCGGGCACGCCGGGCCCAGTCTGCATCGGCTTCGCCACGCCAAAGGCGGGGCGGCCAGCGGTTCCGGGACGACGTCCGAATGCACTCATCGCTTCATCCTGCTTCTCGTTCGGGGTGAGTGCGGCTTTCGCCAGCAGACCCCCCATCAAGCAGGGTGAATAAAAGGGAAACTTTGATAATCTCCTAATAGCCCGACAGGTAGGTGGAGGGTGACGATGCGCTTTGCGATGCTATCCGCAGCGTATCCGCTACTGGCGCGAGGCCGGACGATTGAGGGCGCGCATCTCGCTGATGGATGGCAGAAAAGCGCGAGAGTGGACCTATGCGCCGACAGGCGGCAGCCAAGGGAGCTTTCGACCCGGAGGCGCCATCCGATCTTTCGTCACCCCGAACTTGTTCGGCACATATGTCCTTCAGGCAAGTAAGGCGCTGTTCCCCGGCGAAAGCCGGGGTCCAGATGATACAGCGCTACCCCTCGTGGACCCCGGCTTTCGCCGGGGAACGGCTAGAGCGGCGTACCATAAACCCGCACGGCCCCTTAT
>NZ_BCUA01000165.1 GCF_001591045.1 Sphingopyxis granuli NBRC 100800 | reverse complement strand
AAGCAGCCGGCGCAGCACCACGATGACGATTACCGCCGCAACCGACAGAAGCACCGCAATCCCAATGGCAAGCGGAGGATAAGCGATGGCGAGCGCCAGCAGCCCGCTCGTCGCGACGTCTTCGCCGGTCGAAACGGCCGCATTGCTGTAGGGTTCGGGGCTGACGTTGACGACCGCGCGTGTCGTCGCCTTCGCGCCGTGGCTCAACAACGCGCCGCCGCCGCCGAGCAGAAAGGCCACCACCTGCCAGGCCGGGTTGGACGAGTCGACCAGCGCCAGCGCGAGCAGTGCGCCGCCGAGCGGGCGGACGATGCCGTGAACCCCGTCCCAGATCGAATCGACCCACGCCACCTTGTCGGCCAGGAATTCGGCGAGGGTGCCGATCGCGGCGACGCCCAGCACCCATGGGTTGGCCAGGATCTGGAGCGCCTTCAGATGTTCGGGCAGCGGCAACCAGCCGAAATGCATCGCGATGCCGGTGACGAGGATCGTCAGATAGAGTCGCCATCCCGCCAGCAGACTCAGGCTTCCGGCGACTCCCAATATCTCCAAGATTCCCAACGGTCCGCTCCCGCTGCAGCGCTGTCGGCGCCATCTTGCACCTGCAAGGGCGTCCCCGCAATGCCGGGATGACAAGCGCGGGCACGCGGCGTATCGCCTGGATCATGAATGATTCCACCTTGCGACCTTACGCGTCGCCGCCGGTGCCCGAGGGAGCGATCCCCGCCGCGACGCTCGTGATCATGCGGCCTTCCGACAACGGCGGTCCTGACGAGATATTGATGGTGAAGCGCGCAACGAACATGGCCTTTGCCGCCGGCGCGCTGGTGTTCCCGGGCGGGCGGATCGATCCCGACGATTATCTGGTTGCCGAGCGTCACGGCTTTGCGCCGCACGATGCCGAGGGCGCGGCCCGGGTTGCCGCGCTGCGCGAGACGATCGAGGAGACGGGGCTCGCGGTCGGCTGGGACGGGCTGCGCGACCGTGAAATCGCGGCCGTGCGGCGGGCGTTGCTGGGCGGGACGCTGCTATCGGACATATTGGCGTCGCGCGACGAGCGGATCGCGCTCGACGCGCTCGTGCCCTTCGCGCGCTGGTGCCCCAATTTCAAGGAGGCGCGGACCTTCGACACGCGCTTCTATGCGGTGCCGGCCCCCGCCCACGGCCACGAACTCACCGTCGAAGAGGCCGAGCATAGCCAGATTTTCTGGGCGAGCGCGCATGCGACGCTGGCGATGGCCGATCGCGGCGAGGCGTCGGTGATCTTTCCGACTCGGCGCAATCTGGAGCGGCTGGCGCAGCGGACGGATTTCGAGGATTTCACGAGGCATGCGGGAGAATATCCGATCGAGCTTATCACGCCGTGGGTCGAAGATCGCGGAGGGCGGCGATATCTGTGCATCCCGGAAGGGCTCGGATATCCGGTGACTTCCGAAGCCTTCGAGCGTGCGCGGCGCAGCTGATACCGGTCTATTTATCGGTGCATTAGCAATTTGATAGGAAATGATCGGCTAGGCCAAAACAGCATTGCAATTGCCGATGGTTACGCCTAGGAGGGCATTGCAGAACCAGATCGGGAGCGAGAGCTTTCTGGTGTGATTCGACAAGACCATTGATCCAGTGGACGGAGAATAAGATGAATCTGCTTAAGAAAGCTGCGGTCTCCCTCGCGGCGACCTCGATGATTGCGGCTCCGGTCGTGGCTTCGGCTGCTCCTGCGGCTGCCGCGTTCGACGGGGCTCGTGCGACCTCGACCGCCGAAGGCGAAAGTGAACTCACGGGGAGCGGTTGGATCATCGGCCTTCTCGCCCTGGCTGCCATCGTTGTCGGCATCGTGATCGCTTCGGACAACAACGACGACAACCCGACCAGCCCGTAATCGCGGCTCTTGTCGGAACCAGTTTCCGAACGGCCTCGAGCTCCTGCTCGGGGCCGTTTGCATATCTGGTGTCCGCGACTGCGTCGGTTTCTGACGGCGTTCATGCATCGTGACGCTTCGCGTGCCGTCGCATTGCCGCCGATGCTGTCGTTGCTGGAACATGATGACATCAGAAGGACT
>NZ_BCUA01000164.1 GCF_001591045.1 Sphingopyxis granuli NBRC 100800 | reverse complement strand
TGGCGGGCGGCGGCGACCCGCAGGCGCTGCGCGACCTGCTCGCCGAGGATGCGGTGTTCCATTCGCCGGTCGTCCACACGCCGCAGCAGGGCCGCGACACGGTCTTCGCCTATCTGCACGCCGCCAGCCATGTGCTCGGCGGCGAGCATTTCCGCTATCTGCGCGAAATCGTCGACGGCGATCAGGCCTGCCTCGAGTTCGCGAGCGAACTCGACGGCATCCATATCAACGGCGTCGACATCATCCGCTGGAACGACGAAGGAAAGATACAGGATTTCAAGGTGATGGTCCGCCCGCTCAAGGCCATCAACAAGGTATGGGAGAAAATGGCCGCGATGCTCGCCGCGCAGGCGGGCTGATCGCGCGGCCGTCCGATGCTTCGCTGGATCGCCTTTCCCGTCCTTTGCGCCGCGATCGCGCTTGCCGCGTGGTGGGGGCCGGCGCGCTGGACATTGATCCTGTGGGTACCGCTGCTCGTCGTCGCCTTGTACGACGCCGTGCAGCGGCGCCATACGCTGCGCCGCAACTATCCGCTGATCGCGCATATCCGCTGGCTGTTCGAGGCGCTGCGCCCCTTCCTCTATGCCTATGTCGTCGAAAGCCCGTTCGACGGGCGCCCCTTCACCCGCAGCGAGCGCGACATCGTCTATGCGCGCGCCAAGGGCGATCTCGACGCGCATCCCTTCGGCACCGAACTCGACGTCTATTCGGACGAATATGAATGGATGAGCCACAGCATCGCGCCCGTGGTCGCCGCCGACCGGACGCAGCGGGTGCGCGTCGGCACCGCGCAATGCTCGCGGCCCTATGACGCCGCGCTGCTCAACATTTCGGCGATGAGCTTCGGCTCGCTCGGCGCGAAGGCGATCGAGGCGCTCAACCTCGGTGCCCGCCGGGGCGGCTTCTATCACGACACGGGCGAGGGCGGCTTCAGCCCCTATCACCGCATCCACGGCGGCGATATCGTCTGGGAACTGGGCAGCGGCTATTTCGGCTGCCGCGACGCGACCGGCCGCTTCGACCCCGGCCGGTTCCGCGACCGCGCGCAGGACGATCAGGTCAGGATGATCGAGATCAAGCTGAGCCAGGGCGCCAAGCCCGGCCATGGCGGCGTGCTGCCCGGCGCCAAGGTCAGCGCCGAGATCGCCGCGACGCGCGGCGTGCCGGAGGGCGAGGACTGCATTTCCCCCGCCGCGCATTCGGCCTTCACCACCCCGATCGGGATGGTCGAATGGGCCGCGAGGCTGCGCGAACTGTCGGGCGGCAAGCCCGTCGGCATCAAGCTGTGCGTCGGCCAGCCGCACGAAATCTATGCCGTCATGAAGGCGATGCTCGAAACCGGAATCCGGCTCGATTTCATCGTCGTCGACGGCGCCGAAGGCGGCACCGGCGCGGCGCCGGTCGAATTCTCGAACCGCGTCGGCATGCCGCTGCGCGAAGGGCTGATCTTCGTGCGCAACGCGCTCGTCGGTTGCGGATTGAAGGAGGAGATCCGCCTCGCCGCGTCGGGCAAGGTCCACTCGGGCGCCGGGCTCGCGGTCCATTGCGCGCTCGGCGCCGACTGGTCGAATGCCGCGCGCGCCTTCATGTTCAGCCTCGGCTGCGTCCAGTCGCTGCGCTGCCATACCGATCTGTGCCCGACCGGGGTCGCGACGCAGGACCCGGGCCGCCAGCGCGGGCTGGTGGTCGAGGACAAGGCGGCCCGCGTCCACCGCTTCCAGGCCGCGACCGTTTCCGCGCTATGGGACATCAGTTGCGCGATGGGGCTCGACAGCCCGTGGCGGATCCGCCCGCACCATCTGCACGAACGGCTCAATTCGGCGCGCTCGGATTCGATCGACCGCATCTATAATTTCTACCCGCGCGGCATCCTGCTCGACGATCCGGGGTCAGTCGCAAGTGCGCGCTATTGGGCGATGGCGCGCGCGGACAGCTTTCAGGCGGCGATGGAGGGAACGCCGGGATAAGGGCTGGAGTATCGAGCGCTAAATCCGGCGGTAACGAGAAAGCAGGAGCGTGATTTTGCTTTCATCGTCACCCGGATCAAGTCGGGATATATATCCTTCAGACAAGTAGGGAGCTGTTCCCCGGCGAAAGCC
>NZ_BCUA01000163.1 GCF_001591045.1 Sphingopyxis granuli NBRC 100800 | reverse complement strand
CCCCGCGGCCCACGGCGCGCGCCGCGCGGGCCGAGAGGGCGCCGCCCTGCCGCGCGAGCGCGCGGCTGCGGCGCGGAATCTCCATCGCCTCGACCTTCGCGGGAATATCGGCGCGCTCGCCGACCGCGATCGTCCAGTCAGCAAAGGCCTCGGCGCCCGTGCGCAGCCGTTGCCACGCGCCCTGCGCGCCCGCGCGTATCCGGTCGGGCTTCACCAGCGGCGCACGCGGCCGCTCCTCCGCCGCGGGATAGCGCGACAGGTCGATGCCGACCGGCGGCGACTCCTTCGGCTTGGCGAGCCCTCCGTCGTCGAGTCCCCCGCCGGCGCGCGGTGCGCCTTGCGGACCCGGCGCCGGCCCCGGATCACGAAGCCAGGGCTGGTAATAATCTTCCTTGTTGTCCGTCACTTGCTGCCCTTGTGCATCACAGGATCGCGATGCCGTCCCGTCGTTTGCGCGAATCTAGCGCCGTTTGCGCGTTCGTTCCACCTCGGCGCGGGCGACCAGCGAAATATCCTGCGCCCGTATCCAGTCGGGCGAGCCTTGCGGCAGGCCCTGCATCGCGGCTTCGGCATTACGCAGCGCGAGCGATGCCTGTCCACCCTCGAGACTGTATCGCTCCGCCGAGGCGAGCGCGGCGCGCGCCTGATCGCCCTTGCTCGCATAGACGATGCCGAGCTGGTACCAGGCGAAGGGATTTTCATTGTCGAGCGCGACCGCGGTCTTCAGCACCTTTTCGGCCTCGGGGTAATTGGCCGAATCCTCGGTTGCGATCAGCGCATGACCGAGCAGCGCGGCGATCAGCGGCTGCGACCGCGAATTGGCGACCGCCTTGCGCAGCGCCGGGATCGCGTCGCGCGGGCGCCCCGATTCGAGCAGGATCTGGCCTTCGAGTTCGAGGAAATAGGGATCCTCGGGATCGGCGGCGATCAGCCCCTCGACCTCGGTCAGCGCCTTCTGCGGATAGGCGCTCTTGTGCCAGGCATAGGCGCGGGCATAGCGCGCGGGGACGCTGGTGTTGCTTTCGGGATAGAGGCGCAGCGTTTTCGCCGGTTCCGCGACGAATCCCACCAGTTTCGCCTTCACCCGCTCGAAACGCCGTTCGATCTGCGGGTCCGACGGCTTGTCCCATGCCGGATCGACGACATAGACCTCGCGCAGCGCCTGGATGCGGTCGCCCGACAGCGGGTGGGTGCGGCCATAGGCCTGGTCGTCGTCCTGCTTGATCGCATAGCGGAATTCGATGTTCTGCAGCCGCTTGAAGAAGGCGAGGCTGCCCTTACCGCTGATCCCCGCCTTCGACAGATATTGCGCGCCCGCGGCGTCGGCGGTCGCCTCCTGCACGCGGCTGAAGGCGAGGAATTTGCCGAGCGCCGCCTGCTGGCCCGCCATCAATATTCCCATGCCCGCCTCGCCGCCGCCCGCGGCGATCGCCGCGGCGCCGAGCAGCAGGCTGACGAGCGAGATGCCGGTCGCGGCCTTGATGCCGTCGTTGGTGCGGATCGCGTGGCCGCCCATGACGTGGCCCAGTTCGTGCGCGAGCACGCCCTGCACTTCGTTGGCGCTGCCGGCCGCCTCGATCAGCCCGCTGAAGACATAGATGTCCTGGCTGCCCGCGACGAAGGCGTTGATACTGGGATCGCCGAGCATGTGGACGCGCACCTGGCCCGGGCGCAATCCCGCCGCGACGAGCAGCGGGTCCATCATGTCCTTCAGCAACGCCTCGGTCTCGGCATCGCGCAGGATCGATTGCGCCATCGCCGGCCGCACCGCGACCGCGAGCATCGCCAGCAGCACCAGCAGGGCGCGCAGCAAGGAACGCGGGCCGGCGGCCCGGTGCGTGGCGTGCGGCGGGGTCATCGCTGCCTTGGTGGCGCCCCGCGCCTGAACATCGACTGAAGCCATGCAGGACTTATTGGGGCGCGGCGTGCGGCGGCGCAAGATGCGCCGCGCCGATTCCGCGGCCGGGCGGAATCGGCATTGTGAGGAAGGCGGCGCCGATACCCCCGACGGAAGCCGGGTGCCGGACGAGGACGCGCCGGAGCATGATGACTTTGGTTCGACCCGCTTCGTCATTGCGACCCCGGACTTGATCGGCGTTTATACCTTGGAGACAGGGACGCT
>NZ_BCUA01000162.1 GCF_001591045.1 Sphingopyxis granuli NBRC 100800 | reverse complement strand
GGGCCGCGCGCAGGACGAGCCACAGCCGCCGGCCGCGGCGCCGTCCGACGCCGCGCTCCACCAGCGCGCCCGCGCGCTCGCGCGCGCCGCGATCCTCGCCGAAACGCCGGTGCGCCGCTGGACGCAGCGCATCGATGCGATCATCCTCCATCCGGTCGCGGGCTTCCTGATCCTGCTCGCGCTGATGTTCGTGATGTTCCAGGCGGTCTATGCCTGGTCCGAAGCGCCGATCGGCTGGATCGAGGACGGCATCGCCGCCCTGCAGGGCGCGGTGACCGCCGCGCTTCCCGACGGCTTCGTGCGCGGACTGATCGTCGAGGGGCTGCTCGCCGGCGTCGGCGCGGTCGTCGTCTTCCTGCCGCAGATCCTGATCCTCTTCCTCTTCATCCTGCTGCTCGAAGCGTCGGGCTACATGACCCGCGCCGCCTTCCTGATGGACGGGCTGATGGCGAAGGTCGGCCTGTCGGGGCGCGGCTTCATCCCGCTGCTGTCGAGCTTCGCTTGCGCGGTGCCCGGAATCATGGCGACGCGGTCGATCTCGGACGAGAAGGATCGGCTGACGACGATCCTCATCGCGCCGCTGATGACCTGTTCGGCGCGCCTGCCCGTCTACACGCTGATCATCGGCGTCTTCATCCCGAACCGGGGCGTCGCGGGGACGCCGATCGGGATGCAGGGGCTGGTGCTGTTCGGCCTCTATGTCGCGGGGATCGTCGGCGCGCTCGTCGTCGCCTTCGTGCTGCGCCGCACCGTCGTGCGCGGCAGCGCGGCGGGCTTCATGATGGAGATGCCGCGCTATCAATGGCCGCGGCTGCGCGACGTCGCGATCGGGCTGTGGCAGCGCGCGTGGATCTTCCTGCGCCGTGCCGGCACGATCATCGCGATGACCACCGTCGTGCTGTGGCTGCTGCTCACCTTTCCGCAGGCGCCGGCGGACAGCGACGTGCGCCAGGTCGACTACAGCATCGCGGGCCGCATCGCCAGCGGGCTGGAGGTCGCGGTGCGGCCGATCGGCTTCAACCACGACATCGCGCTCGCGCTGATCCCGGCGATGGCGGCGCGCGAGGTCGCGGTGTCGGCGATGGCGACCGCCAATGCGATCGACGCCGACGACGACGAGGAAGCCGTCGCCCAGTCGCTCGGCGAGCGCCTCCAGGGGCGCTGGAGCCTCGCCACCGCGCTCGCCTTCCTCGCCTGGTTCGTCTTCGCGCCGCAGTGCATCTCGACCATCGCGATCACGCGGCGAGAGACCAACGGGTGGAAATGGCCGCTGTTCATGGTTGGCTATTTGTTCGCGCTCGCCTATGCCGCTGCTGGTATCACCTATTGGACGGCCGTCGCCTTCGGACTCGGCTGATCCCCCAACTTGGAAAGCGGAGCGGAGCGGCGATGGCAGGCAGCGTCAACAAGGTTATCCTGATCGGCAATCTGGGCGCCGATCCCGAAATCAAGTCGTTCCAGAACGGCGGCCGGATCGCCAATATCCGCATCGCCACCTCCGAAAGCTGGAAGGACCGGATGACCGGCGAGCGCAAGGAGCGCACCGAATGGCACAATGTCGTCATCAACGGCGACGGGCTGGTCGGCGTCGTCGAGCGCTATCTGAAGAAGGGCAGCAAGGTCTATGTCGAGGGGTCGCTGCGCACCCGCAAGTGGCAGGACCGCGACGGCAACGACCGCTATACGACCGAGGTGGTGATCGCCGGCATGGGCGGCGCGCTGACGATGCTCGACGGCGCCCCCGGCGGCGGCGGATCGCGCGGCGGCGGCGATAGCTGGGGCGGCGGCGGTTCGGGTTCGGGCGACAGCTGGGGACAGGGCGGCGGCGGCGGTTCTTCCGGCGGCGGCGGCTGGAACCAGGGCGGCGGCGCCTCGGGCGGCGGCGGCGGTGGCGGACGCCCGCCCTTCGACGACGACCTCGACGACGATGTTCCGTTCTGATCGACTATAGAGGAAAGCAGGCTTCGCCATGGCGGGCCTCGATTTCGCACCGCCCCTGACCGCTCCCGACGTCGCACGCGGCGTCTGCCGGCTGTTCGCGCAGGCGGGGCTGGTCGCGATTCCGGAGGTGCCGCTGCCCAACGGCCGCCGCACCGACCTCACCGCGATCGACGCGCGCGGGCATATCACCATCGTCGAGATCAAGGTCAGCCGCGCCGACCTGCACGGCGACGGCAAATGGCCCGACTATTGCGACTGGTGCGACCATTTCTACTGGGCGCTCGCCGCGGGGCTCGACCCTGCGATCCTCGACACCGCGGCCTATCGCCCCGAAACCTCCGGGCTGATCGTCGCCGACCGTTACGGCGCGGCGGTGGTGCGCGAAGCAGCGCGCTGCACGCTCGCCCCGGCGCGCCGCAAGGCCGAACTGCTGCGCATCGGCCGCCTCGCAATGCGCCGCTCGATGATCATGGCGGACCCCGAACTGGCGGCG
>NZ_BCUA01000161.1 GCF_001591045.1 Sphingopyxis granuli NBRC 100800 | reverse complement strand
CCCCGCCCCTTTATCGGCAGGGCAAGCCGCGCCAGACCGATGACTTTGGATTGGCTCCCTTCGTCATTGCGGGCCCCGGACCTGATCCGGGGGAAGCAATCCAGAGCGGTTTGCGCCTGCTCTGGATTGCCGCGCGGCTTCGCCGCTCGCAATGACGAATCCTTCTAATGCCATCATGGTCTATGGCCTGTGGGGATTCCGCTTTTTCGCAAAACAAAACCGCGTGCTCCCGCCCTTCGACTGCCCGCAGGGCGGGCGCTCAGGATAAACTTCCGCCACAGGCGGAAGGCGGGAGCCCAGAGCGGAGGAAATCGGGGTTTGCGTTCCACCGCACCGGGTCCCCGCCTTCGCGGGGGCACGCCCCTATGCGCCCGCTCCGGGTGACTGAACTCTGATGATTTTGGATTGACCCTCTTCGTCATTCGCCGCTCGCAATGACGTTTCCATTCGATGTCATCATGGTCTAGCAGGCCGCATGACTTCGATCCCGCTTCCCACGCCCGCCAGCCCGCTGCGTATCGGCACCCGCGCCTCGCCGCTCGCGATGGCGCAGGCGAATCTCGCGGCGGCGGCGCTCGTCGCGGCGCACGGCCTCGACCCGCGCGCGCTCGAAATCCTGCCGATGACCGCGACCGGCGACAAGATCCAGGACCGCGCGCTGGCCGAGGTCGGGGGCAAGGCGCTGTGGACGCGCGAACTCGATATCGCGCTCGACGCGAAGGTCATCGACATGGCGGTGCATTCGCTCAAGGATGTCGAAACGCTGCGCGACGAGCGCTTCTTCCTCGCCGCGATGCTCGAACGCGCCGATCCGCGCGACCGGATGGTGGTGCCCGACGGCGGCACCGCGCGGACGATCGCCGACCTGCCGCACGGCGCGCGGCTGGGGACGAGCAGCCCGCGCCGCGCGGCGCAGGTGCGGCGTATCCGGCCCGACCTCGAAACCCCGCTGCTGCGCGGCAATGTCGCGACGCGGCTTGCCAAGCTCGCGGCGGGCGATGCCGATGCGACGCTGCTCGCCGCGGCGGGACTCGCGCGGCTCGGCATGGACGCGATCGGCACGGCGCAGCCGATCGACCTGCTGCTGCCCGCCGCCTCGCAAGGCGCGATCGGCATCGAATGCCGGGCGGAGGATGCCCCGCTGCGCGCGCTGATCGCCGCCGTCGATCATGCGCCGACGCATGCCGCGGTCGCCGCGGAGCGCGCGTTCCTTGCCGCGCTGGGCGGGGACTGCCGCTCGCCGGTCGCGGCGCATGCGCGCTGGCTGGACGATGGCGCGCTGCGCCTCGATGCCGAAATCTATTCGGAGGACGGCGCCGATCATGTCGCGGGCTGGACGCAGGTGGCCGGCCCCGCCGACGCCGCGACGCTGGCGCGGCGCCTGCTCGACGAGGCGCCCGATGCGGTGCGGCGGCTGTTCGCGGCGTGACGGCCGCGCTGCCGCTGCTGGTGACGCGCGCCGACCCCGGCGGTGCGGCGACGGTGGCGCGCGCGCGGGCGATGGGGCTCGACGCGCGGCACCTGCCGCTGTTCGCGGCGCGTGCGCTGGGCTGGACGGTGCCCGATCCGGACGATTTCGACGCGCTGCTGGTGACGAGCGCGCAGGCGATGCGGCTGGCGGGCCCCGGGCTGGCGCGGCTTTCCGCGCTGCCGGTGCACGCGGTGGGGGCGCCCTCGGCCGCCGCCGCGACGGCGGCGGGCCTGCACGTCGCGGTCACGGGGGACAGCGACGGGCAGACGCTGATCGATGCCATGCCGTCACGGCGCGTCCGGCGCGTGCTGTGGCTGTGCGGGCGCGATCATTCGCCGCTGGTCGCCGGTGCGACCGTGCTGACGCCGCTTCCCTGCTATGCCGTCGATCCGGTCGATCCGCCGTCCGAATGGGCGGCGCTGATCGAAAGGCCCGCGGTGCTGCTCGCCTATTCGGGGCGCGCGGCCGAGCGAATCGCGGCGCTGACCGGGCGCGCGCGCGATCATCTGGCGCTGGTCGCGATCAGCGAATCGGTCGCTGCGCGCGCGGGCCGGGGATGGCGCGCGGTTTCGCTCGCCGCGCGGCCCGATGACGCCGCGATGTTGGCAGAGGCGCATGCTTTGTGCCACAAGGGCGCACACAGGGTCGTCTGAAAGAAGAATATGGCAATCGACAGCGACAAAATGGCGCGCGCCGAACCGAGTGTCCAGGGCCGGGGGCCGTCGTTGCGGATGCTCGCGATCGGGGCGCTCCTGCTGCTGCTGATCGGCCTGGTCGGTGGCGGCTGGGCGATGAGCCGGCTGATGACCGGCCGGCAGGCGCTGCCGGTGGCGAAGGTCCTCGAAGCGCCCGTTCCCGGCGGCGTGCCGGTGGCGGGCGGCGCCGACGAGGCGGCTGCGCCGGCCGCGGCGGCGAGCCAGCCGGCGCTCGTCGTCGCGCCGGTCGACGGCGCCAATGCGCTCGCGGCGCGGGTCGCCGAACTCGAACAAAGACTGTCGCGCATCACGATCGAGGCGGCGTCGGCGTCGGGCAACGCCTCGCGCGCGGAGGGGCTG
>NZ_BCUA01000160.1 GCF_001591045.1 Sphingopyxis granuli NBRC 100800 | reverse complement strand
GGCCGGTGCACGAACCGCTGCGCGGATTGGTGCTAGCCTCGATGTAAAGCGGCCCAGCGATCGCCGCACCTGATTGAACGTGGGCTGCCGCAGGCAGACCCTTTCGGCTCCTTTACCTGAGGAGTCGAACGATGAACGAGCTTATCCAGATTGGCCCGATCAGCCCGCTGCGCCAGCGCCTGATCGACGACATGACCATGCGCCGCTTCTCGAAGGAGACGCAGCGTAATTATCTTCGCGATGTCGGACGGTTCGCGACCTGGCTCGGGCGCTCGCCCCACACCGCGAGCGCCGAGGATGTCCGGCAGTTCCAGATCGAGCAGCAACAGGCGGGCGTCCCCGCACCAACGATGAACAGCATCGTCGGCGCGCTGCGGTTCTTCTTCACGCACACGCTCGACCGCCCCGACCTCGCGCGCAAGCTGATCCGCACCAGGCAGGTTCGCAAGATCCCGGTCGTGCTGACGATGGCCGAGGTGAAGCGGCTGCTCGATGCGACCCGCTCGCTCAAGCACCAGGCGGCGCTGTCGGTCGCTTACGGCGCGGGGCTGCGCGTCGCCGAGGTGTCGGCGCTGAAGGTCAGCGATATCGACAGCAAGCGGATGCTGCTGCGGATCGAGCGCGGCAAAGGCGGTCGCTACCGCAACGCTATGCTGCCCGAAGGGCTGCTTCTGCTCCTGCGCGACTGGTGGCGCGCGGGGCGGCAACAGGGCATCCTCGTCCCCGACGGCTGGCTCTTCCCCGGACAGAGCGCCGCAGCTCCGATCAGCACGCGTCAGCTCTACCGCGTCGTCGTCGAAGCCGCCGAGGCCGCCGATATCGACAAGCGCGTCGGACCGCATACGCTCCGCCATAGCTTCGCCACCCACCTGCTCGAGGACGGCGTCGATATCCGCGTCATCCAGGCGCTGCTCGGCCACGCCAAGCTAAACACCACCGCCTTCTACACGCAGGTTGCCACCAAGACCGTTCGCTCGATCGTCAGCCCGCTCGACAGGCTCGCGCTCGCATCGCCGAGCGAAGAGGCGCCCGACGGCTGAGGCCGATGCGCGCCTCACTCGAGGTCGCCGACATTTTCCGCGCCGCGGGGCCTGCCTATCGCATGGCCCATGCCGGGCATCTGAGCCTGCATCAGCTCAAGATCATGTCGGCGATCGAGCATTGCCGCACCGCCGCGCTCGGCGGCCATGTCGAAGCCTGCACCGACTGCGGGCATTGGCGGATCGCCTACAACAGTTGCCGCAACCGGCATTGCCCGAGGTGCCAGGGCGCTGCTGCACGCACCTGGCTCGAGGCCCGCGAGGCCGACCTCCTCCCGGTCGGCTATTTCCACGTCGTGTTCACGCTGCCTGCCGAGGTCGCCGCGATCGCCTTCCACAACAAGGCGCTCGTCTATGACCTGCTGTTCAAGGCGGCGGCCGATACGATGCTGACGATTGCCGCCGACCCGAAGCACCTCGGCGCCCGGATCGGCATCACCGCCGTCCTCCACACATGGGGCTCGGCGCTGACCCATCATCCCCATATCCACATGATCGTGCCCGGCGGCGGCATCTCGCGCGATGGAACACGCTGGATATCCGCACGCCCCGCCTTCCTGCTGCCGGTCCGCGTGCTTGGTGCCCTGTTCCGACGCCTGTTCCTAACCCGGCTGCGCGCGCTCCATGACCGCGGGCAGCTCGCCCTCTTTGGCAGCCTCACGCATCTCGCCGAACGACGCGCGTTCCTGCGGCACCTCTCGCCGGTCCGCAAGAAGCGCTGGGTCGTCTATGCCAAGCCACCGTTCGCTGGGCCCGAGGCGGTGCTCGCCTATCTGTCACGCTACACCCACCGGGTCGCGATATCGAACAGCCGCCTTCTCCGGTTCGATGAGGTCGGGGTCACCTTCCGCTACAAGGATTACCGCAAGTCCGGCGCCGGACGGCAGCAGGTCATGACGCTCGCTGCTGACGAGTTCATCCGCCGCTTTCTCCTCCACGCCCTGCCGCGTGGGTTCCATCGGATCCGCCACTATGGACTGCTCGCCAGCGCCAGGCGCAAGTATCATCTCGAACGCGCTCGCCGCCTGCTCAGCGTCGCACCTTCACCAGACGACGATCAACCCGCCGACCTCAAAGCTCAACCGCTATGCCCTTGCTGTGGCGGCACCATGATCATCATCGAGGTTTTCGAGCGCCGCTACCTCCCGCGTGCGCCGCCCTCTCCGGCACCGTCATCCGGGATACAGGCGCCGTGACCCGGCACGGCCTATCGCCAACACCATCCAGGGCAGACCCGCGCCTGGAAGCGGACCCGCTTGCGCTGGCCCTGCTCAAAAGCAGACGTCACACCACCAAAATCGGCCCGTCTGCTTTTGCACGTCCGCTTTTTCGACCCATATCCAGACGCTCCGCTACCGGAAGCGTCCGCTTTTGGGCTGCGCCCGGCTACCCCACCATCAGCGCAAAACAGCTTTCCCCATAGCTCGGCTCATGACCACCGCGGTTCGGGCACCGAAGACTTTCTGACGCCTGGCGGCGTCTGAAACTCTCAACGG
>NZ_BCUA01000159.1 GCF_001591045.1 Sphingopyxis granuli NBRC 100800 | reverse complement strand
CTGAATCCCCACAGACATTAGGTACGGCTTCGGCGGCTTCGCGATCGGGGCTGCCGCAAGCGATGCTCCGCGTTCCGCGCCGCAACCGCGCGGGGCGTTTTGCCCGTCCATCCATCGATCGAGGATAAGCCATGTTGTTAGCCAGCCAGGACCATCGCGATGCGGCCTTTCGCGCGGTCGAGGAACTTCCGGGCATCAAGGTCGCCACGATTCGCGCCGGAAACCGGATGCACCCGGTCCCGCAGGGGCGGATCATCGACCTGGGGTTCGATATCGGCGCGCATATGGCGAAACAGCGCAACGCCGGGTTGATCATCGTCCAGGATGGCGCGATCCGGTTCGAACGCTATGCGCTCGGCTATACCGCGACCGGCCGCTGGACGAGTTTTTCGGTCGCCAAGAGCATCACGTCCACGCTGGTCGGGGCGGCGCTGCAGGACGGATATATCGGAAGCCTCGACGACAGGGCACGACATGGGTGTACAAGACGGGCGAAACGAACCTGATCGGCGTCCTCGTTTCGGCGGCGACCGGCAAGCGGCTGTCCGATTATCTGTCCGAGAAGATCTGGAAGCCGTTCGGCATGGAGGACGATGCGGTGTGGATGCTCGGCGCGACCGGGCACGAGATCGCGGGCTGTTGCATTTCCGCGAGGTTACGGGATTTTGCGCGCTTCGGTCTGTTCATGATGGGCGGCGGCGTGGCGGGCGGACAGCAGGTCCTGCCCGATGACTGGATCGCGCAGGCGACGACGAAGGCGTATGATGTCGACATTCCCGGCCGCGGCTACGGCTATCAATGGTGGACGAACGACGACGGCAGCTATTCGGCGCAGGGCATATACGGGCAGGGCATATTCGTCGACGCCGCGCGGCGGCTGGTCATCGCGTCGAACGGCAACTGGCCGGTCGCCACCGATCCCGACGGCCTCGTCGCGGAGCGCGAGGCCTTCTACAAGCGCGTTCAGGCGGCGGTAGACCGGGAACAGGCGGCGTAACGCCGGACAAGGGGTCGCGCCTCCATCCCGTGCCGGCCACGCCCCGGAACTTTCGGCCGGTGCGGTCGTTTGATCAGGGCCCTTGCTATTCAGCAGATTGCGGCGCGGCCAAGGGCCGTCCGTCCTTGGAAAACTGCGTTGACGCGCGTTTCCCAAGGCCGATTTGCGCGCCGGCTTGGAGGAGGTATCGGATGTTCAAATGGGCCCTTATTTTCGCCGTGATCGCCCTGGTTGCCGCGGTGCTCGGCTTCGGCGGCATCGCTGGCGCGGCGGCCGGCATCGCGAAAATATTGTTCTTCATCGGGCTGGCGCTGGTGGTTCTGTTCCTGATCCTGGGCGCCGCAGCGGCCCGGAAAGTCACCTGACCGCCGATTTTTTTAACGTCCATGGAACCTTCCCGCTTCGCCGGGCGTTTTCATGGCCTACTTGATCGAAAGAAAGAGTAGATTTGGTTCGCGTCTTCGGACGCAACCTAGGGAAGCCCCGCCGCAGAGATGCGACGGGGCTTACTTTTTGGTTCAGGCCGGAAAGGCGGCGCGCACCCGGTTCTCGAGCACCGCGAGCGGGATGCGACCCGCACCGAGCACGACGTCGTGGAAGCGCTTGATGTCATAGCCCGGCCGCCCCGACACCTCGTCGCGCAGCCGGCTGATCGCCGTCTGGCCGATCTTGTACGAACAGGCCTGGCCCGGATAGACGATATAGCGGTCGATCTCGGTCCGCGCCGCGCTGGGGGCCTCCGACGAATTCTGCACCATGAAGTCGATCGCCTGTTCGCGGCTCCATCCCATCGCGTGCAGCCCGGTGTCGACGACGAGGCGCGACGCGCGGAAGGCATAGGAGGCGAGGTAGCCGATCTTGCCCAGCGGATCGTCGTCGTACATGCCGAGTTCGTCGGCGACCTGTTCGGCATACAGGCCCCAGCCTTCGCCGAACGCCGTCACCGACGCCGTCTGGCGATAGAGCGGCAGCGCCGCATCCTCATATTTGAGCGCACCCTCGAACAGATGCCCCGGCGCGCCTTCGTGATAGGCGAGGGTGGGCAGGGTGTAGCGCGGCCATTCGCCGGTATCGCGCAGGTTGATGAAGAAGATGCCGGGGCGCGATCCGTCGGGCGTGCCCGCCTGCGCCGACCCGCCGGGGGCGCCGATCTCGATCTCCGGCGGCACGCGCCGGATCTCGTAGGGCGCCTTGGGCATGCGGCTGAACACCTGCGGCAGGCGCGCGCGCACCGCGGTCAGGCGTCCGTTCAGGTAGGCGAGCATCTCGGCGCGACCGGCGTCGTCGTTCGCGAACAACTGTCCCTCCGCCTTGCCCAGCGCGTCGAGCCGTTCGCGAAGGCTGCCGTTGGCGTAACCCTGCGCCTTGAGCAGTTCGTCCATGCGCGCGGTCAGGTCGGCAAGCTGCTCGCGGCCGATGCGATGGATTTCGGCGGCGCCCAGGCTGGTCGTCGTATGCTGCGCAAGCGTCGCGGCATAATAGGCCTCGCCATCGGGCAGGCGGCCGACGCCCGCCGCATCGCCCGCGCGCGGCAGCAGCGCGGTGAGCGCGTCGATCTGGCGGGAGAGGGCGGCGCGGATCGGCCCTTCGAAAACCGCGGCGGCGCGCTCGCCATAGCCGTCGAGACCGATCGCGGCGCTGCGCCGCGCGATCGAGGCGACGAGCGTCTTGCTCGCGACGTCGCCGTCGCGCAGCCGCGCGAGCTGCTGGAGCGCCTGTTCGAGGATGAAGCGCGGCGCCACGACGTTCATCGCCGCGTTGGCGGCGACGATGCCGGTGTCGTCGTCGAGAAGCGCCGGGACCGCTTCGAGTCGCGCCATATAGGCATCGGCGTCGGCCTTGGTCGCGACCGGGTGCTGGCTGTCGAGGAAGGTGCTGACGCCGGTGTAGAAGCCGCCGAGCTGGGTCACGGCATAGGGACCGGCCCGGTGGCCGAAGCCGCCGCTGTGATAGGGGAAGCGCGCGAGCCGCTGGCGCGCGGTGAGGTCGAACTC
>NZ_BCUA01000158.1 GCF_001591045.1 Sphingopyxis granuli NBRC 100800 | reverse complement strand
GCGGGAGGGGCAGCGAGGCTTGCGAACTTGTTCGCTAGCCGCAGCGGGGTGGGCTTTCGCCACGCCGAGGCCCACCCCCGGCCCCTCCCGCAAGCGGGAGGGGAGATTATGGACGTATCACTCCCGGATTTGGTTCGAGACGCCTTTCGGTTGACGGCGAACCCCGGCGCGGGGCATGGGCGCGGGGATGACCGACGCCCCCACCCCCGCGCCCGGCGCGCCGCTCCGGCTGTTCAACAGCCTGACGCGCCAACTGGAAGATTTCCGGCCCGTCCATCCGGGCGAGGCGCGCGTCTATTCGTGCGGGCCGACCGTCTACAATTACCAGCACATCGGCAACATGCGCGCCTATGTCTTCGCCGACACGCTGGGGCGGACGCTCGTATTCAAGGGCTATGCGCTGCGCCACATCATCAACATCACCGACGTCGGCCACCTGACCTCCGACGCCGACGCCGGCGACGACAAGATGGAAAAGGCGGCGGCGTCACAGGGCAAGTCGGCGTGGGACATCGCCGCCTTCTACACCGCCGAGTTCAAGCGCGACCTCGCGCGGCTGGGCGTGCGCGATCCCGCGAAATGGACGGTCGCCACCGACTATGTCCCGCGCATGATCGCGTTCGCGCAGCGCATCGCCGACGCCCATTGCTACCAGCTCGACAGCGGCCTCTATTTCGACGTGTCGACCGTCGCCGATTACGGCCGGCTGGCGCGCGCGGTGACCGACGAGGGAGAAGGCCGCATCGACGAGGTCGAGGGCAAGCGCCACGCCGCCGATTTCGCGATCTGGCGCCGCACGCCGCCCGGCGAGACGCGCCAGATGGAGTGGGATTCGCCGTGGGGACGCGGCGCGCCCGGATGGCATCTCGAATGCTCGGTGATGGGCGAGGCCGAACTGGGCCTGCCGTTCGACATCCACACCGGCGGCATCGACCACCGCGAAATCCACCATCCGAACGAGATCGCCCAGAATCAGGCGTGGCGCGGCTGCGGCGGGCTCGACTGCGCGGAGCATTCGGGCGCCCGCATGTGGATGCACAATAATTTCCTGATCGCCAGAAACGACCAGGGGCGCGGCGGCAAGATGTCGAAATCGGCGGGCGAATTCCTGCGCCTCCAGACGCTCGTCGACCGCGGTTATCACCCCCTCGCCTATCGCCTGATGTGCCTCCAGGCGCATTATCGCAGCGAACTGGAATTTTCGTGGGAAGGCCTCGGTGCGGCGCTGACCCGACTCAAGCGGCTGGTGATGGCGGCGGCGGCCGTCCGCGAAGCGGAGGCTGTACCGGTGACCGACCGGCGGCTGGCCGACCTGCTCGCAAGGTTCGACGCGGCGGTCTCCGACGACCTCAACACCCCGATTGCGCTGACCCTGATCGAGGAAGCGGCGGCGATGAAGAAAGTCGACGCGGGGCAGAAGCGCACGCTGCTGGAACGGATGGACGGCGTCCTCGGGCTCGACCTGCTGACGCTCTCGCGCGAGGCGCTGCGCGTCCGTCCCAAGGGTGCGACCATCGACGAAACCGCCATCGAAGCGACGCTGGCGCGCCGCAAGGAAGCGCGGGCCGCCAGGGATTTCGCCGCGTCCGACGCGCTACGTGACGAGCTGGGCGCCGCCGGGGTCGAGGTGATGGACGGCGACCCGCTCGGCTGGGACTGGCGGCTCGAAAGCTGAACGACATCGCGTTCCGTTCGTGTCGAGCGAAGTCGAGACACCCGACAGGCGCGCGTGACCGATGGGCATCTCGACTTCGCTCGATGCGAACGGAAAAGGGAGAGCAATTTCCGTGGCCAAGACCGTCATCGTCCTGTCGGACCTGATCCGCCCGCTCGTCGAAAGCCGCCTGCCCGACTGGGTCGAGCCGCGCTTCTTCCGGACCAAGGAAGAGGCGATGGCGATGGCGCCCGAGGCCGACATCGGCTGGTTCGACATGCACGACAAGCGCGACATGGCGACCGCGATCACCGCGGCGGCGAAGATGCGGTGGCTGAACTCCATCTATGCCGGGGTCGACCGCATGCCGCTCGACCTGCTGCGCACGCGCGGCGTCTTCGTCACCAACGGCGCCGGGATCAACGCGATCACCATCGCCGAATATGTGGTGATGGGAATGCTGACCGTCGCCAAGGGCTACCGCGAGGTCGTGCGCGCGCAGGAACGCCGCGAATGGCTGATCGATTCGCCGGGCAAGATCGAACTGGCGGGATCGAGGGCGCTGCTGCTCGGCTATGGCGCGATCGGCAGACTGATCGAGGAGCGGCTGAAGGCCTTTGCGGTCGATGTGACGGTGGTGCGCCGCTCGCCCGGACCGGGCACCCTGACCCCCGACCAGTGGCGCGGCCGCCTCGGCGATTACGACTGGGTGATCCTCGCGGTGCCCGCGACGGCGGAAACCGACGGCATGATCGGCGCCGCCGAACTGGCGGCGATGAAGCCCGACGCGACGCTGATCAACATCGCGCGCGGCAGCGTCGTCGATCAGGAGGCGCTGGTCGCGGCACTGACCGAAAAGCGCATCGGCGCCGCCTTCCTCGACGTCACCACCCCCGAACCGCTGCCCGCCGACCACCCGCTGTGGGCGCTCGACAACGCGCATGTCACGATGCACCTGTCGGGCCGCGCGCAGGACAAGATGTTCGCGCGCGCCGCCGAACGCTTCCTCGACAATCTGGATCGCTGGCACAGGGGCGAACCGGTCGCGCCGCAGGTCGACCTGACGCTGGGCTATTAGACTCCGATGACTTTGGATTGCCGCGCGGCTTCGCCGCTCGCAATGACGAATCTTTCTAATGTCATCATAGTCTAAGGCCTGTGGGATTCGGGGTTCGGCGCGCTGCCCCGTCCTTCGTCATGCTGAACTCGTTTCAGCATCCATGGCCGGACCTTCCCTTTTCCGCAGCCTTTCATTCAGGGACAGACCATGGGCCCTGAAACGCGTTGGTATAGATATCCATCAGGCAAGTAAGGAGCTGTTCCCCGGCGAAAGCCGGGGTCCAATGCGGGACAGCGCCGGCCATCTGGACCCCGACTCTCGCCGGGGAACGATTCCTTGTCGAAAAGGGATGGAGCATCG
>NZ_BCUA01000157.1 GCF_001591045.1 Sphingopyxis granuli NBRC 100800 | reverse complement strand
TCGACATCAGCCACCGGCAGGGCGAACCCCGCCCGCTGGAGCAGTCCCGCCGCGTCATAGGCGTCGGCCAGGGGCGCCACCCTGAGGCCAGCCCCGCCGGTGATCTCGGCTTCTGCTGCCATCAGGGCCTGCCGCAACTCGGTCAAGGTCGCCCCACCCAGGATCGAGGCCAGAAACAGCCCGTCGGGACGAAGGGCGCGCCGGACCTGGATCAGGCTGCCCGGCAGGTCGTTGGTCCAGTGCAAGGCGAGCGTCGAGACCACCAGGTCCAGGCTCTGGTCCGCGAAGGGCAGACGCTCCTCATCGGCTTGCAGGCGAAGCCCCGGCCGGCCGGCCAGCATCGGCCATGAAAGGTCGGTCTCGATGATCGCGCCGATCTTTCCCGCGGCGTCGCTCACCGCCAGCGCCCGGGCGAATGCGCCGTCGCGGGCGCCTAGGTCGGCGCAGACGGGAAAGGTCCGCGCTATGACGGCCAGCCGCTCGGCGAGATCCTCCGCCGCGCGGGCCTTGAGGAAGCCCGCCGACGCAAACCGCGACGCGGCCCGGTCCAGCTTTCGCCGATGCCGGGCGCGGTCGAACAGGCGGGGGGGGAGCTGTCATCGCGCGGCGTTTATCCGTCAAAACGCCGGCGATGCCTATGCGCCGCGCCCTCGAATCCGGCCGGGTTTAGTATCTGGCCGCCGTGAACGAGCCTTCGGAGTCGCCTTCCCGGATCGGCCCCTTCATCGACCCGTCCGCCTGGACCTCGCCGGTATACTCCACATGGACCGCCCGGCCCTGATAGTCGGTGTCGTAAGCGAAGGTGACCTTGGAGCCGTCCACCGCGCCCTTGGCCTGAAGGGTCGGGCCCTGGATTATGGAGCACGGGCCTTTGATCTTCACCCCATCGGCCTTGAAAGTGCAAAGCACGGAGTATTTGATCTCCGGCGTGAAGCCGACGTCGAACTTCCAGGTGGTGGAATGATCGGCGTCGCGGCTCATCACTTTGGAGCCCCTGAACTGACCGGTGGAGATCCCGGCGTTGATCCGTCCGATCACCGTGCCGTCGGGCTTCACGTCGCCGCTGTACTCCAGGGTCAACCCTCCGCCGTCATAGTCGGTGTCATAGCGGAACGTCAGGGTGTCGCCCGTCAGCCGGCCGGTTGCTTTCAGCAGTTTACCCTGCATGGCGACGCAGGGGCCTGCGATCTTGGAGGTGTTTTCCTCCAGCTGGCAAAACAGCGAATATTGGAGGTCGGAACCGAACTCGCCCTTCACGATCCAGGTGGCCGACATGTCGGCGGCGGAAACGGCCAGGGGGGTTCCCAAGACGATCAGGCCGCCCATGAACAGAGTTTTTATTGACATGATCGGCGCTCCAATAAGGTGTCAGGACGAAGGGGAGTTTGTATTAACCCAGCGGCGTGGTGTCAACCGACATTCCCCAAGTGGCCCGCCGCTTGACTTCAAGATCGCCTGATTTTGCTCGCTGGGCAAGCGTTTTTCGCCCCGAGCGGTGTCTGTCGTCGCGCAAACGGCCGAAGTCGGGTGGATCAAGCCTCGAACCCGCAGCATTCTGGCCCGGCAGAGCCGCTTTTCCGCGCGGCAGACGGACCTGTCCTGCCGCTTTCGTTCAGCTTGGGCATGGATCGTGGTCATGCGCATGACGGAGGCGTTCGAAGACGGCGGATGGCGGCAAGGACGGCCCGCACCATCGGGCCGGTGACGGCGACCTCGGCCAACTGGAAGGTAATGGCGCGGGCGTGGCGGACGACGCGGGCGCCGATCTTGATCAGCTTGAGTTGCAGGCTGGTCAACGACCAGTCCGCCATGGCCTCGGGCAGTTCGATGCAGCGCAGGAAGGTTGCCAGGTTGTAGGCCAGCGCGTGCAGTTGCAGCCGCACCTCGTTGTGCCGGAACTTCCGGCATGACAGCCGCGTCCAGCGAAAGGCATATTTGCCTTCCTTGATGTGCTGCTCTGCGGTGCCGCGCTGGTTGTAGAACCTCACCACCCAGTCTGGCTCCATCGGCAGGTTGGTGACGATGAAGCCGACTTTGGGGAACAGCTCGCCCGGATGCCATTCGATCTTGGCGATGACGCGGCGCGGCTTGTCCCAGGACGCCGCCTGATACTCGAAGTCCTCGAAGAACCGTTTGACCTTGGTCAGCGAAGGCCGTCCCACGGGCCGTGTCAGCCGATGCGCGATCTTCTCGCGCAAGACGGCGTTGGCGGGCAGACGGATGGCGTAGAAGAACCTGGCTTCTTCCAGCCGCATATAGATCGCGGGGATCGCGTAGGCAGCGTCGGCCCGGAAGAAGCGTCCACCAAGGTCGCGGCCAGCATATCGGGCAATGACGGGATCAAGGACATCCCGCCAGCCATCGGCGCTGTGGACATTGCCGTTACGCAGGGCGCAGCGCTCCAGCATGCCAAACTGGTTGAACAAGAAGATGGGGTGATAGCAGGTGCAGTCGAAATGCCCGTTCCAGGCAGTACCTTCCTGATCGCCGTGGGTGGGGCTGACCGAGCTGTCCATGTCCAGCACGATGTATTTCAACCCGTTGCGGTCATGAAACCGGTCGATCCATTGGCCGTTCAGATCGGCCAGCGCCGCCCGGTTCGCGGCCAGAGCCAGCGTCTCGGTCTCGAACCGTCCCATCTGCGATGCCGAAGCAGCTTGCGCCTCGACGGCCCTGCCGCCAACGACCTGACGCATCACGGGATCGAGGGCCAAGCGGTCGGCATCGTTCACATCCTCGTATCCGGCCAGTCGTCCGAACACCGATTGCCGGAACAATCCGTCAAGCCGATGGAGCGTGTTCTTCCCGGTGCGGCTGTCTCGCAGCGCCTCCGACGCCAGATTGGACAGGCCGAGCACGTCATCAAGCTCGCGCATCACCAGCAGGCCACCGTCTGAACTGATCTGCGCACCACGGAACTCCAGACGCACACGGCGGTCGAAATCAACCCGATCTCCCCGCGCCAAGCCCGCACCCTCCAGGTGATCCATGAAACGCGCCCCTCGCAGCCGTCAACGCCATGATTTATATGCGAAATATCACGATTACGACAGCGAAATCAGCGACTTACTTGGAGAATGTGGGAT
>NZ_BCUA01000156.1 GCF_001591045.1 Sphingopyxis granuli NBRC 100800 | reverse complement strand
CGACGCTGCGGATTATGCGCGCAAATGGGATCGGTGGGAAAGCGGCGGCCGCACCGGCGAACCGCCGAAGCGCGATTTGCAGCTCGAAACGCTCGCCGGGGTGCTGAAGGGCGAGATTCTGGTCCAGAACCACTGCTACCGCGCCGACGAGATGGCGGTGATGATCGACGTCGCGCACGAGTTCGGCTTTCGCATCCGCGCCTTCCATCACGCGAACGAGGCCTACAAGATCGCGCCCCTGCTGGTGAAGGAGGACATCTGCGTCGCCACCTGGGCCAACAGTTGGGGCGCGAAGATGGAATCGCTCGACGGGATAGAGGAAAATGCGCCGATGATCGACGCCGCGGGCGGCTGCGCGATCATCCACTCGGACGACGGCCTGCTGATCCAGCGGCTCAATCAGGAGGCGGGAATCGCGATGACCGCGGCCAACCATGCCGGCCTGTCGATCACCCGCGGCGAGGCGATCCGGTGGATCACCTCCAATCCGGCCAGGGCGCTCGGCATCGCCGACCGGGTCGGCTCGCTCGAACCCGGCAAGATGGCCGACGTCGTGCTGTGGAGCGCCAATCCGTTCAGCGTCTACGCGCTCGCCGACCGGGTCTGGATCGACGGCGTGCCGATGTGGGATCGCGGCGATCCGCGTTATCGCTTGCCGTCGGACTTCCTGCTCGGCCAGCCCGGTCAGGATTTCGCGCGATGACCCGTCTCGGCCTTTTCCTGCTGGCGCTGGCCTGCACCGGCCCGGCCGCGGCGGAAACCGTCGCGATCACCGGCGGCCGTGTCGTCACCATGGGCCCCGCGGGCGACATCGCCGACGGGACGGTGGTCATCGCCGACGGCCGTATCGTCGCGGTCGGCGCGGGCGTCGCGGTGCCGCCCGATGCGACGGTCATCGACGCGCGCGGCAAGGTCGTGACGCCGGGGCTGGTCGCGGCGGGGACGGCGCTCGGCCTCGTCGAGGTGCGGATGGTCGCCGCCACCGACGATCGTGCCACCCACAAGCGCGACCTCAGCGCCGCGTTCGACGCCGGCTATGGGCTCAATCCCGATTCGCTGCTCGTGCCCGTCGCGCGGCTGGGCGGCATCACCCGCGCGATCGCCACGCCTGCCTATGACGACAAGGGGGACCGCGAACTGCCGTTCGCCGGGCAGGCGGCGGCGGTCGTGCTCGACGGCCGCCCGATGCTGATGCGGCGCGGGGTCGCGATGGTGCTCGAAATGGGCGAAGGCGGCGCCGAGCGAACGGGCGGCGCACGCGGCGGAGAGTTGGCCCTGCTGCACGCGCTCTTTGCGGAGGTGCGCGATTTCAAGGCGCGCCGCGCCGCCTATGACCGCGGCGAAACGCGCGCCTACATGCTGTCGCGCGCCGATATGGAGGCGTTGATCCCCGTCGTCGACGGCCGGATGCCGCTGCTCGTCACCGTCAACCGCGCCTCCGACATCCGCGACGCGCTTGCGATGGCCCGCGCCGAAGGCGTGAAGCTGATCTTCGAGGGCGTCGCCGAGGGTTGGCGCGTGGCGGGCGAGATCGCCGCGGCGGGCGTCCCGGTCCTCGTCACTCCGGTCCAGAACAGCCCGGCGTCGTTCGAAGCGCTCGGCGCGACGCTCGCCAACGCCCGCCGTCTCGCCGAAGCCGGCGTGCTGGTCGCGATCGAGGGCAACGGCAATCATCGGGAGCGCGAACTGCGCTACAATGCCGGCAACGCGGTCGCCAGCGGCCTCGACTGGCGCGCCGGACTGGCCGCGATCACGATCAATCCGGCGCGCATCTTCGGGCTCGCCGATCGTGTCGGCTCGCTCGAATCGGGCAAGGACGGCGACGTCGTCGTCTGGGACGGCGATCCGCTCGACACGCTGACGCGGCCCGTCGCCGTGCTGATCCGCGGCGCCCGCCAGCCCATGACGTCGCGCGCTACCGAATTGCGCGACCGCTATCTTCCGACCGTCCGGTCTTCCGCCGAAGGAGAAATCCCATGAACGTGAACAAGCTGCTCTTGCTGTATTCGGGTATATTGACCGCGGCCTTCGCGTTCGCGGTGGTGAGCGAGGCGGGGGCCGACACGCGGCCGGGCAAGGCGGCGTTCGAAGAGATCGACGTCAAGCGGATCAACGTGCGCGAGGACGACGGGACGATCCGCATGATCGTGTCGAACAGCAGCCACGCGCCGGGCATCATCATGCACGGCAAGGAACGTCCGCATCCCGCCGGCAATCGCGGCGCCGGGATCATCTTCTACAATGAGGAAGGGTCCGAAAACGGCGGCCTGACCTTTGCGGGCAAGACCGGTCCCGACGGCAAGGTGTCGGGCGGCGGGCATCTCAGCTTCGACCAATATGAGCAGGATCAGGTGATCCAGCTGACCCAGAGCGAATATGACGGGCGGCGCTGGGCGGGGATGATCATCAACGACCGGCCCGATCAGCCGCTCGACTTCGATCTCGCCGAACGCATCTCGAAGATGCCCGACGGTCCGGAACGCACCGCGCTGCTGGAGAAGGTGCAGGCAGAGGGCAGTTTCGGGCGCCAGCGCCTCTATGTCGGCAAGACGCGCGATCGCGATTCGGCGGTGATGCTCAGCGACGCGATGGGGCGGCCGCGCATCCGGATGCAGGTGACGTCCGACGGCAAGGCGTCGATCGACTTCCTCGACGAAAAGGGCGCCCTCATCCGGTCCGTCGCCCCCAACACGCCGTGATGGGGCACGCGATGGCAGCGCGTCCGCTCCTCGTCGCGGCGGCGGCCCTCGCGCTCGCCGGCTGCGCCGCGTCGGGTGGGGCGGGGCCGCAGGCGGCATCCGCCGGGCCGGTGTCGCCCGCCGTCGATTCGGCCCCTTTCCCGAGCACCTATCGTCCGCCGGCGACCCGGCCGGTCGCGCTGGTCGGCGCCACCGTGCTCACCGCGACGGGGGAGGAGATCGCCAACGGCACGGTGCTGATGGAGGATGGAAAGATTGCCGCGGTCGGCGCCGGGCTGCCGGTTCCGGCGGGCTATCGGGCGATCGACGCGCGCGGCAAGTGGGTGACGCCGGGGGTGATCGACGCCCATTCGCATCTCGGCGCCTGGTCGCAGCCCGACAGCGTCGGCGCGCTCAACGACGTCAACGAGATGACCGACCCCAATACGGCGCAGATGTGGGTCGAACATTCGATCTGGCCGCAGGACCCCGGTTTCGACACGGCGCGCGAGGCGGGCGTGACGACGCTGATGGTGCTTCCGGGGTCCGCGAACCTGTTCGGCGGCCGCACGGTCACGCTCAAGAACGTGCCCTCGGCCACCGTCCAGGGCATGAAATTTCCCGATGCCCCCTATGGCATCAAGATCGCCTGCGGCGAGAATCCCAAGCGCGTCTATGGCGCGCGCGGCCGGTCGCCGGCGACGCGGATGGGTAATGTCGCGGGCTATCGCAAGGCGTGGAT
>NZ_BCUA01000155.1 GCF_001591045.1 Sphingopyxis granuli NBRC 100800 | reverse complement strand
GGTTGTGGGCGATGTCGGAGGCGAGAGACCTCCGGAGCTATGCTCGTTTCCGAACGTCGTTGAGCATCATGATCAGCGGGTCAGCCGGAGGCCTGAACCGGCCTGGCTTGATCGCTGGCGAGCCGTGTGCGGCGAGGATCTGCAGCTTTTCTTCCGGGTCGGCGCGCAGGTAGGCTTCAGTGCTCTGGATGCTGGCATGGCCGAGCCAGAGCGCTACTTTGCGAATGTCGCCGGTCGCAGCGAGCGTGTGCATTGCGCAGGAATGCCGTAGCACATGAGGCGTGACCCGCTTGCGCAGCAGCGACGGCTGCTTCTTTGCCGCCGTGGCGACATGCAAGGCCAGCCTGAACGCAAATCCATCGCGCGTCATTGGCTCGCCCTTGGCGTTGAGGAATATCTCCGCCGCCTGACATGGCCGCCTGACGGCGAGCCAGGCCCGCAATGCTGCCTGCGTCTCGCGCCACAGGGGCAAGACGCGCTCGCGTCTGCCCTTGCCGATAATGTGAACCGTCGCGAGCGAGCGTTCTGGAAAGTCTTGTATCTGCAGCGACAGCAACTCGGCGACCCGCAGGCCACCGGCATAGGCAAGGTGCAGCATCGCCCGATCTCGAGTGCCCAGGCGGGACCGGGGATCAGGTGCGTCGAGCACCGCAGTAATCTCATCTCGTGTCAGATAGTCGATGAGGGTCGTGTCGGTCCGCTTTGTCGGCACGGCACGAACACGCAGCGCCAGGTCGAGGCATGCTGGGACGCGATACTCGACGTAACGGAAGAACGCCCGGATCGCCGCGAGCCGGGCATTGCGAGTTCTGGGGCTGTTCTTGCGCGCATCTTCCGTATGGTCGAGGAACGCCATGATCAGCTCGGGATCGAAATCCTGGATCGTTAGGTCAGTTGGCCTTCGCCTGAGCCGATCGGCTGCGAACCGGACCAAAAGCGCGAAGCAGTTCGCATAGGTCGTCACCGTATGCGGGCTGACATTACGCTCGCGGGGAAGATGATCCCGCAGGAACGCGGCGAGATGGGGAGCGAGCGCGGTCATGCTGCACCTCCCAGGAAAAGCTGCTCACCCGCGACAGCGATGTCGCGAAGCAGCACCGGCGTTGCTTCGAGATACCAGTATGTGTTGGCCACGTCCGTGTGGCCCAGATAGGAGCTGAGCGCTGCCATATGATGTCGGATCGCTTCCCGATCGCGAGGACAGGACTCCAGCGACCGAACGGCGAACGTGTGCCGTAGGTCATGGACGCGCATGCCGGGATCTCCGGGCGGGCCACGAAAACCCAACTCGCGCACCAATCTGACGAACATTATATAGGCGCGCGTTGTGCTGGGGGCGTGCCCTCGGATGTGAACGAACAGATCATTGCCGTGGGCGCCGAGCTTCCGCCGAACAGCGAGATAAGCCTCCAACGCCTTGCGCGTTGATGGCTGGATCGGCAGGAGGCGTTGCTTACCGAACTTCCCGTTGCGGATGATCAGACCGTCGGCGGTGAAATCCTCGCGCTGCAGTGCGAGCGCTTCGGAAAGTCGTAACCCGGTTGTTGCGAGCAGCCCGAACAAATAGTGGTAGGTGTGTGGGCTTATCTTGCCCTTGGGCGAAAGATCAAGGGCGGCCTGCATGATCGCCTGAACCTGCTCGGGCTCGATGATGTGAGGCGTCGGGCGACGTCGCTTCCCTCTCCCGAATACGCCAGCTGGGGGCACCTGATGCTGCCGATCCTCAGCATGGGCATAGAGACAGAAGCGACGTAGATGGTCGAACCTGTCCCTGGCCACGTTCTGGGAACTCGCCGACCGGCACCAATCGTAGAGCCGCTCGACTGTGACGTGCCGATCGCCGAAACCATGAGCATAGGCGGCGAAGAGTCGGAGCAATCGCTCCTGCACCTCAAACTTGCGGCCGAAACTGCGATGCAGCGCGACATACCGCTCGATCTGTGCGTTCATCATGCCCTGTCTCCGGGCCAATCTTGGGCAACCTTGAGCAGCATCGGAACGTCGACCTTGGCGTAGATGGCCGTCGTCGCTGGGGACCGATGGCGCAGGATCGTGCCGACCGACTCAAGGCCGGCGCCGGCGCGCAGCATCCGTGTGGCCAGCGAATGCCGGAAGGCGTGGGCGCCCGTCGGCACGCCTTCGATGGCGCCCCGATCCAATACACGCGCGACGATGCCGGCGATCTCAGCCGACGAACTGAACGGCCGAAAAGGAGGTTGCACCCGAACGAACAACACCTCCTCGGCGATCGGCGGGCGGGCTCGCTCGATATAATCGAGGATCGCGTCCCCGGCATCCTGTGGCAATGGCAGGCGGTCGGGCCGTCTGCTCTTGCCGCTCACCCGAAGATATCCGTCGTTCCAATCGATATCGGTCAAGCGCAACTGGCAGATATCGCCAGCCCGCAATCCGAGTCTGGCCAGTAGCAGGATGATGGCCTTGTCGCGGATCTCCACCGCGGTATCGGCCTGGCAGGACGCAATGATCTTCTCGATCGTTGCATCATCCATGTAGCGTGGCAGGCTGCCGAGACGATAGCGCCTGATCGGTGGAAAGGCGTGTTGGAGCGCCGGCTCGCACTCCCCCCGCGAGACGAGAAAACGCACATAGCTCCGCATGATGCCAGTGATGGTCGAAGCGGAACCCGGCGCCTGAGCTATGCGATGACCGACGATCCGCCTGATGATGCCCGCGTTCAGCTCCGAGGGCTTGGTCAGCTCCGGCAGCCAGTGCTTCACCTCGCCGCAATAGCGCCGGATCGTCTCGGCCGAGCTGCCGCAATGCGCCTTCAGCCACGTCTTGTAGGGGGCCAGAGCATCATCCTGGTGATCCCAGCGGTCGACTTGCGAGAGAATGTTCCGATCGCGAAGAAACCCAAGGAAGCGCCGGGCTCCCTTGCTACGGCGTAGCGGCCCGAAATGACCGACCAGCGTCCCGCGCTTGCGGTAGACCGGACAACGACAGCTGTGGCCAGCATATAGTGCAACATGATCGTCGGTGACATCCTGCCACCGCAGACGAGAAAGGCGGACCCATGCGGCAAAGTGCGCCGCTTCCGAACGGTAGCTCTTGATGACCGCGGCGCTGTAGTGCTCCTGTACCAGGAATACCGCATAATCCGCCAACAGCGTGTCCAGGCGGTCCACGTCGTCGGGCACGTCGATAACGCCCTGGTCCTCCAGGAAACGGACGAAACGCCGGACTTTACTGGTGAAGCTTGGTCGGTCAGGCTTGTGCAGGGGAAAGCCCTGACAGCGACACCGATGCTTCTCGAAACGTCGGACGACAGCGTCATCGACGGTCGATACCGCGATGCCCTGTTGGCCGATCCAGAACAGGAAATGGCGAGCGGCAGCTTTGTAAAGCGCTGCTGATCCTGCCGCACTCCCCAGAAGAGAAGAGTGGAAGGCGGTGGATAGAGCTTCTGAGGTGGGAGCGTCTCCCGTCCAGGGCTTGGGCCGTCCGTACGAAACGACCGTCTTTGGCAACGTCATAGATCCTCCAGCTTGTTGGTGCTGGGGGCAC
>NZ_BCUA01000154.1 GCF_001591045.1 Sphingopyxis granuli NBRC 100800 | reverse complement strand
CCGGTGCGCCCAGGCGGGCAGCGCGAGCGGCGGCGGCGCGGCCTTCGCCTCGCGCTCGCGGCGCGCCCATCGGCCGGCGTGGACGCGGTGGACCCGGCGGCGGCCCCACTGCGGTCCCGCCTCCTCCCAGTCGCAGCCCATCGCCTCCAGCGCGCCCTGCGCCGCCGCGTGCCAGCTTGCCTCGGGCACCGACCGGTCGGGCGCTTTCGTCACCCCCGCGACGACCAGTATTTCCTCGGCCCGCGTCATCGCGACATAGAAAAGCCGCCAATGCTCCTCTGCCGCCGCGCGCGCCGCTGTCTCATAGGCTTCGGCGAGCGCGCCGTGGCGTTCGTCGCCGGGCAGCGCGAAGACGGGGAGTTTTTCCCACGCCGCGACATCGACGGTGAAGGGCCGGTGCCCGATCCCGGCATCGTCGGTCGCATCGGCAAGGATGACGATCGGCGCCTGCAACCCCTTCGATCCGTGCACCGTCATCACGCGCACCACGTCGCTGCGCGCCTCGGTCTGGCGCTTGATCTCGGCGGCGCTGCCCTCGACGCTGGCGAGGAAGCCGAGCAGCGACACCGTCTCGCGCGCCTCGAAAGCGAGCGCCTGGCTCAGCAGTTCGTCGATCGGGTCGCGCGCCTCGCGTCCCAGCCGCGCATAGAGCCTGCGCCGCCCGTCGATGGGCCCCGACAGCAAGGTTTCGAGGAAGCGGAAGGGCGTGGTGTAATCGGCCATCGCCAGCAGGTGGCGCAGCGCCTCCATCGTCGCGCCGGGCATGTCGCCCTCGGCCCTGCGCAGATGCTCCCAGATCGCGGCGCGCCCGCGTCCGCGGGTGTGCGCATAAAGCTCGTCCTGCGTCCAGCCGATCAGCGGCGAGACAAGCAGCGCCGCGAGGTTGAGGTCATCGAGCGGCTGCACCGCAAAGCGCATCGCCGCCATCAGGTCCTGCACCGCAAGCGGCTGGGTCAGCGCGAAGCGGTCGACGCCCGCGACCGGGACGTGCAGCGCCTGCAGGCGCGCGACGATCCGCGCCGCGAGGTCGCGGCGGCGGCGGACGAGGATCATCACGTCGCCGGGCGCGACCGGGCGGCCATCCTTGCCGTTCGCGATCCAGTCGCGAACCTCGTCGGCGATCGCGCGCGCGAGGCGCATGCTCGCGGGGTCGGAGGCGGGCGCGCCACTATCGCCCCCGGCGCCTTCGTCGCCCGCCTCGCCCGCATCGTCGGCTTCCGTATCGAGCGCCTTGCCGACCGGCAGCGGTGCCCAAAGCTCGACCTGCCCCGCCTGGTTCGAACGGAAGGGGCGGTGCGGCGGTTCGTCGCCGTCCAGCCCCATCGCGGCGGTGCCGCCCGCCGCGAGCCACGCATCGACGACTTCGAGCACCGCCGGGGTCGAGCGATAGTTGGAGACGAGATCGACCTGGCGGAACGCCTGCCCTGCCCGATCGCCCAGCGCATGGAACAGGTCGCGCGCGGTGGCGAAGGCTTTCGGTTCGGTGCCCTGAAAGCCGAAGATCGCCTGCTTGCGGTCGCCGACGGTGAACAGGGTGCGCGCGCGTTCCATATCGTCGCGATGGACCGCGAAAAACTCCTCGGCGAGCGACAGGACGATACCCCACTGACGCATGTTGGTGTCCTGCGCCTCGTCGACGAGGATATGGTCGGTGCGCTGGTCGAGCTTGAAGCGCACCCATTCGCCGAAGCTGCTGACGCGCAGCAGGCTGCCCGCGAGGGTGATGAGGTCGTCGAAATCGGCGAGCCCGCGTGTCCGCTTCGCCAGCGCATAGCCCTCGGCAAACCGGCTCCCGAGCTTCCATGCCGCCGCCAGTTCGTCGGCGACGCGCATCGCGGTCGCGGTACCGCGCAGGCCCGCCGCCGCCTCGACGATCCGCACCGCCGAATCGACGCAATCGGTCATCCGGCCCTTGTCGCCTGCGAAATCCGCGCGCAGATCGCCCTTGCCGGTCAGGAAGCAGCCGATGAGGTCGTCGAGCATCGCCGCGCGCGCGCCGGGATCGGCCATCAGCCAGCCGATCATCTTGTCCGAACAGGCCTCTCCGGTTCGGGTACCCCACGCCGCGCCGCTCGTCGCCACCGCGCGGATGTCGGCATCGGCGATCGCCCCCGCCGCCAGTTGGTCGGTGAGCCACGCATCGGGGTCGCCCCCCGGCAGGTCGAAAGCGTCGCGCAGGTTGCGCGCCGACGGCGGCAGCAATGCACGCGACCCGCCGAACGCCGACGCGCAGCTCGACAGGAAGGACAGCGCCGATTCGGGACCGAGCCGCCGCGACAGCATCGCCGCCGCGTCGCGGAGGTCAGCGCCATCTTCCCCGCCTTGCGCGCTCAGCATGTCGCTCAGCACCTCGCGCTGCAGCGCCGCCGCCTCATCCTCCTCGATGGCGCGGAAGCCGGGGAGCAGCCGCGCCTCCAGCGGAAAGCTGGCGAGCAGCGTCTGGCAGAAGCTGTGGATCGTCTGGACGCGGATCGCGCCGCCGGGGCTGTCGATCACCGTCGCGAACAGCGACCGCGCGCGCGTCATCAGCCCCGGCCGCTGCCAGTCGAGCCCCAGCGCGTGCAGGTCGAGCCGCAGGTCGCCCTCGTCCATCCGCACCCACGCCGCGAGGCGTTCGTGGATGCGGTGCGCCATCTCGGCCGCGCCCGCCTTGGTGAAGGTGATGCACAGGATCGCCTCGGGCGATACGCCGCCCAGCATCAGCCGCAGCACGCGCGCCGAAAGCACCTGCGTCTTGCCGGTGCCCGCCGACGCGCCGAGCCAGACATGGTGCGCGGGATCGGCGGCGGCGCCCTGCCGCGGATCGAGCGTCGCGAGGCCAGCGGGCTTCGCCATCACTCGCCCTCCCCGCGCCCGAACCATTCGTCGCGGCGCATGAGCTGGTCGTAATCGCCGGGGCCCGCGACCTCGCCCGGCGCGAACGGCGCGTCGCTCAGCAGAAAGCGGCCGGCGAGATCGGCGAGCGCCCCGGCGGCGTGGTCGATCGCCTCTTCAGCGCTCTTGAGCCCGCCGCGCGGTCCATAGGTGCGGGATATCTTCCCGGCGCCGCCCGCGCGGCGGTCGGGGCGCAGGCTCCAATATTCGAGGCTCGCAACGGGCGCGGCGGCAATTCCCTCCATCCCGCCCGCGCGCGCGATCAGGCCGAGCAGGCCGAGCTGGTTGTCGAGCCTGTCGTGCGCCGCCTTGGCGCTCGGCGCACCGCCCGACTTGTAATCGACGATGGCGAGGCTGCCGTCGTCGTTGCGGTCGATCCGGTCGGCCTTGCCGTGAAGCGTGATGCCGTCGGCGGTCAGCTCGCCCCGCGCCTCGACCGCGAGCGGCCGGCGCCCCTCGGCATTCCAGACCTGCTCCGCCGCCCAGCGCAGCGCGGGCTCGATGCGCGGCAGCCAGAAGGCGCGCGCGATGGCGTCGAGCGCCGGGTCGATACGCAGCGCGGCAATTTCGGCCTCGAACCCCTCGCGCGTCGCGCCGCCGCGCACCCAGTCCTCGAACAGCTTGTGGATGCGCGTGCCGCGCCAGCGCGGATCGGGCGCGGCGCTGAGCGGGTCGAGCGGCGACAGGCCGAGCATCTGGTTCGCATAATAAGCGAAGGGATCGCGCGCGAGCCGGTCGAGCGCGGTGACGCTGATCCGGCGCGGCCGGTCGGCGGCGGGGGGCGCGGGGCGCGGCCGCGGCGTCGGCCGCGGCTCGCCC
>NZ_BCUA01000153.1 GCF_001591045.1 Sphingopyxis granuli NBRC 100800 | reverse complement strand
GGTCGACCGGAGCGTCATCCAAAGACGGCCGCTCCAGCCCCGCCCGCGATCAGGCGAGGACGGAACGCCGCGCGGTCCGGCGCAGGCCCGCCGGCGCGGGCTGCCGCTGCCACGGCGAATCATAATGGACCGCCACCGCGGCGGTCGACGCTTCGATCATCATGGTCCAGAACTGGCCGATCGGGCCCGAACGGGATGCGTTGCGAGTCATGTCGTATCTCCTGAATCGATCGTTGCGCGCAAGGAGAAGGGAGGGGAGGGGAGAAGCCCTTGGCGCAGTCCTGTCTCTACGCCATCGGGCCCGGCCATTGGCGCCGATTTTGGTCATGGCGGCGACCAAAATTCGCGTTATGACGTAAGGAATGCGAAAAAAGATCGACCTCGACCGTTTCGATCGCCGGCTGCTCGAACTGGTGCGCGCCGACAATCTCGAACCCGCGCGGACTCTCGCCGACAAGGTCGGGCTGTCGGTGTCGGCAGTGCTGCGCCGGCTGCGGCGGCTGCGCGACGAAAAGGTGATCGTCGCCGACCGCGCGATCGTCGACCCGGCACTGACCGGATCGGCGCTGACCATGCATGTGCTGGTGCGGATGGAACAGGCGGGCGCGCAGACAATGGACGGCTTCGCGCGCGAGATCGCGCGCCACCCCGAAATCACCGGCGCGTGGGACGTGACCGGCGAGGACGACTTCCTGCTGAAGGTGCAGGTCGGGTCGATGGAGGAATATGAAGCCTTCACGCGCCGCGCGCTCGGCGAGGACAAGGGCGTGCATTCCTTCACCACGCTGATCGCGATCCGCACGATCGTCGAGGACGACGCCTCGCGCCGCCCCCTGCGCGACCTGTGACCGCTCACCAGAGCGCCGGCTTCGCCACCATCAGCCAGAAGACGCCGACCAGCCCCAGAAACGCGGGCCAGCCGAGCAGGAACCACAGCCGCATCGTCTGCTCGTAATCCGGCCCCAGCGGCCGCCCGGCGCGCGCCGCCGCCTCGGCAAGCCGCTGCGCACGAATCTGCAGGCCGACGACCGGCGCCCAGCAGGCAAAGGCCAGCGCATAGAGCGCATATGTCGCGAGCAGCCACGGCTCGGTCAGCGGATAGCCCGCGTGATGCGCGAGCCACAAGCCGCTCGCCGGCTGCACGACGCCGCTGGTGCCGGTGAAGATCCAGTCGGCGCGCACCACCATGCGGCCGATGGCGGCGATCGTCGCCGGGTCGCGCGTCAGATGGGCGTTCCACAGATACCAGGCGGTCCCGGCGCCGAAGCCGAACAGCACGGTGCTGCTGACGATGTGCAGCATCTTCACCAGCAGATAGAGGTCGGTCATCTCTTGTCCCCGATGGCGCCGTGCACCGCGACGAGCAGCAGGATCGGCAGATTCTTGAGCAGCGGACCCAGCGGATCGAGCCACAGGCGCGGCAGCGCGAGGCCGATGACGATCGTGTAGCCGAGGATCAGGCCGATCTGGACGACCGTGCTCCAGCGCGCCTTGCGGTCGAGCAGCACCAGCGCCGCCACCGCGATGTCGGCGAGGCTGGCGCCGATGCGCAGCGGGTCGGCCAGGCCGGCGGGCAGCCCCAGGCTCGCCGCCAGCGCGCGCGCCGCTTCGCCGCCATGCGTCAGCCCGAGCCATGCCGAGGCGAGCCACAGCAGCGCCAGTACCGCGCGGATCGCGGGCGCGAGGAAGAAGAGGCGCGCGTGCCAGCGGTCCTGCACCTCGGCCGGGCGCGCCGCAAGCGCATCGTTCAGCCGGCGCGGCGCGCTGCCGGTTTCGCGGGCATAGGCGGCGCTGTCGCCGGCGTTGCCCGCGACGAGCTGCGCCAAGCTGTTGCTCGCGATCGGCCCGTCGCCCGCAAGGTCGCCGATCCGGCCGAGCAGGCGCATGACCGGCATCGGGATCGACACGAAGCGCGCCGCGCCGAACCCCAGCCAGCCGCGATAGGCGCGCAGCAGGCCGCGCAGGTCGATCGTCTCTGGCCCCACCGGCTCGAGCGTCCGCCCGGCAAAGCGGTCGTCGGCGCACAGGCGCGCCACGTCGCGCGCCAGATCGTCGACATGGATCGGGGTGAAGCGCTGGTCGCCCGCGCCGGGCAGCGGGACGGCCAGCGGCAGCCCCGCCATTCCGCGCAGCAGCGAGGTGCCGCCATAGCTGCCGTCGCCATAGACGAGCGACAGGCGCAGGATCGTCCAGCCGAGCCCCGAGGCGCGCAGCACGGCCTCGCCCGCCAGTTTCGCGCGCGCATAGTCGGTGCCGACCTCCTCGCGGGCGCTGATCGCGGACAGCAGCACCACGCGCGCGACCCCCGCGTCGCGCGCGGCGGCATACAGAGCGCGCGGCATCGCGACGTGGACTGCCTCCATATCGGGCCCGCGCAGCACGCCCGCGGCGTTGACGATGCAGGCGACGCCGTCCAGATGCGTGCGCCACGCCGCCGCATCGGTCGCTCCAGCCAAGTCGACCGCCACGAACCGAACCCCCGGAAACGCCGCCTCGAGGTGCCCGACCCGGCGAACCACCGCGACCGCCTCGTGCCCCGCGTCGCGCAGCGCGGTCAGGATGTGCCGGCCGATGAAACCGGCGGCCCCCAGGATCATCACCCGCATGCCCGCTCCTTCCGCCCAGCGGGTTAGAGCATGATGACATGATAGGGAATCGTCATTGCGAGGAGCACGGCGAAGAAGCAATCTCCCCTCCCGCTTGCGGGAGGGGTCGGGGGTGAGGGCTCGAACCCTTTTGCAAGGCCGCTGCCCCCACCCCTCTCCTGATGGGGCGGGATACGCTTCAACCCCGACAGGACGGCCCCGAAAGCCGCCCCACACCGCCGGGCACGAAAAAGGGCGGCTCGCGGCCGCCCTTCTGTCCATCGTCCGGCCTTTGCCGGATGACGCGCTTTCGAACCCCGCGCGCCATCGGGCGCGACGGGCGCGGCGTCACTTGATCTTGGCTTCCTTGAACTCGACGTGCTTGCGCGCGACGGGGTCGTATTTGCGCACCGCCATCTTCTCGGTCATCGTGCGCGGGTTCTTCTTGGTGACATAGAAAAAGCCCGTGTCGGCGGTGCTCACCAGCTTGATCTTGACGGTCGTCGGCTTGGCCATGGCCTCATGTTCCTCGAACTATTGACGCATCCGCCGGCCCGTCCGGCGCATGCGGCGGGACGATGGCCCCGGCGATTGCTGAAAAACAAAGAGGGCCGCGTCGCACGCCGCCCCCCTTCATCCCGGCGCCCTTGGCGGGATTCGGTGCTTATGTCAAGCGAAAGCGGGGCCGGGCGAGAGGTTGCGCCGGCTTGGACAAGCCCGTTTATCGACCGCGTGGCTGGATCGTTCTTGAATCGAGCATCGCCGTGTCCCCGCGCAGGCGGGGACCCAGAGCGTCGATGCGCCAACGCTGGCTCTCCGACACTCTGGGCTCCCGCCTTCGCGGGAGCACATGCCTGTTCGTTCAAAGACAACCACACTTCGAGCGCCCCGGCAAAAGCCGGGCGGTGCCTGTCGCAGGGTCCGGTCATGGATGCTGAAACCAGTTCCGCATGACGGACAACGATGCGGCGTGGGAACGGGGCAGCGCCATCCGCTCCGCTCCCCGCAGGCCCGCCGCCGTCAGGCGTCGCGGATCTGGAAGCGGACGGTCATCTCCTTCCAGCTTTCCTCGGGCACGCCGCCGCGCGTCGCGGGCTTGAAGCGCCATTTCGACAGCGCGCGCCTGCGCGTCGCCTCAAAGAAGGCGGGGTCGTCGGTGCTGACCAGCTCGACCGCCTTGACCCGTCCGTCGGTGCCGATCAGCACGCGGACGCGGACGACGCCCTCGATCCCGGCACGCTGCTCGCGCGCGGGATAGTCGGGCTGGAACGTCCCGGCGAAGCGCGGATCGACCGCGGCGGCGACGAGCGCCGGGCGCGGCGGGGCCGGCGGATCGACCGCGACCGCCACGCCCGCCCCGCTGCCCGACGGCGGCGTCAGCGGCGGCGCGGGCGGTACCGAGGGCGGGTCCGCCGCGACCGGCGGCACCGGCGAGACCGTCGTCGTCATCGCCGACGGCTGCGGCTC
>NZ_BCUA01000152.1 GCF_001591045.1 Sphingopyxis granuli NBRC 100800 | reverse complement strand
GGCCCGCCGCAGCGCCCGCGCCGCCGCGCGCAGCGTCGCGCCGCTCGCATGCACGTCGTCGATCAGAATCAGGTGCCGCCCGACGGCGCGCGTCCGTGCCGCGGGCGCCAGCGCGAAGGCACCGGCGACGATCCGCTCGCGCTCGCGCTTCGTCCTGCCGCGCAGCGACGCGGTGGCGCGCGTGCGGACGAGCAGGTGCGGATCGTGCGCGACACCGCTGTGCCGCGCCAGCGCGTCGGCGACGAGCGCCGCTTGGTTGAAGCCGCGCGACCACAGCCGCCAGCGGTGCAGCGGGATCGGGACGAGCAGCGGTTCGCCGTCCTCTTCCCCCACCGTCAGCGCCGCCAGCGGCCGCGCGAGGAACTGCGCCATCAGCCGCGCATGGCCGAGCCGGCGACCATATTTGAGCCGCAGCGCGACGGTGCGGGCGGCGGGGCCATAGGCGACGGCGGCGGGGGCGCCGTCGAAAGGCGGCGGGTCGGCAAGGCAGGCGCCGCATTCGAGCGGGATGCCCGCCGGCGCATCGGGCAACGGGATCGAGCAGCGCGAACAGGCAGGTCCGTCGAGGAAATCGAGCGACGACCAGCAGGAAAGGCAGAATTGCCGGTCGTCGCCGACGATCACCCCGCAGGCGGGGCAGCGCGGCGGCAGCGCATAATCGGCGACGCCGCGCGCCACGCTCCGCACCATCGTCAGCAGCGACCCATTCCAGCGCCGCGGCGCCGCATCCTGCCCCTCTTTCCCCACGCGCATCGCCATCTTGGGGTTGTGAAGCATCGGCCGGAGCGGCACAAGCGCGCCATGCCGTCCGCTCCCGCCCCCGCCTCATCCGCCCCGCTCTTTTCCCCCGCGCGCCATCGCGCCCAACGCGACCGGATGGTGCGCCTGCCGAAGGATGCCGATTTCCTCGCCCCGATCATCGCCGAGACGTTGCTCGACCGGCTGACCATGGTCACGCGCAGCTTTCCGCGCACGCTGCTGATCGGCGCGCACGACGGCGCGCTGATCGCGCATCTGCGCGGCACCGGGACCGCGCTGTCGATCCTCGAGGCCGGGCCGGCGCTCGCGGCGTCGGTGGGGATGGGGGCGGGCGCGCTGGTCGGGGAAGCCGATGCGGTCGACCTGCCCTTCGCGAGTTTCGACCTGATCCTGTGGCCCGGCGGGCTCGACGGCGTCAACGACGTGCCCGGCGCGCTCGTCCGCCTGCGCGCGCTGCTCGCGCCCGACGGGCTGCTGCTCGGCGCCTTCGTCGGCGACGGCAGCCTGCCGCGCCTGCGCCGCGCGGTGATGGCCGAGGGTGTCCGCCCCGTCGCGCGGATGCACCCGCAGATCGACCTGGCGGCGATGGGCAATCTGCTCCAGCGCACCGGCTTTGCGCTGCCCGTGGTCGATGTCGAGGCGCTGACCGTGCGCTATGGCGACGTCTTCGCCCTCGCCCGCGACCTGCGCGCCGCGGGGCTGGCGAGCCGCCTGTCCCCTGCTCCGCCGCCGCTGACCCGCGAGGAAACGGCGCGGATCGCGCTCGCCTTCGCCGCCGGCGCCGACCCCGACGGCCGTATCGCCGAGCAATTCCGGCTCGTTCATTTCAGCGGCTGGGCGCCGCACCCCGACCAGCCACAGCCGGCAAGACGCGGCAGCGGCTCCGCCTCGCTGACGGAGGCGCTGAAGCCGAAGCGATAATTGTCGAGCCGGGGCGGCTACCGGCGTAGCGCAAGCTTGCCGGCGGCCGCGGCTTTGCATTGACACATTTCGTCATTGCGAGCGGAGCGAAGCAATCCAGGGCGGTTTATGCCTACTCTGGATTGCCGCGCGGCTTCGCCGCTCGCAATGACGAGTCCGTCTGATGTCATCATCTCTAATGACACGCCGCTTTAAACAAGCGCTTCGAGCAGCCCGATCAGCGGGAGGTCGGCGGGCGGCATGTCGAGACCGTAAAGTTCGACCGGCCGCACCCAGCGCAGCGCGCTCGCATGCTGCGCCACCGGCGTTCCCCGCCATTTGCGGCAGACATAGAGCAGCAACAGCAGGTGCCGATTGCCGAGCGTATCGCTCGCGAAGCAGGCGGGGGCGAGGCAGGCGTGATCGACGTCGATCGCCAGTTCCTCGGCCAGTTCGCGGATCAGCGCCGCCTCGGGCGTCTCGCCGGGTTCGACCTTGCCGCCCGGAAATTCCCACAATCCCGCCATCGGCTTGCCGGTGGGGCGCTGCTGGACGAGAATCCGCCCGTCGCGGTCGACGAGCGCCGCCGCGACCACGAGAAGCATGTTTTGCGCGTCGCGGGGCGCGTCGGGGACAGTCAAATTCCTTAACCTTCCTGTGCAAAATTCGGCCGCTTCGGGACGTAACATTTGGGGCAGGGGCGGAACAATGGCCAAGTTTCTCGCGCTGCTGCGGTCGACCAGGGCCGCGACAGCCATCGAATATGGGTTGATCCTGGCGATGATCTTCATCGCCGCAGTGTCCGCCATGGGGGGCGTGGGAACGTCGACCGCCAATATGTGGAATCGCGTGTCGACGACCACCGACACGGCGACGAACAAGAATTGATCCGGCGGTTTCCAAGCCGAATCGCGCATATTCCGGCGTCCGGCATTAAACTTTTCAAAACCAATTGCCCGTAAATCCCGCAGATGTTGACACCGACCAGATCGTCAACGGGGTAAGTGACCTACCAGGAGACCAGACATGAAGTTTTTCAAGAAATTCGTTCGCGACACCAAGGCCGCGACTGCCATCGAATACGGCCTGATCGCGGCGCTGATCGCCGTTGCCGCCATCACCGCGCTGACCAACGTCGGCTCGAGCGTCAGCAATACGTTCGACAAGGTCGACGGCAAGCTGACCAACGCCAACAGCAAGGCGTAATCGGCCTCTTCCATCCGCTTCGCGGATGACAGAATCCAGGGAAAGGGCGGTGCATGCACCGCCCTTTTTCGTGTCAGCGGCTCGCGTAGGTGACGATCTTCACCTTCTGCCCCGGCGTCAGGCGACTGTTCGCCGCCAGCCGGTTGAGCACCTGAAAGCGCTCGGCGGCATAATCGCTGTACGCCATGCGCCGCGCCAGGCTGGCGACGCTGTCGCCGCTCCTCACCGTCACGACATCGACGCGGCGCGGCCGGATCGCCGCCGCCTCGCTGGTGCTGAGCCGGCGGAGGCTGGTGAACATCGAATTGAACACGCCGCTGCCGCCCGCCTTGGTCAGCGCGACGAAGTGGAAGGCGCTGGTCCGCGAAAATTCATAGGCGAAGACGGTGACGTCGACCTGCCCCGACTGGCTGTTGGCCCGGACGGTCGTGTAATAAGCGGGGATGCCGCCCACGGTCGTGCGCTGGATCGTGCCCGGCGTCAGATTGGCCTTGCCGCCGATTTCCTTGAGGACGGCGGCGATATAGGCGTTCATGTCGCCATTGTAGGCGCCGGTCGAGAATTGGGCCTGTCCGCCGTTGCCGCTGATCGACACCGCGCTCGTCCCGTTCTGCATGCCATAGCCGTTCGGAACCTCGAACCGCAGTTTCAGGTCGGGATGCAGAAATTCGCGCCCCTCGACGACGCCCTGCGCCGGATCGTCGCCGTAGAGCACGCCGTTAACCGATGCCAGGAAGGCGTCGGCGTTACGCACCCCGCCCGTACCCTGCCGCGCGGCGAGCGTCTGGGCGTTGCGGACGCGCGAGGCGGGGTCGGGGTGGGTGCTCGCCCATTCGGGAAGCGAGCGCGCGTCGCCGCCCGACAGGCGCGCTTCGAGGCTGGTCTGCGCGGCGAGGCTGGCGAGCATCGTCGACAGCGCGAGCGGGTCGTAGCCCGCGCTCTTCAGATATTGCACGCCGAGCTGGTCGGCCTCCAGTTCCTGGCTGCGCGAAAAGCCGAGCGTCGCCAGCTGCGCGACCTGCATCGCATTGTTCTGAAGCAGGCCGCCGAGACTGCCGAGTAGCCCGCCATTATCGCCGATCGCGCCGCCGAGCACAGTGGCGAGGACGCCGAGGACGGTGTTGCGCGTCGCCGCCGACTGGCGCTTCTTGCTGTGCCGCGCCGCGACATGGCCGACCTCGTGCCCCAGCACGCCCGCCAGTTCGGCCTCGTCGTTCATCAGCGCCATCAGCTGGCGGGTGACGTAGACATAGCCGCCGGGGATCGCGAAGGCGTTGTTCACCGGCGAGTTGAGCAGGGTCACCGTGAAATCGCTCGGGCTGCGCGACAGGCCCGACTGCACCGCGATATTCTGCCCGACGCGGTTCACATAGGCGGCCTGCGCGCCGGCATAGGCGCCGCCGAATTCGGCCATGAGCTGCGGATGCGCCTCGCTGCCCTGCTGGCGGTCGGCGGCGGAGATGCTGGTCGCGGTCCTGACCGCCTTGGCATCGGCGGGCGAGCCGATGCCGCTTCC
>NZ_BCUA01000151.1 GCF_001591045.1 Sphingopyxis granuli NBRC 100800 | reverse complement strand
CCGCGGCTCGAGGCGCTCGGCGCGAGCCAGCTGCGGCTCGAAGGCGGGGCGGTACGGCGCGCGGCGATCGACGACCTGACCGACCGCCTCGCGGTCCGGCTCGGGCGCGGCCGCGTGCGCCGCCTTCGCCCCGCCGACACCCATATTCCCGAGCAGGCGCAGCTCGAACTGCCCGCGACCGACGCCGCGCCGCCGCAGCCCTGGCCCGCGGCGCCCGACGGCGAGCCGCCGCAGCGCCCCTTCTATCTCTTCGATCCGCCGCAGCCGATCGAGGTGATCGCCGAGGTGCCCGACGGGCCGCCGCAGCGCTTTCGCTGGCGCCGCGCGCTGCACGCGGTGCGTCTGTATGAGGGGCCCGAGCGCATCGCCGCCGAATGGTGGCGCCGCCGCGACAACAGGGGGCTGACGCGCGACTATTACCGCGTCGAGGATGTACAGGGCCGCCGCTACTGGCTGTTCCGCCACGGCCTCTACGACGAAAAGGACGGGCCGCGCTGGTATATCCACGGGCTGTTCGCATGAGCGAGGCCCCCGCCCCCGAACCGGATTTCGCCGAACTGGTCGCCGCAACCGGCTACAGCTTCCTGCGCGGCGTCTCGCATCCCGCGGAGATGGTGGGGCGCGCGATCGAACTCGGTATGGCGGGGATCGGCATCGCCGACCGCAACAGCGTCGCGGGGGTGGTGCGCGCCTGGGCGTTCCTGAAGGAGCTGGAGGTCAAGCGGCCCGAAAGCGTGGCGGGATTCCGCCTCGTCGTCGGGGCAAGGCTCGTCTTCGCCGACGGCACGCCCGATATCGTCGCCTATCCGGTCAGCCGGCATGGATGGGGGCGGCTGACCCGCCTGCTGTCGACCGGCAACCTGCGCGCGCAGAAAGGTGACTGCACCCTGTATCTGGACGATCTGCTCACGCATTCGGACGGCCTGCTACTGATCGCGATGGATGGCGACGAAGCGCTGCTCCGCACGCTGCGGCGCACGCGACCGAAATCGGTGTGGCTTGCGGCGACGATGCCGCGGTCGGGCGCCGACGCGCGGCGGCTCGAACGCCGCGCCCGGCTGGCGGCCGCGGCGGGCGTCCCGCTGCTCGCGACCAACGACGCGCTCTATGCGATGCGCGAGCAGCGTCCGCTGCACGACATCGTCACCTGTATCCGCGAGGGCACGACCGTCCACAAGGCGGGCAGGCTGCTTCACGCCAATGGCGAGCGCCATCTGAAGGCGCCGGCCGAAATGCGACGCCTGTTCCAGCCCTATCCGCGGGCGATCCGCGAAACCGGCCGGCTGCTCGCCCGCATCGGCTTCCGCCTCGACGAACTGCGTTACGATTATCCACACGAGCCGGTGCCGCCGGGGTGGAAGCCGTTCGCCTATCTCCACCATCTGGTGAAGACGGCGGCGGTAGAACGCTATGGGGTGCCGCTGCCGCCCAAGGTCCGGCGGCTGATCGGCAACGAGCTGCGGCTGATCCGGCGCCGCGACTATGTCCATTATTTCCTGACCGTTCACGATCTCGTCCGCTTCGCGCGTACGCGAAAGCCGCCGATCCTGTGCCAGGGGCGCGGATCGGCGGCGAATTCGATCGTCTGCTTCCTGCTCGGCGTCACCTCGGTCGATCCGATGAAGCACGAACTACTCTTCTCGCGCTTCATCTCGGCCGAGCGCGACGAGCCGCCCGACATCGACGTCGATTTCGAGCATGAACGGCGCGAGGAGGTGATCCAGCACATCTACGAGCGCTACGGGCGCGACCGCGCCGCGATCGCCGCGACCGTGATCCACTATCGCGCCCGCAGCACGATCCGCGAGGTCGGCAAGGCGCTGGGATTCAGCGAGGACGTCACCGCGCGGCTAGCCGACACGAGTTGGGGAAGCTGGGGCCAGGAGGTGCCCGTCGAACGGCTGGTCGAGGCGGGACTCGACCCCGCGAACGGCGAGATCGAGCGGTTGCACCGCTTCGTCGGCGAATTGCTGGGCCTCCCGCGCCACCTGTCGCAGCATGTCGGCGGCTTCGTGCTCACCGAAGGACGGCTCGACGAACTGGTGCCGATCCACAATGCCGCGATGGAGGAGCGCACTTTCATCGAATGGGACAAGGACGACATCGACGCGCTCGGGCTGATGAAGGTCGACGTGCTCGCGCTCGGCATGCTGACCTGCATCCGCAAATGCTTCGATCTGATGCGCGAGCATGGACTGGGCGACCGGACGCTGGAGGTCGACATCGAATGCGAGGACGAAGCCGTTTACGAGATGCTGCAAAAGGGCGACAGCATCGGCGTCTTCCAGGTCGAAAGCCGCGCGCAGATCAACATGCTGCCGCGGCTGAAGCCCAAGGAGTTCTACGATCTCGTCGTGCAGGTCGCGATCGTGCGCCCCGGCCCGATCGAGGGCGACATGGTCCACCCCTATCTGAAACGGCGGAATAAGGAGGAGGAGGTCACATTCCCTTCTCCCGCACCTCCTCACGATCCGGACGAGCTCCGCGACGTCCTCAGGAAAACCTTCGGCGTTCCGCTATTCCAGGAACAGGCGATGAAGCTGGCGATGGTCGCGGCGGGCTTCACGCCTGAGGAAGCGAACGGTCTGCGCCGGGCGATGGCGACCTTCCGCAACGTCGGCACGATCGACGATTTCCGCGAAAAGATGATCGGCGGCATGGTGCGGCGCGGCTATGAACAGGATTTCGCCGAACGCTGCTTCAAGCAGATCGAGGGTTTCGGCAGCTATGGTTTTCCCGAAAGCCATGCCCAGTCCTTCGCGCGGCTCGTCTATGTTTCCTCGTGGATCAAGCATTATCACCCCGCCGTCTTCGCCTGCGGCATCCTGAACTCGCAGCCGATGGGCTTCTATGCCCCCGCGCAGCTCGTCGGCGACGCGCGCGCGCATGGGGTCGAGGTGCGCGCGGCCGACGTGAACGCCAGCGGGTGGGACAACAGCCTCGAACGCCGGGACGACGACCGCCTCGCGCTGCGGCTCGGCTTTCGGCAGGTCGACGGGTTCCGCGAGGCGTGGGCGCAGCGGCTTGTCGAGGCGCGCACCACTCCCCCCGCCTCCCCGTTCGTCAGCGTCGAGGATCTGGCGCGGCGCACCGGTCTGCCGCCGCGCGCGCTGCGCCTGCTGGCGGAGGCCGATGCGTGTCGCTCGATGGAACTCGAACGGCGTCCGGCATTGTGGAACGCGCGAAGGGTGCGGCAGGGGGTGCTACCGCTGTTCGACGCCGCCGGGGCGGACGAACTGGGGCCGGAGGCGGAGGCCGACCTACCGCCGACGCCGCTCGTCGAGCATGTCCTCACCGATTATCAGACGACGCGTCTGTCGCTGAAGGGGCATCCGATGGCGTTCCTGCGCCGCGCCTTCACCGACGAGGGCGTGCTGAGCTGCACGGAGGCCGCGGCGGCGAAGAACGGGCGGATCGTCCGCACCGCGGGGGTCGTGCTGATCCGCCAGCGGCCGGGCAAGGGGAACGCGATCTTCATCACGCTCGAGGACGAGGGCGGGATCGTCAATGTGCTGCTGTGGGCGCGCCACTTCGAGCGCTATCGCCGCGCCGTCATGGCGTCACGGCTGATGCTGGTCGAGGGCGAGGTGCAACGCAGCCGCGAAGGCGTCGTCCACCTGATGGCAAGCCACATCGTCGACCGCACCGCGATGCTCGACGCGCTGGGCAACGCCGCGCCGCAGGCGCCGATGCCGCGCCCGGGCCATCCGCGCAACGTCCGCATCCTGCCCAAATCACGCGATTTCCATTGAACGCATAAAGGCCGAGAATATTCGCGCAGCGGCGCAAAGGCAGGGATACGGTTCGCGCCGGGCGATGTCCCCGACTGAAAAGCCCCGTGCTCCCGCGCAGGCGGAAGCCCAGAGCGGATAGCGCCAAGGTCGGCGTCGGATCGCTCTGGGTCCCCGCCTGCGCGGGGACACACAAGCCTTACACAGGCTCCGCCCCCATGGCCCCGGCGCCACCGCGCGAATCCAAACGAAAGACGCCCCGGTCGTGGGGAGACCGGGGCGTCTGGATCAGGCCAATAAGGGACCAACCAAAGTCGGCCTGAAAATCAGTCGTGCGATGTCTTAGCGCAACAGGTTCATCACGCCCTGCTGGCTCTGGTTCGCCTGGGCGAGCATCGCCGTCGAGGCCTGGGCGAGGATGCCGGCGGCCGCGAGGTTGGTCGATTCGGCCGAGAAGTCGGCGTCCTCGATACGCGACTTCGAGTCCGCCAGATTGGTGACGCCCGACGTCAGATTGTTGATCGCCGCGTCGAGGCGGTTCTGCTGCGCACCCAGGTTGGCACGCTCGGTCGCCACCGTCTGGATCGCGTCGTCGAGAATCTTCAGCGCGTCCTTGGCGTCGGCTTTACCGGCCGTCACGGTGGTCAGCGACAGGTCGATGTCGGCAACCGAGCTACCGGCAACCGGCGTATTGCCTGCCGTCGCAACCGTGCCCAGCGCGTTGGCATGCAGATCGCCGATCGTGATCGTCACCTCGTCACCACTGTTGAGACCCGTCTGGATATCGAAGCTGGCAGCGGTGGTGGCCGTGTTCGCGCCGCCATTGGT
>NZ_BCUA01000150.1 GCF_001591045.1 Sphingopyxis granuli NBRC 100800 | reverse complement strand
GGCTTTCGCCGGGGAACAACTCCCTACTTGCCTGAAGGCTATATATCCCGATCAAGTCCGGGGTGACGATGCGGGATAGGTCGGTTTCCCGGTTGTAGCCGGTCAGCCGATCCTATTCTTCGGTCCGGATCAGGATCATCTCGCCGATCAGCGCGAACAGGATGAACGGCCCCCACGCCGCGAGGAACGGCGGATAGGCGCCCAGATCGCCCATCGCGAGCGCGAAATTGTCGGCGACGAAATAGGCGAAGCCCAGCGCCATGCCCAGGATCGCGCGCACGAACAGCTTGCCCGACCGCGCGAGGCCGAACGCCGCGACGGCGCCGAGCAATGGCATCAATATCGCCGACAGCGGCCCCGAAATCTTGTGCCACAGCACGCCTTTCAGCGCGTCGACCGGCCGCCCCGCGACCTCCAGGTCGTCGATCGCGCTCTTGAGCGCGAGGAAGGGCAGTTCGTCGCCATCGACCTGCGCCAGCGTGAACTGGTCGGGGCGCACCCCCCTGGCGGCGACGATGGTGCCGAGCGGCTCGACCGTTCCCGACCGGCGGATGAAGCGCCGCGCGCCGGTGAATTCCCATCCGCCCGCGACCGCGCGGCCGCTGTCGGCCGACAGCATCGACGCCAGCACGCCGCCCTTGCGTTCGATGATGGTGACGTTGCGGAGCAGCACCGCGGCACCCTTCGTCTCGACCGTTTCGGCGTTGATCAGGTCGTCGCCGGCGCGGACCCAGACGTTGGTGCGGACGCCGGTATCGGGCGGAATCTGCGCATATTCGACCTTCTGCCACGCGCTGAGCGCCGCGGTCGCGCGGGTGACGATGCGTTCGTTGAAGGCGAAGCTGATCCCGGCGACGAGCAGCGCGGCAAGGAACAGCGGCGCGAGCACCTGATGCGCCGACATGCCGGACGCCTTCATCGCGATCACCTCGCTGTTCTGGTTGAGCGTCGCGAGCGTCAATATGGTGCCGAGCAGCACCGAAAAGGGCAGGAAGGTTTCGACGATCTGCGGAAAGCGCAGCCCGACATAGCGCCACACGTCGCTGTCGCTGTTGCCGGCGACCGCCAGTATCTTGCCGCTTTCCCCCAGCAGGTCGAGCGTCTGGAGGATCAGCACCAGCGCGAACAGGATCGCGAAGCTGCGCACCAGAAACAGGCGCCCGACATAGAGCGCCATGGTGCGCGAGGGGAAGAAATGAAGCTGATGCATCAGGTGCGCCGCTGCTTGCGCTGGAAGAGCTGAAGAAGGCCGCGGATGCGCTGCCCCGCCTTCGCGGCGACGCGTTCGAGCGCGCCGATCGGCTGCCCGCCCGGCACATGCGCGAGGGTGTAGTACATCCAGATCGCGAGCGCGGCGAACAGCAGGAAGGGCACCCACAGCGCGATGATCGGATCGATCGTCCCGCGCGCGCCCATATCCTCGGCATATTGGTTGATCTTGTGCTGCGTCACCAGCAGCACGATCGACAGGAAAACCCCTAGCGAACTGGTCGATCGCTTCGGTGGGATGGCCAGCGCGACCGCGAGCAGCGGAATCAGGAACATCGACGCCACCTCGACGATCCGGAAATGGAAATTGGCGCGCGATTCGAGGCGGGTCTTCAGCGGTTCGGCCTTGTCGTTGCCGACGACGAACAGCTCGGGGATGGTCAGCTCGCGGTCGGCGCCGCCGCGGGTGCGGAACGCCTCGATCTTGGGCAGCGGGATCGGCAGGTCGTGATTGTCGAAGCTCAGCACGCGCGGCACGGAGAATTTCGGCGATTCGTGGATCAGCACCCCGTTGGTCAGCCGCAGGATGATCGTGTCGGGATCGTCGGTGGCGAGGAACTGCCCCTGCGCCGCGGTGGCCGATACCCGCTGTCCGTCCTTGTTCTCGCCGCGCACGAAGATGCCGCGCAGGCTGCGGCCGTCGTTGTAGCTTTCCTCGATGCGCAGCGTCATGCGGCTGCCCAGCTTGGTGAACTCGCCGACCTTGATCGAGGCGCCGAGCGCGCCCGAGCGCAGCTCGAACTGCAGCCCTTCATAGGCATAGCGCGCATAGGGCTGGATGAAGCCGACGATGGCGAGGTTGATCAGCGCGAGCGCCAGGGCAAAGACATAGGGCATGCGCATCAGCCGGCCGAAGCTCATGCCGACGCCGCGCAGCACGTCGAGCTCGCTGGTGGTCGCAAGCCGCCGGAAAGCCAGGAGGATGCCGAGCATCAGCCCGATCGGAATGCCGAGCGAGAGATATTCGGGGATCAGATTGGCGAGCATGCGCCAGACGACGCTGACCGGCCCCCCTTCGGTCGCGACGAAATCGAACAGGCGCAGCATCTTTTCCAGCACCAGCAGCATCGCCGACACGACGAGCGTTCCGAGCATGGGGAAGAAGATGAGCCGCGCGATGTAGCGGTCGATGGCGGGTAGTCTATTCAAGCTTTCGTCGCCCCATCACCATGATTTGGCCGCAAATGTTTCCAATATGCCGAGTCAAGGGCGACAGGGACCCATGCCAGCGTGTGCTTCAGCGCGTGCGCAAGCGAACGCCGGCATGGTTATAGCCTCTGGAGGAATTGAGGTCATGTCGAAAATGTTTTTCGCCGCGATGCTCGCCGCCGGCGCCGTCGGAGCGCTGGCAGCGCCCGTTGCCGCGCAGGGCGCGACGCTGGGCCCCTCGGCGCATCTGTGCAACAGCAATGCGACCGCGGTGCTGGTCGACGTGCGCGGTTTCAAGGCGCACACCGGCACGCTGCGCGTCCAGATCTACGATGCGGACAGCAGCTATCTGGAAAAGCGCAAATGGCTGGAACGGGTCGATGTCCCGGTATCCCGGTCGGGCAACATGCAGGTCTGCGTGCCGGTGAAGACGCCGGGCAATTACGTCGTCTCGGTGCGCCACGACATCAACGGCAACGGCAAGTCGGACAAGAGCGACGGCGGCGGCATGTCGGGCAATCCCGACATGAAGGTCACCGATTTCATCTTCAAGCGCAAGCCGAAGCTGGCGGCGGTCAGCTTTGCGGTCGGCGGCACGACCAAGCGCGTGCCGGTCACGCTCAACTATATCAGCGGCCTGTCGTTCGCACCGGTCGATTAGGAAAGGCATGGAGGGGTAGTGGCCAGCGTCGCGCTTCTTTCCAATCCGCGCTCCACGGGCAACCGTTCGCTGTTGCCGCGCGTGCGCGAATATTGCGCGGCGCACCCCGACATCTTTCACTATGAGGTCGAGCATGTCGACCAGATCGGCGAGGCGATCCGCACCATCGCGATGGTCTCGCCGCGCGTCGTCGCGATCAACGGCGGCGACGGCACGGTGCAGGCGGCGCTGACCGAGCTTTATTCGGGCGGTCATTTCGGCGGGTCGCCGCCGCCCGTCGCGGTGCTGCCCAACGGCAAGACCAACCTGATCGCGCTCGACCTCGGCGCGGAGGGCGACCCGATCAAGGCGTTGCGGCGCGTCGTCGAACTGGTCGAGGCCGGATCGCTCGAGGACCATGTCATCGAACGCCAGCTCATCGCGCTCGACAGCGGCGGCGCGCGGCCGGTGCTCGGCATGTTCCTCGGCGGCGCCTATCTCGCCGATGTCATGCTCTATTGCCGCAACCGCATCTATCCGCTCGGCCTGCCGAACGGGCTGTCGCACGTGCTCGCGGCGATTCTCGGCCTGTTCGCGATGGTGCTCGGGATCGGCGGCGGACGCCTGCCGCCCAAGCCGCAGCCGATGACGGTCTCGCTCGTCCGCCAGGGCGAGTTCAAGGGCAAATTCTCGCTGCTGATCATCACGACGCTGGAAAAGCTGCTGCTCAGCATCCGCACCAGCGATGCCCATGGGACCAACGGCCATATGAAGCTGCTCGCGACCGACAGCAGCGTCGGCGCGCTGTTCCGCATGCTCGGCGCGGCCTGGCGCGGCACGCTGGGGCAGAAGCCGCTCGAAGGCGTGCATTTCCAGCAGGGCGACGAAATCCATATCGAGGGCGAGCGTTCGAACGTCATCCTCGACGGCGAGATTTTCGAGACCTCGGGCGGCCGGCCGATCATCCTGACCTCGACCCAGCCGGTGCCCTTCCTGCGTCTCGCAGCCTGAGCGTCGGCCCGTGCGCGACATCGCCAGCCTCGTCCGCGAAGAATTGGCGCTCCCCGTCGATCCGCGCGTCGCGGCGATGGCGGCGGCGATCGCGGCCCGATATCCGGGCAGCGCACGCGCGGTGCTCTTCTATGGGAGCTGTCTGCGCGAGACGCAGCTCGACGGGCTGATGCTCGATTTCTACCTGATCGTCTCCGACTATGGCGATGCCTATCCGAAACGCTGGATGGCGTTCGCCAACCGCCTGATCCCGCCGAACGTCTTTCCCTTTCAGGCGGGCGGGCTGATGGCCAAATATGCGGTGCTCAGCGAAAGCGACTTCCACCGGCTGAACGGGCCGGAGACGCGCAACGTGTCGGTCTGGGCGCGCTTCGCGCAGCCGTCGCGGCTCGTCTGGGCGGTCGACGACACCGCGCGCGACAAGGCGGCGGCGGCGGTGGCGCGCGCGGCGCCGACGCTGCTCGCGGCGGCCGGACGCCTCGGCGGCGAATCGATCCTCGACTGGTGGCGCCGCGCCTTTTCGCTCACCTATTCGGTCGAGCTGCGTGCCGAGCGGGCGAGCCGCGCGCAGTCGGTGGTCGACGCCGATCCCGACCGCTACCGCGATTTCGGCGAGGCCGCCGCCGCGGCCATCCCGGTGGGTGCGCCGAGCGGCGGCTGGACGCGCCGCCGCATCGAGGGCAAGGCGCTCAGCATCGTGCGGCTCGCCAAGGCCAGCCTGACCTATGCCGGCGGGATCGACTATCTGGCGTGGAAGATCAATCGCCACGCGGGCACGAAGATCGAGATCAAGCCCTGGCAGCGCCGCTGGCCGCTGCTCGCCGCGCTGACGCTGGTCCCGCGCCTGATGCGGAGCGGCGCGATCCGCTAGAACATGATGACATGAGTTGGAA
>NZ_BCUA01000149.1 GCF_001591045.1 Sphingopyxis granuli NBRC 100800 | reverse complement strand
AGCGTCCCTGTCTCCAAGGTATAAACGCCAAACAAGTTCAGGGTGACGAAAGAGAGAAACCGTGCCGAAATCCGAATCCCCACAGCCATACCCGCTTCGTCATTGCGACCCCGGATCTGATTCCGGGGGAAGCAATCCGCGGCGGTTTGCGCTACTCTGGATTGCCGCGCGGCTTCGCCGCTCGCAATGACGAGTCCATTCGATGTCATCGCACTCCAGGTCCAGCATGACGGGATCGGGGATGGCCGAATTTTTCCGACCCCGACCAACCGGGCTGCGTCACCGCCTGCTCGCGGCGTGAATTGACAGGCGGGAGCAAAGGATTAGCTTCCCCTCCCGACGCTTCGTCACCGCTACAGGGGGACTCATCATGTGGAAATGGATCCGGATACCCAAGGGCATTGCGCTGCTCGCCTTCCTGCTGCCGTGGATGACGGTCAGTTGCTCCAACCAGAAGATCGCCGAGGCGAGCGGGTTCGGCCTGGCTTTCGGCAGCATCAAGACGATGGGCCGGGCATCGAGCAGCGGTGACGGGGCCGCGATGAACCTGTGGCTGATCCTTGCGCTGCTCGCGATCGTCGGCGGGCTGGTGCTGCTGTTCACGCGCGGGCGCGAAACGGCGAAGCTGGTGCTCGGCACCTCGGCGGCGGCGCTGCTGCTGATCCTGATCGGGACGTGGCGCTACAGCAAGGACGCGATCGTCGCCGAAGCAGCCAAGAATGGCGGCGGCAACGGCGGACTCGATCAGGCGGCGCTGTCGATGATCCAGATTCACTGGGAATTCGGCTATTGGCTCGCGCTGCTGGCGCTGATCGCGGCGGGCGTGATGGCGTGGCTGGTGATGAGCGGCAAGGAAGCCGAGGCCGAGGCGAAGATGCGCTCGCTCGCTGCCGATGCCGCGGACGCGGCCAAGGTTGCCGCCGCCAAGGCAGGCGACGCCGCCAGGGATGCAGCGACGAAGGCGAACGACGCGATCGATGCCGCCAAGGACGCCAGCAAGGACAGGGCCGGCGACGATGCCGGCGCCGCGCCGGACGGGAAAGACGGCGACCCGCCGAAGCCCTGAACCGGCGAGAATGGCGGCCGTCGTACGCTCCGGCCTGCGGCCCCGTTCCCAGGAGCGTAATCCGCTTTGACTGAAACATTTGTGTGTCCCCGCGCAGGCGGGGATTCGGGGCAGGCTGGCGCAAGATCGCTCTGGGTCCCCGCCTGCGCGGGGATACGCCTATAAATCAGCAGGTTTCATTCAAAGATGATCATGCTTCAAAGTGATATGCTCCCGCGCCGTCGGGAAGCTCGCGTTTTTCCACTTCTGGTTGAGGCACATTCAAGCCAAGCATGACAGAATCTAGAAACGGCGCGCAAAGCCGAAATAGAATTGAAAATCGGGGCTGGCGCGGTTGAGGCCGATATTGGCGCCGATGTCCCATTGGCTGTCGTCGTCCGGCTGCCATCCGACCGACAGCCCGGCGAGCCATTCGCTGTCGTGCCCGGCAGGATCGCGGTCGCGCGCGAAAGAGAGTTCGGCCGCGATCGACACCGCGTCCGACGCCGCGAAACCCGTCCCGGCCACCGCGCCATAGGCGAGATGGCGGCCATTGCCGTCGGCGTCGACCGCCGCGTCGACGTGCGGCGTCAGGCTGAGCGAAACCGCCCCCGCCTCGACGCTCGCCGGGATCAGCAGGCCCGCGCCCCAATCGCCGGCGCCGAGCGCGCGGCCGCCGACCGGCAGGCTCGCATAGGGCATGACCGCCAGCGACAAGCCCGAGCCGTCGGGGTTGCGCAGGTTGCGGCGCAGCGCCAGCGTCACGTCCCCCGTCCCGGTCCGATCGACCGCGGTCCCCGCAACCGTATCGCGCTCGCGCGCACGGCCGAGTGCGGTCCAGCCGACCTGCACCTCGGTCGAAGGCGTCAGGCCGACGCGCAGCAACGCCTCTCCCGCCGTCACCGTGTCGGTACGCAGGGTGCCGTCGCGCTCGCGCGTCCAGTCGCCGATACCGAGTTCGAATACCACGGTCCCCGCCTCCACGGTGCAGGCGGGGGTGCCGAGTCCCGGCCGATCGGGGCACAGCGCGCGCGGTTCCTGCGCCGCCGCCGGGGCGACTGTCGCCAACAGCACGATCAGCACAAATGCGGGCGGCAGCATGGCGAATCGACGCATGCGATCGGGACTTTTCCTTTGCATCGCACTCGACTAGGCCGCTTCGATGGCGAGGAAAAGCGGGACGCGGGCGAAATCCACCATGGGGCGGTTCTTCGGGACCGCGCTCAAGATTCTGGTCGGCGCCCTGCTCTTCTCCGTCCTCTGGGTGCTCCTCTATGCCGTCGTGCCGCCGCCGGTGACCTTCACCATGCTCGCCGACGGCAACGGCATCACCAAGGACTGGACCAGCCTGTCGCGGATCGACCGCACCATGGTCCGCGCCGCGATCGCCGCCGAGGACGGCAAATATTGCAGCCACAACGGCTTCGACCGCGCCGCGATCGAGCAGGCGATCGAGCGCAACGCGCAGGGCAAGCGAATCCGCGGCGGATCGACGATCAGCCAGCAGACGGCGAAGAACGCCTTCCTGTGGCAGGGCAGCGGCTGGACGCGCTATCTGCGCAAGGTGCCGGAGGTGTGGTTCACTTTCCTGATCGAAAAGATCTGGGGCAAGCGGCGGATCATGGAGGTCTACCTCAACATCGCCGAGACCGGCATCGGCACCTATGGCGTCGAGGCGGGGGCGCAGCGCTATTTCAAGCATGGCGCGAGCCGGCTGACGCCCGCCGAAGCGGCGCGCATCGCCGCGATCCTGCCGCTGCCCAAGAAGCGCGAGGCGATCAGCCCGTCGGGCTTCACACGCCGATACGGCAACATGATCCGCGCCCGCATCGGCGTCGTCGCGCGCGACGGGCTCGATGCCTGCGTCTATGACTAGCGACGCGCCGTCGGCATAGGCCCGGAACGCGCGAAAGGACGCCGCAAACACCGTTCGCCATCGGTTCGCCGCACAATGCACTCCAATTACCGGCGCAAGCAATCGCGCGCTCTTGCAGGGACTCCGCAGGTGCCGGAAAGGGCGACCTGAACGCGGGGGCGGCTCATTGAAGGAGTGATATCATGGGTGCCGTTTCCAGAAATTCCCGAATAGCGTTGCTGCTCGCCATGCTGACCGCACCGGCGACGGTCGGCCTGGCGGCGCAGCCGCAGGACGCGTCCGAGGGCGACGTCATGACGACCGTCTATGGCACGCTGCCGACCGAGGCGGAGATGACCAAGGGGCCGGAGATCGAGGGCATCATCTCCGCGCGCAGCGGCAACCGGATGCAGGTCACGACCGCCGACGGTGCCAACACGGTCATCGCGATCACCGACAACACCCGGATCAAGTCCAAGGGGGGCTTCCTGGGCCTCAACCGCAACAAGCTCGCCGCCGATTCGCTGCTCAACGGGCTGCCGGTGACGGTGGAGACGCTGCAGTGGGACGGCGGCCTGGTGGCGAGCGAGGTCGACCTCAAGAACAAGGACCTCAGGACCGCGTCGATGATCCGCACCGGCACCGACCAGCGCTTCGCCGAACAGACGGCGGCGACGGAGGCGCTGCGCGGCCGCATGGGCGACATCGACCAGTATAACGTCAAGGGCACGACCAACGTGAACTTCGACGTCGGCAAGGCCGTGCTGTCCGAGCAGGCGAAGGCCGAGCTGTGCGCCACGGCCAGCCAGGCCGAGGGGATGGACAACGCGCTGCTGCTCGTCGTCGGCTACACCGATTCGACGGGAAGCCAGGAGTTCAACCAGCAGCTCAGCGAAAAGCGGGCGGGCCGCGTCGTCAATCATCTTCAGCAGGCCTGCGGCTGGAAACCCTATCGCATGCTGACCCCCACCGGGATGGCGGAAGCGGACCCGGCGGCGAGCAACGACACCATCGAAGGCAAGGCGCAGAACCGCCGCGTCGCGGTGAACGTGCTGGTCAGCAAGGGCCTCGACGGCCTGTAAGACACGCGGGGTGGGCGCCGCCCACCCCGATATTTCCGGGGCGGTGCCGGCTGGCGTCGCACCCGGAGTCATCGTCTGGGAAGAAACATCGCGGCGTCCTCGCGGAGGCGGGCACCCAAAACGACGTCCAACAGCCCGCTACGCCGGTTTCCAACTCTTGCGTTCCTCGGCCTGCTTCAGCACCTCGAATGCCGCCTGCCCCGCCGCGAAGCGCTTCGCCGCTTCCTCGTCGCCGGGCCTGACGTCGGGGTGGCATTCCTTCGCCAATCCCCGCCACGCCTTCTTCGTCGCCTCGAAATCGGCGTCGGGGTCGAGCCCCAGCACCTCGAGCGCGCGCATCTCGTCGGCGCTGCGGCTGCCGTCGCCGGGGCCGCCCCAGCCATAATGCTGCGCGCGGGCATAGCTGCGCGCGCCGCGCGCCTCGTCGGCGGCGCGCTCGGCCGCCTCCTCGGCGCTCAGCCCGGCGAAATAGTCCCAGCCGCGATTATATTCGGCCGCGTGCGCCTCGCAGAAATACCAGCGTTCGGGGCTGTTCGGCGACTTGGGCGCGGGGCAGTTGCCGGGTTCCTCGCAGCCGTAGCGGTCGCAGATCCGCACCTTCTGCGCCTCGCGCGACGCACCATAGGCGCGCCAGCGGGGGAAACCCCAATCGTCGGATCTCTTGGCGCGGTTCATCCCGTTCATGTAGCGGTTGGGAGACGCGATGGCTAGGCGGCAGCACCCGAAAGACGCGCCCGAAAGCGCTTTCCTGCATTATTCCGCCGTGCCAGACCCGCGGTTCGGCTCTTTGCCATCGTCGGTTCCTATGCGCCTTCCGGTTTGTCGCGAAACGATCGCTTGGCCCATAACGACATGAGTTGGAATCGTCATTGCGAGCGGCGAAGCCGCGCGGCAATCCAGAGCTCATGTAAACCGCTCTGGATTGCTTCGCTCCGCTCGCAATGACGAAGTGGGTCAATTCAATTTCATCAGAGTAACGCCACAAAGGACACAATTTCGATGCATGCATGCGGGGCTTTTGTGGC
>NZ_BCUA01000148.1 GCF_001591045.1 Sphingopyxis granuli NBRC 100800 | reverse complement strand
AAGTCGGTCAATCCAAAGTCATCAGAGTCTAAACGCTAATCGGCTTCGCCGAAATCAAGCTCCCAGCCGTCATCCCAGCGAAAGCCGGGCTCGCTGTCGACCCGACCCAAACCCGCAAGCGATTCCAGCTTTCGCGGGATGACGAGGCCTGCTCCATTCTGACCGTGTTGCAAAAACAACACAGGTAAGAAAATTGTCTTATTCTGAACGATCCATTCATGGCAGCGACAGGCCGCAACCCCATTTAGGGGCCGGGTCGCGACCCAATAGGGCGCGTCCCGATTGAAGAAAAAAGGAAAATGACATGAAAAAGTTCGCAGTTGCCGCCGCTCTCCTCACCGCGGTCGTTGCCACCCCCGCCCTTGCCGCCGACGGCGGCGAAGCCCGCGTCGAAGTGCGCGGCGGCTACATCTCGGGCGGCGGGCTCGACGACGCCACGCTCGGCATCGCGGGCGGCTATGACCTGAACGCCGGCCAGACGACCTTCATCGGCGCCGAGATCGCCGGCGACAAGGTTCTCAAGAAGGGCTTCGACGTCCAGTTCTCGGCCGGTGGCCGCGCGGGCGCCAATGTCGGCACCAACGGCAAGGCCTATGTCAACGCGGGTTACACCTTCGGCCAGATCGACGACCCCTATGTCGGCGCCGGCTATCAGCACAAGCTGGGCCAGAACGTCTATGGCAAGATCGAATATCGCCATCAGTTCATCAACAACTTCAGCGACCACGACACCTTCGGCGTCGGCGTCGGCCTCGCCTTCTAAGGCGACCGCCAGAGCTGAAAAGGAAAGGGGCGCACCGCGGTGCGCCCCTTTTTCATTGACGTCAGGGCGCCGGGACGGTCATGCCCTTAGCGCGTCGATCGGAGCGCCGAAATTGATATGATAGGCCTGCCCGCCGAGCACCAGCGCCGGCACCGAGCGGACCCCGGCGTTTTCGGCTTCCGGGACGCGGCCCGGTGTTTCGCCCAGATGGACGCGTTCGACGTCGTAGCGCGCGGGGTCGATCGCGTCGGCCACCACCTGCTCGGCGTCGAGGCAGACGCTGCATCCGGCATGATAGAAAATCGCCTTCTCGGTCATGGTTCGTCTCCTTTTAAAAGTATCGAGTCGATACCATACATCTGTCATGCTCACCGGGATTGTGCAAATGGTTTTTAGTCGATACTAAAAAGAGATGACGCAGGACCTGGCCGACATGCTGACGCGCGCCGCGCGCCTGATCGCGGGCGACGGCCACGCCGCGGGGCTCAAGCCCGTGCAGTGGCAGGCGCTGCGCTATCTGGCGGCCGCGAATCGCTTTTCGCGCACGCCGGGGGCGCTCGCCGCATGGCTGGGACAGACCAAGGGAACGGTGTCGCAGACTGTGGCGGCGCTCGAACGCAAGGGGCTCGTCGCGCGGACGGGCGATGCGGGCGACCGGCGGCTGGTCCGGCTCGCCCTCACACCCCAAGGGGAGACGCTGCTCGCCTCCGCCCCCGACACCATTGCCGAGGCGATGCTCGCCCCGATGGCGCCGGCCGACCGCGCGGCGCTGGAGGCGCTGCTCGCCCGCATGCTCGGCGGCTTTCTCGCCGCGCGCTGCCACCGCCCCTTCGGCCTGTGCGCCAACTGCCGGCATTTCCGCCGCGATGCCGAAGGCGGGAACCCGCATCGCTGCGCCTTGCTCGGCGTGCCGCTCGACGAAAGCGATTCGCGCGCGATCTGCATCGAGCAGGAGGCCGCATGAGCATCGCCATCGACGCGCTTCTGACCGGCAAGGCGCGCGCCTTCGGCGATCGGGGCGAACCGAGCGCGATCGGCAAGACGCCCGTCGCCGGGTCGCGGCATGTCGGCTTCCTCGGCATCGCGGGCGACGAGCAGGGCGACCTGACGGTGCATGGCGGTCCCGACAAGGCGATCCATCATTATCCGCGCGACCATTATCCCTGGTGGATCGAGCGGCTGGGCGGCCATCCCCTGCTCGCCGCGCCCGGTGCGTTCGGAGAGAATCTGTCGACCCGCGACATGGTCGAGGATGCGGTGTGCATCGGCGACCGCTACCGGCTCGGCTCCGCGCTGATCGAGGTCAGCCAGGGGCGCCAGCCGTGCTGGAAGCTCGGCCACCGCTTCGGCATCGCAAGCGTGCCCGCGACGGTGGTGAAGACCGGCCGCAGCGGCTGGTATTACCGGGTGATCGAGGAAGGGACGGTCGCGGCGGGCGACACGCTCGATCTGATCGCGCGGCCGCTGCCCGACTGGACGATCGCGCGCGTCTTCGCGCTGCTGATCGGCGGCGCCGGAAAGCGCGATCCGGCGGCGGTCCGCGATCTGGCGGCGCTCGACGCGCTGGCGGGAAACTGGCGCAGGCGCGCCGAGAAACTGATCGCGCCCTGACGCTACCCGGCGGCGGGGAGTGCCGCCTCGACCAGCGGCGCAAGGCCCTGCACGACGATTTTCACTCCCTCGGCATTGGGGTGCAGATGATCGGCGAGCATCAGCGACGGGTCGGTGACGACATTGTCGAGGATGAAGGGATAGAAGCTGACCCCATATTTCGCGGCAAGATCGGGATATATGGGATTGAATTTCTTTTCATAATCGCTGCCGAGATTGGGCGCCGCCATCATCCCGGTGAGCAGCACCGGGATATCGCGCCGCTTGAGCTCCGCCAGCATCGCGTCGAGGTTGGCGCGCGTCTGGTCGGGACCGATGCCGCGCAGCATGTCGTTGCCGCCGAGCCCCAGCAGCACGAGCGCGGGTTTCTGTCGGGCATTGTCGAGGACATAGGCCAGCCGCTGGCGTCCCGCCGCGCTGGTATCACCCGACACGCCGGCATTCTGCACCCGCGCCACGACGCCATCGGCGGTCAGCGCGGCCTGAAGTTGCGGCGCAAGACCCTCTTTCGGTCCGAGCTGATAGCCCGCATAGAGGCTGTCGCCGAACGCGATGACCAGCGGCGCATCGGCGGGGATCGCGGGCGCGGCCTGCGCGTGCGATGCGCCGTCGCCCTTCGGGGCCGCGGGCGCATCCGCCGACCCGCAACCCGCGAGCGGTTGGCAAAGCGCGAGCATGCAACCATATAGCAGCATCGAACGCCATCCGGCCGTTTTCATCTCCAAAGGGTCCTTTCTTGACCGACGCGCTCTCCGCATCGCCCGAACCGGCGATTGCCGCCCATAATGTGACGCTGACGCTGGGGACCGGCAAGGCCCCGGTCGAAATTTTGCGCGGGGTCGACCTGATGGTCGATGCGGGTGCTTCGGTCGCGCTGCTCGGCCCCTCGGGCTCGGGCAAAAGCTCGCTGATGGCGGTGCTTGCGGGGCTCGAACGTGCGAGCGGCGGGACGATCCGCGTCGCCGGGCTCGATTTCGGCACGATGGACGAGGATGCGCTCGCACGGGCGCGGCGCGGGCGGATCGGGATCGTGCTCCAGGCCTTCCATCTGCTCCCGACGATGACCGCGCTCGAAAATGTCGCGGTGCCGCTCGAACTCGCCGGGCACGCCGATCCGTTCGGACGCGCGCAGGCGGAGCTGGAGGCGGTCGGGCTCGGCCACCGCCTGACGCATTATCCCGCACAGCTTTCGGGGGGCGAGCAGCAGCGCGTCGCCATCGCGCGCGCGATGGCGGGCGAGCCCGCGATCATCTTCGCCGACGAGCCGACCGGCAACCTCGATACCGCGACCGGCCATGCGATCATCGACCTGATCTTCGCGCGCCGCGCCGCGCTGGGCGCGACGCTGCTCATCATCACCCACGACCCGGCGCTCGCCGACCATTGCGACCGCGTCGTCGTGATGCACGACGGCCGGATCGAGGAGCGGGCTGCATGAACTGGCCCATCCTTCGAAGGGGCGCGAATTGACCCCCGCCCTCGCCACCCTCTGGCGGATCGCGCGGCGCGACCTCGCCGCGCGCATCCGCGGCCTGCGGCTGCTCGCGGTCTGCCTGTTCCTCGGCGTCGCGACGCTCGCCGCGATCGGCAGCCTGACCAGCGGCATCACCGCCGAGCTCGAGGCGCGCGGCCAGACGATCCTCGGCGGCGACCTCCAGCTCGCGCTGCCGCAGCGACAGGCGAGCGCCGAAGAGATAGCGGCGTTCCGCCTGGCGGGAGCAACCTCTGCCACGGTACGGATGCGCGCGATGGCGAATGCGCCGGACGGCGAGGCCTTGCTCGCCGAGCTGAAGGCGGTCGACGACGCCTATCCGCTCTATGGCACGATGCGGCTGGCGAGCGGCGAGCGGCGCGGCGCCCCGCCACCGGGAACGGTCTGGATCGGCGCCGACCTCGCCTCGCGGCTCGGGCTGGAACCGCAATCGAGTGTGAAGTTCGGCGAAAAGGCGTTCCGAATCGACGGTATCATCGCCGACGAGCCCGACCGGCTGGGCGAGGGTTTCACGCTGGGGCCGGTCGCGATCATCGGCATCGACGACCTGCCGGCGACGCAGCTCATCCAGCCGGGCAGCCTCTACGAAAGCAAGTATCGCATCCGCCTGCCAGCGGACGCCGATCCGGCCGCGGTGGGCAAGAGCCTGACCGCCGCCTTTCCCGATGCGGGCTGGGACGTCACCGACCGCAGCAACGGCGCACCGGGAACGCGCCGATTCATCGAGCGCATGGGTCAGTTCCTGTCGCTCGTCGGACTCGCAGCGCTGGTGATCGCCGGGATCGGCGTCGGCAACGGCGTCGCCAGCTATCTCGCGGGAAAGCGGCCCGGCCTCGCCACGCTGAAGGTGCTGGGCGCCGACAGCGCGACCGTCGCGCGCATCTATGGCTTGCAGATTCTGACCGTGGCGGCGCTCGCCATCGTTGCCGGGCTCGCCGCCGGTGCCGTCGCGCCGGCGGCGATCGGCGCGATCGCGGGCGACGTGCTGCCGGTGCGCCCCGGTTTCGCGCTCTATCCGCTGCCGCTCGCGGTCAGCGCCGCCTATGGCCTGCTGATCGCCGTCGCCTTCGCGCTGCCGCCGCTCGCGGCGACCCGCCGCGTTCCCGCCGCCGGGCTCTACCGCGCGACGGTGAGCGGCGCCGGACGGATCGAGGCGCGCGTGCTGGCGGCGGTCGGCGTCGCCTTCGCCGCCATCGTCGCGCTCGCGGTCGCGACG
>NZ_BCUA01000147.1 GCF_001591045.1 Sphingopyxis granuli NBRC 100800 | reverse complement strand
TAGCAGACGGCGCAGCACCACGATGACAATCACCGCCGCAACCGCCAGAAGCACCGCAATCCCAATGGCAAGCGGAGGTAGCAACGCTCTTCGTCAGCTTTACAGCATCCTTGACCACTAGCTGACTGGCTGCAGACGGCCAACTGCAGTCGATGCTGGTTCGTAAGCGCCTGGAATGTATGTGAAATATCGTCGCGTCCCTACAGGCTAAACGCCAACCGGCATCGAAAGGTGGGCCAGAAGGTGGACTAAAATACCCGATACTATGCCAGGCTAGTAAAAACACGCCATAATCTGGCGATAATGGTGCGGTCGAGAAGACTCGAACTTCCACGGCCTTTCGGCCACAACGACCTCAACGTTGCGCGTCTACCAGTTCCGCCACGACCGCACATCATGTTGGGCCGGACGGGTCCGGCACCGGGTAGGAGCGGGCGCCTAGCAAAGCTTGCGGGGGGATGCAAGCGAGCTTCGCCGCTTTTGTTCCGCGCGTCCCGCATCGCCCGGCGCGCGCCGTTTCGCCGCGCGGCGGAGCGCCTGTCATCGAAGCGACTCCGAAGCGTCATCCCTCTGTCATCGCTCTACCGTCAGACCGTCATCGAATCACCCTAGTGGCGGCGTCACCGGGGGCGAGACGGCAGTGCCTCTCCTCGTTCGCCGGTGATTTTTCAGCAGCGTCCAGGCGGCGCACACCGGGAACGGAGATTTTCATGGCGGCATTCGCACGCATTCGTTTGGTCATGCTCAGCGGCGTGGCCTGTTCCATCCTTGCCGCCTGCGGGGCCGACGGCGTCGCCTCGCCGGGCGAGGGCACGATCGTCATTCCGGCGCCGACCCCCACGCCGACCCCCACCCCCACGCCGACCCCGACGCCGGGCACCGTCACCCCGGCCGCCAACTGCCCGACCATCGCGGGCAGCGACCAGCTCAGCGACCTCGGCACGATCAGCGGCCCGCAGGGCACCTGGCGCAACTGCGGCTTCCCCGCGCGCTTCAACGCGACGACCGCGATCCCCAAGGTGCCGGGCGTCATCTATTCGCTGCCGGGCCGCGTCGATGTCGGCAAGGACGAGGGGCCGTCGGGCACCAACACGGTCGTCACGCTGACGATCGACCCCGGCGTCGTCATCTTCGGCGCGACCGGCGTGTCGTGGCTCGCGGTCAATCGCGGCAACAAGATCGACGCGGTCGGCACCCCGACCCAGCCGATCATCTTCACCGGCCGCGGCAACGTCGTCGGATCGGCCGACGACAGCACCTCGCAGCTGTGGGGCGGCGTCGTGCTGCTGGGCCGCGCGCCGGTCACCGACTGCTTCGCGCCGGGGCCGGGCGTCGTCGAGGGGACCGACAGCTGCTACCGCGAGACCGAGGGGGCCAGCGGCGCCCATTACGGCGGGTCGAACAAGGCCGACAGCTCGGGCCGCATGTCCTATGTCCAGCTCCGCTATTCGGGCTTCACCCTCGCGCCCGACAAGGAGCTTCAGGCGCTGACCCCCTCGGGCGTGGGTTCGGGCACGCAGCTCGACCATATCCAGAGCCACAACAGCTCCGACGACGGTATCGAGGTGTTCGGCGGCAATGTGAACATGAAGCATCTCGTCATCACCGGCGCCGAGGACGACAGCCTCGACACCGATGTCGGCTATCAGGGCAACATCCAATATGTGATCGCGGTCCAGCGCGCCGGCGGCACGATCGGCGACTCGATCATGGAGATCGATTCGGACGGCAACGAGAACGCGTCGCCGCGCCAGCGCGTGACGATATCGAACTTCACCTTCATCCACCGCAACAACGCCGCCGGGAACGGCGCCGCGATCCGCATTCGCGGCGGGGCCGACTATAATTTCGTCAACGGCCTGATCGTCGCGCCGGGGTTCCGCTGCCTGCGCATCGACAGCACGACGACGACGCAGGCCGCCAATCCCGCGCTCGACGAAGCCGGCCCGCCGCGCTTCGAGTCGGTCTCGATGCAGTGCAACGGCACGCCGTTCCGCGGCGGCGGAAGCCCCGCCGTCACCGATGCGGAGGTGCGGGCGATCTTCGAACTGGGGGCGGAGAACCGGTCGACCTATGTGCCGACGCTGGCCGACCTGTTCGTCAACGGCGCGACCGAGACCGGCTTCAAGCCGTTCGATGCCAGGACGCTGAACGCCTTCTTCGACACCACGGCCTATGTCGGCGCCGTCCGCGACGCCAGCGACACCTGGTATCAGGGCTGGACGTGCAACTCGGCCACCGCCTCCTTCGGGTCGGCGAGCGGCGCCTGCACCGCGATCCCGACGACCTGATCCGACGCGACCCGATCGGGGGAGCGGGCGGGCGCTGCACCGGCCCGCTCCCCCTTCTGCCTTATTCTTGGGGACACTCCACATGACCAAGCGGCCGATCTTCGCCAGCCTGCTTCTCCTCAGCTCCGCGCTCGTCGCGCCGGCCGCCCTCGCCCAGCAGGAGCCGGCCGCCGAAGGCGCGGCGCCCGCCGGCGAACGCCCGGCGTCCGACGAGGCGCAGGGCGACGTCTCGATCCCCGGCGGCGGCGGGCAGGAGATCGTCGTCACCGGCCGCTTCACCCCCAACGTCGTCCGCGCGACGCCGGAGGTCGTGTCGGTGCTCTCCTCGGCCGACATCGCGCGCACCGGCGAAGGCGACATCTCGGGCTCGCTTCAGCGCGTGACCGGCCTTTCGGTCGTCGGCGGCGGCTTCGTCTATGTCCGCGGGCTGGGCGACCGCTATTCGCTGGCCTTGCTCAACGGATCGCCGCTGCCGAGCCCCGAACCGCTGAAGCGCGTCGTGCCGCTCGACATCTTTCCGTCCAATGTCATCGATTCGACGCTGGTCCAGAAAAGCTATTCGGCGAACTTTCCGGGCGAGTTCGGCGGCGGGGTCATCAACCTGACGACCAAGGCGACCCCGCGCGAGCCCTTCATGACCCTGTCGGGCGGCATCGGCTGGGACAGCGAGACGACCAACCAGCTCGGCTACACCTATTATGGCGGCGACACCGACTGGACGGGGTTCGACGACGGCACCCGCGACGTGCCGCCGCTGTTCGCCGCCGCGCTGGCGAGCGGCAAGCCGATCCTCGAGGGTGCCGATTTCAGCCGCGACGAGCTGAAGGCGATGGCGATGCAGCTGTCGAACGCGCCGACGACGCTCCTCCAGCAGAACGACCATATCCCGGTCAACTGGTCGGCGGGGCTGACCGGCGGCACGACGATCGCGCTTCCGGGCGGCGAACTGGGCATCATCGCGACCGCCGGGATCAGCAACAAGTGGCGCACCCGCGACACGCTGCAGCAGACCTCGGTCGAGCGCGACCTGTCGGGCGATCCGCAGTCGAGCTATGACCGCGTCGTCACCGACAACCGCGTCGTCGTGAACGGCCTGCTCGGCTTCGGGCTGGAACTCGGCGACCACAAGCTGCGCTGGACCAGCCTCTATATCCGCGACACGCTGAAGCAGGCCCGGCTCGCGCTCGGCACCGACCGCAACCAGTCCGACCGCGACATCATGAAGCAGGACACCGCCTGGTACGAACGGCAGCTGATCAACACCCAGTTCGTCGGCGAATTCAAGTTCGACCGGCTGTCGCTCGACCTGCGCGGCGCCTACGCCAATTCGCAGCGCGAGGCGCCCTATGAACGCAGCTTCACCTATGTCCGCACCAACCTGCCCCCCGAACAGGACCCGGTCGGCGGCAAGTTCGTCAACGACCTCGGCGGCAGCCGCGGCGACGCGTCGATCGCCTTTTCGGACCTGAACGAGGACCTGTGGTCGGGCGGCGTCGACCTGTCCTACGAAATCGCGCCGCGCGTCAGCGCGACGGTCGGCTATGCCTACAGCGACACGCACCGCGTCGCGACGCGCCGATCCTTCCTGTTCCGCGCCGCGAACCTGCCGCTGGCGGTGCAGCAGCTCCGCCCCGACTATCTGCTCTCCGACGCGACGATCCAGCTCTACGACATCACGATGATCGAAACCTCGGCGCAGGACGGCACCGCGGCCTTCGACGCCAGGCTGCGCACCCACGCGGGCTATGCCCAGCTTCAGGCCGAGATCGTGCCGGGGGTCAACGTCAATGCGGGCGTCCGCTATGAACAGGCGAAGCAGACGGTCGCCCCGGTCGACCTGTTCGGCAGCGGCTCGTCGGCGATCGTGGCGACCAACCTCGACCGCGATTACTGGCTGCCGGCGGTCACGCTGACCTGGGAACTGGCACCCGACATGCAGCTTCGCGCGAGCGGGTCCAAGACGATCGCGCGCCCGCAGTTCCGCGAACTGGTGGCGCAGGTCTATCAGGACCCCGAATCGAACCGCCTGTACCGCGGCAATCCGTCGCTCACCGACAGCGAGCTGTGGAATGCCGAGGCGCGCTACGAATGGTATTTCGGGCGCGATCAGCGGCTGTCGGTCGCCGGCTTCTACAAGGCGATCGACAATCCGATCGAGGCCTATACCTCGATCTCGGATTCGTCGATCAACACCAGCTACGCCAACGCGCCCAAGGCGACGCTCTATGGCGCCGAGGTCGAGCTTCAGAAATATGTGCCGCTGGACAATATGTCGGATGGGGCCTTCTGGGCCAGCCGCCGGCTCGTGCTGATCGGCAACTACACCTACACGCAGTCGAAGATAAAGGTCGGCGCGGGCGACACCACCGTCATCGATGGGAACCGGCAGGACGCGGCCAATTATTTCTTCGACGGCGCGCCGCTGACCGGCCAGTCGGACCATCTGGTCAACGTCCAGATCGGGCTGGAGGACACCGACCGGCTGTCGCAGCAGACATTGCTGCTGACCTATGCCAGCCCGCGCGTTACCAGCCGCGGTCCGTCAGGGCAGCCCGACCTGCTCGAAAAGCCGGGCGTCTCGCTCGATTTCATCGCGCGGCAGGGCCTGATGCTGCTCGGCAAGGAGATCGAACTGAAGTTCGAGGCCCGCAACCTCACCGGCCGCACCTACAAGGAGGTGCAGGAATCGGGCAGCAACCGCATCTATTTCAACCGCTACAAGCTCGGCCGCACCTTCTCGCTGAGCGCGTCGCTCAAATTCTAGACTCTGTCCTGCGGGGATTTAGGGTTCGGCACAGCTTTTCCCATTCGTCACCCTGAACTTGTTTGGCAATTATCCCTTTTCGACAGGTGAGCGTTCCCCGGCGAAAGCC
>NZ_BCUA01000146.1 GCF_001591045.1 Sphingopyxis granuli NBRC 100800 | reverse complement strand
GGCTTTCGCCGGGGAACAGCGCCTGACCTGACTGAAGGGTATAGATGCCAGCCTGTTTCAGGGCCTGCCCCCGGACCCGATCGGGGGGGCATGGTCCGTCCTCGTCTGAAAGGCGGCGCAAAAGGGAAGGTCCGGCCATGGATGCTGAAACAAGTTCAACATGACGAACCGATGAGGCAGCGTGCCGAACGCCGAATCCCCACAGGCCTTAAAGGATGCGCCGCGCGCGGACCGCGACGACGCGTCAATCGCGCTTCGCCAGCCCGTTCGCCAGCAGATCGTTCGCCATCCGCGCGACCGCCTCGATATCGGCGTCGGCGTCCCACAGGCCATAGCGCATGCCGAGGAAGACGTTCATGCCGGCGATCGCCCAGGCGGCGACCTCGCCGGCGTCGGCGCGAATCTCGCCGCGCGCCGCGCCGCTCGCCAGCCGCTGGCGGATACGCTCGACCGTCGTTTCATAGTGGCGGCGGTAACTGGCGTAATCGACGAATTCCGCCTCGTCGATGATGCGATAGATTTCCCGATGCTCGCGCACGAAGCCGAGGAAGGATTCGAGGCCGATGCGCTCGGCGGCGATCTCGTCGGGCGCGGCCTGGACGATCGGCGTGACATGATCGCGCAATTGCTCGCTCATGTAACGGACGAGCGCCTGGAAGATCTCCTCCTTCGAATCGAAATAGGTGTAGAAGCTGCCGAGCGCGGTTCCCGCGCGGCGGGTGATGCCGCTGATCGACGCGTCGTGGAAACCGCGCTCGCCGAACTCGACCGCCGCGGCGTCGAGCAGCTTGCGCAGCGTGCGCCGGCCGCGCTCGGTGCGCGGCGCTTTATCCGGATTGCCGGCTTCGGCTCCCGCCGTCTGCGCCCGATCCATGACTGCCTTCCATCTCCCCATTCTCCGGCCTTTCTGCATCGTGGCTTTTATGCATCGCTGACAAGCAAAAAAGCCGGGGCCGAAGTTCAAAGTTGAAACCCGGTTCAACTTTCATTATTGGGTGGCTCGCGGCTTGGCAAGCGCCAGCCCCGAAAAATCAAACGGACGGCAAGGGGCCGTCCGTCCATGGGAGAGTCACATGCGTCCGTTCGCCCGCCGCCTCCGCACTGCCGTCTGCGCGACCAGCGCGCTGTCGCTGCTCGCTTTCACCCCCGCCGCCTTCGCGCAGCAGGACGAAGGCGCGAGCAACGACGACAGCGCCGAAATCATCGTCACCGCGCGCCGCCGCGACGAACGGCTGATCGACGTGCCGATCGCCGTCACCGCGCTGTCGGCGGACACGCTGTCCAAGGCCGGGGCGATCGACATCACCGACGTCGCCAACATGGCGCCCAACACGACGCTCGAAAATTCGCGCGGCACCAATTCGACGCTCACCGCCTTCATCCGCGGCGTCGGCCAGCAGGACCCGGTGCCGGGGTTCGAGGCGGGCATCGGCATCTATCTCGACGACGTCTATCTGAACCGGCCGCAGGGCGCGGTTCTCGACATCTATGACGTCGAGCGGATCGAGGTGCTGCGCGGTCCGCAGGGCACGCTCTATGGCCGCAACACGATCGGCGGCGCCGTCAAATATGTGACGCGCGCGCTCAACCCCGATTCGCCCGAACTGCGCATCCGCGGCACGCTGGGCACCTACAAGCAGGCCGACCTCGTCGTCACCGCAAGCGCGCCGATCAGCGACATCGTCCGCGTCGGCGGCTCGGTCGCGCGCCTGTCGCGCGGCGGCTTCGGCGACAATCTGAACATCAAGGGGCTGGAAAACTACAACAAGGACGTCTGGGCCGGCCGCGCGACGGTCGAAATGGGCGGTAACGGCGCGCCGGTGCTCATTCGCATCTCGGGCGACTACACGCGCGACAAGTCCGATCCGCGCAACGGCCACCGCCTGATCCCCGGGCTCGTCTCGGGCGCGCCGGTGCTCGACAATGTCTACGACACGCGCGCCGGGCTCAACGACCCCAGGCAGGACGTCAAGGCCTATGGCCTTGCGATGAACGTCTCGGCCGAACTCGGCGACACGGTGACGCTGCGGTCGATCAGCGCGTGGCGCAAGGACACGAGCTTCACGCCGATCGATTTCGACGCGCTGCCGTCGGTCGACGTCGACGTGCCCGCCGTCTATCGCAACGAGCAGCTCAGCCAGGAATTCCAGCTTCTCTATGAGGGCGACCGGCTGCACGGCCTCGTCGGCTTCTATTATCTCGATGCCAAGGCGGCGACCTCGTTCGACGTGCTGCTGGGGCTGACCGGTGCCGCGCTTCCACCCGCGCTGGGGGGACCGCTACCGGGATATAATGCCTATACGGCGGGCGACGTGCGGACCAAGACCTGGTCGGTATTCGGCGATTTCACCGTCGATTTCACCGACCAGCTCAGCCTGTCGGTCGGTGGTCGCTACACCAACGACAAGCGCAACGCCTTCGTCTACAAGGCGACACGAATCTCGGGCTTGTCGCCCGAATTCGGCGGCACGATCGCACCGATCACGGTGGCGACGTCCACCAATTTCCGCGGCGACCGCACCTTCAAGGAATTCACGCCACGCGCTTCGCTGAGCTTCAAGCCCGACGCCGACAACATGGTCTACGCCTCCTATTCGAAGGGCTTCAAGGGCGGCGGCTTCGACCCGCGCGGATCGGGTTCTTCGGCGCCGATCAGCAATCCGGCCGCGGGTCGTTCCTATCAGGACATCTACGACTATCTGGCGTTTGAGCCCGAAAAGGTCGACAGCTACGAGATCGGCTACAAGGGGTCGTTGCTCGACCGCCGCCTGACGCTGAGCCTTGCCGGTTTTTATATGGATTACAAGGACGTCCAGATTCCGGGGTCTTCGGCGTGTATCGATGCTTATGGCCTGCCCAGCTTCTGCGGCATCACCACCAACGCGGGCAAGGCTCGGCTGCAAGGCATCGAAGCGGAAGCGAACGCCATCCTTGCGCGCGACTTCGCGGGTGCGGGTTCGACGTTCCGCTTCAACGGCGCGCTCGGCTATATCGACGCCAAGTACAAGCGGTTTATCGCCGGCAATCCCCCGGCCGACGTCTCCAATCTGCGCACCTTCCAGAACACGCCCAAATGGACGGCGATGGGCTCGCTCGCGGCGGGCATTCCGGCGATGGGCGGCATCGTCGATGCCTCGACCGGCCTCACCTATCGCAGCAAGACGCATCAGTTCGAGGTGCCGATCCCGGCGCTCGACCAGCCCGGCTATGTGCTGTGGGACGCGAGCCTCGTCTGGACCGCCGACGGCGGCGATTATTCGATCGGGCTGCACGGCAAGAATCTGACCGACAAGCGCTATATCACCTCGGGCTATAATTATCAGAACGCCGCCGGCGCTTCGACGCTGGGACTCGAAGGCGTGCTGACCGCCTTCTACGGCAACCCGCGGCAGGTCTTCGTCACCGGCACGGTCAAGTTCTGACCCGCCGCACCGTCAAAAAGGGGGAAAGGGGCGTCCATAGCGGCGCCCCTTTTTCTATGGGTGTCCGCCGAGCGGCGGCGCGGCGGTCGCGGCGACCATGCGTTCGCCGTCGATGACGATCGGGCTCGCAACGCCGTCGATCGATGCGCCTTCGGGGCGGAAGCGCAGGCCGCGCGCGATCACCTGCGGATCGGCGAAGACGCCGGCGAGGTCGTTGATCGGCCCGGCGGGCACGCCTTCGGCCTCGAGCGCGAGCGACAGCGGCTGCGCTTCCCAGGTCGCGATCTTCGCCGCGAGCAGCGGGATCAACTCGGCGCGGTTGGCCAGCCGCGCCGCGTTGGTCGCGAAGCGCGGGTCGTCGCCCCATTGCGGCTCGCCGAGGATCGCGCAAAGCTTGCGATACTGCCCGTCGTTGCCGACCGCGACGACGAGCTGGCCATCGGCGGTCGCGAACGCCTGATAGGGCACGACATTGGCGTGGCCGTTGCCCATGCGCTTCGGCGCCACGCCGCTCGCCAGATAATTGGCGGCCTGGTTCGCGAGCACCGCAACCTGCGCGTCGAGCAAGGCCATGTCGACATGCGCGCCCGCGCCGGTGACGTCACGGCGCCGCAGCGCCGCGAGGATCGCGACCGTCGCATACATGCCGGTGAAGATGTCGGCATAGGCGATCCCCGCCTTCTGCGGCGCGCCGTCGGGCTCGCCGGTCAGCGACATGAAGCCGCTCATCGCCTGGACGATGAAGTCGTAGCCGGCGCGGTGCGCATAGGGGCCGGTCTGGCCGAAGCCGGTGATCGAACAGACGATCAGGCGCGGGAAATCGGCGCGCAGCCGCGCGGGATCGAGCCCATATTTGACCAGCCCGCCGACCTTGTAATTCTCGATCACGACATCGGCGTCGGCGAGCAGCGCGCGCACCTCGGCCTGCCCCTGCGCGGTCGCGATGTCGATCGCGACGCTGCGCTTGCCGCGGTTGCAGCTGTGATAATAAGCGGCGCCCAGATTCGCGCCGTCGGCGCCGGTGACGAAGGGCGGCCCCCAGTGGCGGGTGTCGTCGCCCGCGACCGGCCGCTCGACCTTGACCACCTCGGCGCCGAGGTCGGCGAGCAATTGCCCGCTCCACGGCCCCGCGAGCACGCGCGCCAGCTCGACGACGCGCAGACCTTCCAGCGGCCTCATCCCGGGAAAAAGCGCTGCGGGTCGGCGAGAGCCATGGCGGTGTTCCTTCGGAGTGCGGCCCGGAAATCCTAGGGCGTGGTTTCGGCCTGCTTGCGGACCATCGCGGCGGCCTGGCCGTCGCGCGGCTCCAATATCGCCGCGGTTTCGATCAGGTCGAGCGCGCGGCGCGCCTCGTGATAGCGGCGCGCGTCGATCAGCCACTCGGTCGCCGCCTCGGCGCCGGGCAGCGCCTGCACCTCTTCGATCGCCTTGTCGACCTGCCCGCCCGCCAGATAGCGGCGCGCCCGGTCGAGCCGTTCCGACGCGCGCGTCGACTGGCTGCCCGCCGGCCGCACGACGAACAGTTCGCCGAACTCGCGCTTGATGCCGGTCCACAGATTGCCGTTGCCGTCGCTCCGCCCGACGAGCTGCGGCGCCAGACCGTCGAGGTCGCTGCGCAGCTGTTCGAGCGTGATCGGATCGCGCGAGGTGTCGATGATCGTCTTGACCGCATTGGGCTGATCGTCGCCGAAGCGCAGGCGCAGCTGCGCGTCGAGATAGCCGAGCGACAGGCCGCGATCGAGCGCGCGGCGCACCGCGAAGGCGACGAGCAGCCCC
>NZ_BCUA01000145.1 GCF_001591045.1 Sphingopyxis granuli NBRC 100800 | reverse complement strand
ATTCCATTCGATGTCATCACGGTCTAGCGCCGCGACCGGCGCAGCCACCCGGCTTCCTCGCCCTCGAGCAAATCCATCGGCACCTGAATGGCCCGAATGGCAAGGCGCACCTCGAGGAGGAACAGCAGCAGCGACGCGAGCAGCAGCAGCATCGCCAGCGCAAAGGCCCACGACGCCGCGACCCCCAGGTTCAGGCCGGTGAACGCCTGGGTGAACAGCAGCGCGACGAGCAGGCAGACGACGATGCCGCAGGCGACGGCGGCGAGGATCGAATTGTTGATGACCCGCATCCGGCGGTCGGCCGCGCGCAGCTCGGCGACGACGCGCGCATGCTCATCACCCTCGGTTTCCGGCCAGCGCGCCATCAGCACCCGCGAACGGTCGACGACGCGCGACAGCCGGCCCGCGAGCACGTTGAGCAGGCTGCCGGTCGCCACCAGCAGGAACACCGGGGTGACCGACAACTGGATCGTCTGCGCGATCGCGCTCGCGTCCGCCGCCATCGTCACGCCGGCCGCTCCGCCGTGAACCGGGAGTCCTGTCCGTTCATGGGCCGCGACCCGCCCGCCCGGTCACCGGTCAGCCGCCCGCCGCAACCGATGGCGTATTGACGCCGTGCATCTGCAGGAACTTGCGGATGTTGCGCGCCGCCTGCCGGATGCGCTGTTCATTCTCGACCATCGCGATGCGGACGAAGCCCTCGCCGTCCTCGCCATAGCCGACGCCCGGTGCGACCGCGACCTTGGCATGGGTCAGAAGCTGTTTCGAGAATTCGAGGCTGCCCATGTCCCGCAGCGCGGGGGGCAGCGGCGCCCAGGCGAACATCGATGCCGGCGGACTGGGAATCTCCCAACCCGCGCGGCCGAAGCTTTCGACCATCACGTCGCGGCGCTTCTGGTACAGGTCGCGGTTGCGCGCGACGATGTCCTGCGGGCCGTTGAGCGCCGCGCAGGCGGCCGCCTGAATCGGCGTGAAGGCGCCATAGTCGAGATAGGATTTGACGCGCGTCATCGCCGCGATCAGCCGCTTGTTGCCAACCGCGAACCCCATGCGCCAGCCCGCCATCGAGTAGGTCTTGGACATCGAGGTGAATTCGATCGCGACATCCTTCGCCCCCGGCACCTGGAGGATAGAGGGCGTCGGGTTGCCGTCGTAATACAGCTCCGAATAGGCGAGGTCGCTGAGCACCCAGACCTTGTTTTCCTTCGCCCAGGCGACGAGCCGTTCGTAGAAGGCGAGGTCGACCGCTTCGGCCGTCGGGTTCGACGGGTAGTTGACGACCAGGATCGACGGACGCGGCACGGTGAATGCCATCGCGCGGTCGAGCGCCCGCCAGTAATTCTCGTCGGGGGTCGTCGGCACGCTGCGGATCGTCGCCCCGGCGATGATGAAGCCGAAGGTGTGGATCGGATAGCTGGGGTTCGGCGCGAGCACCACGTCGCCGGGCCCGGTGATCGCGGTGGCGAGGCTGGCGAGCCCTTCCTTCGACCCCATCGTCACCACGACCTCGCTTTCGGGGTCGAGTTCGACGTTGAAGCGGCGCGCATAATAATTGGCCTGCGCGCGGCGCAGCCCCGGAATCCCCTTCGACTGCGAATAGCCGTGAGCGTCCGGTTTCTGCGCGACCTCGCACAGCTTGTCGATGACGTGCTGCGGCGGCGGCAGATCGGGGTTGCCCATCCCCAGATCGATGATGTCCTCGCCCGCCGCACGTGCTGCCGCTCGCATCGCGTTGACTTCGGCGATGACATAGGGCGGCAAGCGCTTGATGCGATAGAATTCATCCTCGGACATGGGAACTAGAACAACTCCTTTTCGTTAAGTTCGGCCTTGACGCGAGCGGCAATCTCGCCAGCCGCATCGCGGCTTGTTATAGGCATAATATCGGCACTGACCAGCAGGAACGAGCATGAGCGACGCGGGCGGCAATACGGGCGGGGACGACAACGGCACGACGCCGAACTCCTTCATCCCCTCCCCCGACGACATGCAGCATTGGGCGAGCGTGATGGCCCGCGCGCAGCAGATGATGCTCGACCATGCGATGGGACAGGCCGGGGCTGACAGGCAGACCGACAAGGATGGAAGCGCGGGCGCGGCGTCGCCGTTCGACCCCGCCACCTGGCTGGCAAACCCCGCGGCGCAGATGTGGGCCGAACAGAGCGCCAGGATGTGGGAACAAGGGGTGCAGTTCTGGTCGTCGCTCGCGACGCTGCAACCGCCCTTTGCGCCCGCGGCACCGGCCGAAGCACCGAAGGACCGGCGCTTTGCCGATCCCGACTGGACACAGAACCCGGTGTTCGCGCTGATTCGCCAGACCTACGGCCTGCTGTCCGACCAGATGCTCGCCACCACCCGCCAGCTTTCGGGCCTCGACCCCGAAGCGCGCGCGAAGCTGGAGTTTGCGGCGAAGGCGACCGCCGAGGCGCTGTCGCCGACCAACCTTGCGATCACCAATCCCGAGGTCATCAAGCGCGCGGTCGAGACGCGCGGCGAAAGCCTGCTCAAGGGGCTGAAGCACATGCTCGCGGACCTCGCGCGCGGGCAATTGAGCCATGTCGATGCCGACGCGTTCGAGGTCGGGGTCAATATCGCGACGACGCCCGGCAAGGTCATCCACGAAACCGAACTCTACCAGCTCATCCATTATGCCCCGACGACCGCGGAGGTCTTCACCGTCCCGCTCGTCATCTTCCCGCCATGGATCAACCGCTTCTACATCCTCGACCTCAACCCGCAGAAGAGCTTCGTGCGCTGGGCGGTCGAACAGGGATTGTCGGTGTTCATGGTGTCGTGGAAATCGGCCGACGCCTCGATGAAGGACGTGGTGTGGGACGATTATGTCGCGGCGCAGGTCGATGCGATCGACACGGTGCGCGACCTGCTCGGCGTGCCGCACGTCCATACGATCGGCTATTGCGTCGCCGGGACGACGCTCGCCGCAACGCTGGCGATGCTCGCGGCGCGGGGCGAGGCGGACAAGGTCAGGTCGGTGACCTTCTTCACCGCGCAGGTCGATTTCGAGGTCGCGGGCGACCTCAAGCTGTTCGTCGACGATAGCTATCTCGCGCTGCTCCAGCAGTTGTCGGCGCCGGGCTTCCTCGATGGGCGCTACATGGCGGCGACCTTCAACAGCCTGCGCGGCCGCGACCTGATCTGGAACTATGTCGTCAACAATTATCTGCTCGGCAACGACTATCCGCCCTTCGATCTGCTCTACTGGAACGGCGACACGACCAACCTGCCCGCGAAGTGGCACCGGCAATATCTGGTCGATCTCTATCGCGACAACCGCCTCGTCCTTCCGGGCAGCCTTTCGGTGTGCGGCACGCCCGTCGACCTCCGGAAGATCGAGACCCCCGCCTATATCCAGGCGGGACGGGAGGATCATATCGCGCCGCTCGCCAGCGTCTGGCGGCTGATGGATCATCTGTCGGGGCCCAGGACCTTCGTGCTCGCCGGATCGGGGCATATCGCGGGCGTCGTCAACCCGCCCGCGGCGCACAAATATCAATATTGGACCGGCGACAACGACGCCAAATCGCTCGCCGAGTTCGAGGCCGGCGCGACCGAGACCAAGGGAAGCTGGTGGCCGCACTGGATCGGCTGGATCGCAGCGCAGGACGGCAAGAAAACGGCCGCGAAGGGCGCGCGCATCCCCGGCAAGGGCAAGAAAAAGGCGATCGAGGATGCCCCCGGCCGCTATGTCAAGCAGCGGTAATATCGCGCGAATATAGCGGCCCCGGACGGGCGCAACGAATTTTTTGTGCAGCGCACAAAAAATCTCTTGAAATCGACGACTCCCTCCTATATTGTGCACTGCAACATAAAGGAGTTGTTTCGATGGCTACCAAGATGGACAGTGCTGAAAAGGCTTTCGAAGCCGCGACGCTGGAAACCGCCGCCAAGCCGGCGACTCCGGTTGCCCCGGCCGTGACCGCAGACGCCGCCCCGGCGCCCGCGAAGGCCGAAGCGCCCAAGACCCCGACCGTGAAGGCGAAGGCCAAGCCGGTCCAAAAGAAGGCCGCGAAGCCGGCCGTCAAGAAGGTCGCCCCCAAGAAGGCGGCTGCCAGGAAGACCGCCCCCAAGGCCGCGCCGAAGCCGGTCGCCGCCGCCACCAAAGGATTCAAGACCATGAACGACACCGTCAAGAAGTTCGCCGACGAAGCCAAGACCCGCGTCGAGACCCTGACCGCCGATTTCAACCAGCGCGCCAAGGATGCGATGGCGAAGTCGGGCAAGATCGCCGAAGAGGCCGCCGAGTTCAACAAGGCGAACATCGAAGCGATCGTCGAGTCGGGCAAGATCGCGGCCAAGGGCTTCGAAACGCTGGGCCAGGAAGGCGTTGCCTTCGCCCGCAAGAGCTTCGAGGACACCACCGCCGCGCTGAAGGGCTACACCGCCGTCAAGTCGCCGGCCGAGTTCCTGAAGCTCTATGCCGAGAACAGCAAGAAGGCGTTCGACGCCGCCGTCGCGCAGACCTCGAAGACCAGCGAACTGGTCGTCAAGCTGGCGAACGACAGCTTCGCGCCGATCTCGAACCGCGTTTCGGTCATCAGCTCGAAGATGAAGGCAGCCTAAGGGCCTTTTTCTTCCCGGTTGGTGCGGGCACTCCCCCTCCTCTCCCCGCCCGCGCCGACACTCCCAAGACCGCTCGCTTCCCTTTCGGAAGCGGGCGGTTCTTGCTTTCGCCGGCCCTTGCGGCGCGGCGAATTAACCACCCCTCCCTCTTGCGATTCCGGCTGGGCTTGCGATATTCCCCCGATGATGCTTCCCGCTTCGATCCCGCATCTGGTCCACGCGATGGCGGACAAGGACGATGGCGCGCCCGGCACCCCCGGCGTCGGCATCGCGACGCGCACGCGCGCGAAGCCCAAGAAGCCGTCGATGTACAAGGTGCTGCTGCTCAACGACGACTACACGCCGATGGAATTCGTCGTGATGGTGCTCCAGCGCTTCTTCAACATGGACATCGAGCGCGCGACGCAGGTGATGCTGCACGTCCACCAGCAGGGCGTCGGCGTCTGCGGCGTCTTCAGCTACGAGGTCGCCGAGACCAAGGTCAACCAGGTGATGGACGCGGCACGGCAGAACCAGCACCCGCTGCAGTGCACGCTGGAGAAGGCGTAAACGGTTCATCCCCTCCCGCATGCGGGAGGGGCAGCGAGGGTTGCGAGCTTGCTCGCTACTCGCAGCGGGATGGGCTGCAATGCGCGCACCATTACCCTCTCCACTGCGACTAGAGCATCG
>NZ_BCUA01000144.1 GCF_001591045.1 Sphingopyxis granuli NBRC 100800 | reverse complement strand
AATGACAGCCTGCCGCCGCTGCCCGGCGAAGGGAACACCGCGGGCGCGCCCGCGCAAGGGGCCGAGGCCGGCCTCGGCCAGTCGTCGGCAGAGCATGCCTTCGTCGGCTGATCACTGCTCAGCCATCGCTGCCAAAAGGTCCTCGCTTCCACCCGCGAAGCGGGGGCCTTTTGCATTTTCCCATGCCTGGGGGCCGTCAACGCGCCAGGCTCTGATGCTCACCGCCGCAGCCTCTCCACAGGCAAAAATCTTGACATTCTTCCGGCGTGATGCATATGCTCATGTATATGCAAAGGAGGTCGATATGGCCCGGAAAAAGTCCGATTCCACTCCTCCGCGAGAAGCCAAACTGTTCCGGAACAACAAGAGCCAGGCGCTGCGCATCCCTGCCGATTTCGAGTTTCCCGGTGACCGCGTGATGATCCATCGCGATGGCGAGCGCCTCATTATCGAACCGGTGCGCCGCAAGAATCTTCTGGAAGTCCTCGCATCCTTGCAGCCGCTCGGGCCCGAGGACCAGTTTCCCGATGTCGATGACACATTGCTCCCGGCGAAGGCCATAGACCTGTGAGCGGGCTCTATATGCTCGACACCAATATCGTCTCCGAGCTTGCCCGAAATCCGCAAGGCTCCGTCGCCGCACGTATCGCCGAAGTGGGTCCGGATGCGATCTGTGTCAGCATCATCACCGCGGCGGAACTCCGCTATGGCTGTGCCAGGAAGGGCTCGGCGCGGCTGCTGGCGCAGATCGAGGCCATCCTGGACAGCCTCCAGATCCTCGCCCTCGATGTTCCCGCCGACACCGAATATGGCGGCATTCGCGCAGAGCTGGAAGCAGCCGGAAAACCCATCGGGCCGAATGACCTGTTCATCGCTGCCCATGCCTATGCCTTGGACGCGGTGCTCGTGACCGCGAATATCGCAGAGTTCTCCCGTATTCGCGCACTCAAGGTCGAGAACTGGATCGCCGACCTTCATTGATCTCATGCCGGGCAATTGTCGCATAGCGTTCGCCTAGAGCGTCGTCTCGTACCCGCGGCTGCGGCTCGCACCGCACGCCTCGCGATCGATCCAAACTCTCGAGATGGTCCTCGCTCCCACAGCGGATCGGGGCCTTTTGCCTCCCGCTGCCTCCATGGCCGGGGAGAGGAGGGGGTGTGCCTTTGTGTTCATTGCACAGGAGAAGGCCATGTCCAACATCATTGACCTCGGTGGTACGCCTGCGAATGAGGATTGCGCGCAGATCGGCCACACCCCCGACTTCGAGCGCCTCAACCGACTCGAGGTCGCTACCTATCGGGCCGCCGTTATCGCCCGCTGCGGCCCGCCGCCGGACGGGTGTGCCCTCATTTCAATCACCAACCGGCACGACTTCGGCATCTATCGCACGCTCGGCCTCAGGATCGATGCCGGCGCTTTCCGCCGCGATCCGTCGGTCGCGGCCTATGCGGAGGCCGTCCAGGACGGTCTGGGCAGCTGGGTCGAGGCCGGCTTTGCCCCGCCCGTTCGCTATGACGACGGCCGCGCGCCAGCGGTCGATCGCGACCGGATCGACGACATCGTCACGGGCGCGCTGATCGCGACGCGGCCTGACCCGTCGGGACGGTTCCCGGTTCCGGATTTCGAGATCCTCCACCGCAATCTCGCGGCCGCCTATCCCGCCAGCGCCGAGGCCGCGCGCACCTTTTTGCAGGAGATGCCAGCATGACCACGACGCAACTCACGCCCGAACATGCGGCCATTCAAGCCCGTATCGAGGCCGAGATCGCAGAGCATATCGCGGCAGTCCGCGACGTCGAAGCGCGCTGCAAGGCCGCGTTCCTGCCCCTCCTCAAGAAGCATGGCATCACACGCGTCGACATCACCTACGATGGCGGCGGCGATGAGGGCATGATGGGTGATATCACTGCGTATCGCGGTGATGTCGTCTGCGAATTGCCATCGGTGCTGTGCGACCATTACGCCGTCGACTATGGCGGAAATGTTCGCAGCTCCGCGTTGCCGCTTGAGGACGCCCTGTCCGCCTTCGCCGAAAACGCCGTCTGCGACCATCATGGTGGCTGGGAAAATGGCGAGGGCGCCCATGGCGGAATTGTCATCGATGTCGCCTCGGGACGCGTGACCATCACGCATAATGCCCGGTTCATCGACTATGACACCACCGAGACGGAGCTTTGATCCCATGTCCCACTGCTATTATCATGCGCTCATCTCTGTGCGCCGCTGGGGTGGGGTGCCGGACGACTATATCGCACTTCACCAATGGTTCGATGAGTCCAAGAAGATTATCGCCGACCCGCGCCATCGGGCACTTCGGCATCATGCCGAAGGCATCTTTCTGCTCGAGACGCTTTTCGGCGTGACCATTCGCAACAGTGACGGACGCCAAGTGCCGGTCCGTCTGATCGGGGAGGCGCATGTCACCGAAGATCTGGGACGCATTCCATCCTTTGTCGACTGGGCGCGGCTCATCCAGCCGATGCCCTGGATGCTGCGCGGCAACCCTGCCGGGTCACCGGGCCTCGATCCCACCATTGAAACTGTCACGGCGGTTGCTAGACCATCGCCATTGTAGTAACATACCTACATTCAATGAGAGTTACTTACGATGGGTATGACGACGATCTCAAGCCGGGACTTCAATCAAGGTGCCAGCCGCGCGAAGAAGGCTGCTCGCAACGGGCCAGTCTATATTACTGAGCGCGGCAAGCCCACGCATGTGTTGATGACAATCGAAGACTTTCACCGCCGGCAGGGCAAGAAACCACGTAGCCTTCTGGCTGCGCTTGCGCAGACGGGTGAGGCCGGCAATTTCGATTTCGAACCCGCCAAGCTCAACCGTATCACGAAGCCGGTGGATCTCGATTGATGTTTCTGCTCGACACGAATGTCATTTCCGCGTTGCGCAGACCTGATCGGCTCCCTCCCGAAGTCACCGCATGGGCGGACAGCGCGGATGCCGACCAGTTCTACATTTCGGCGATCTCGATCCTCGAGATAGAACAGAGCATCCTGGCAGAAAAGCGCGTCGATCCTGTTACGGGTGAGATTCTGCGCGCCTGGTTCGAAACCGATGTTCTCCAGGCATTTGCCGACCGCATCATCGCGGTCGACACCGAAGTCGCCATGCGTTGTGCCGCGCTCCATGTACCAGACCCGCAGTCCGAACGTGACGGCTTGCTTGCTGCGACTGCGCTTGTCCACTCCATGACAATCGTCACCCGTAACATCATCGATTTCGAAAAAACTGGCGTTGCCCTTCTCAACCCATGGATCTGAGCGGTTCTTCCGGCATTGCGATATCCGGTCTGCCAGCGGCGCATAAAAGACCGTGTGGTCGTTTACTTAGAAAGGCACGAAGATCATGTCCTCCCCCCACGATAAATCGATACAGCGCGTATATCCTCGCCGCGAAGTTCTACGACTATCGGACTTTACCGAAGCAGATCGCTTCGCCATCGCGGCTGCGCGCGCTCCAAAGGAAGCGGTCGCATTTAACGCCGAGCTTCCGTGAACATGGACAAAGGACCGTTCAGCAAAGCGGCCGCACAGAACGCGCTCGACCGCCTCATCGACGTGGCCCGTTCCGACACCGGGCAATCGCGGCGCGTGGCGAACTTCCTCCTTGCGTGGTGGAACGGCGAGGATTGTGGACATTTCCCGCTCGCCGATCTCTTCGGCGTCGATGCGACGATCGCGACGCACATCACCACGATCGTCGGGTTTCTCGGCCAGCACGAAGGCGCAGTCTATCCTGACGCGTTCGATCGCAAGGCCGAAATGATCGAGTTGGTCGATCGTTGGCGGGATTTCGGCAACTAGCCGTCCGCAGAGCCCGATCCAGCTTTGCGACTTGCGCGGTAGCGCGCTCGCCTCCGCGCACCATCTGCGCTATGGTCCTGCCCATGAACGAGATTGATCCCCATACGCTGCGCGTCGCCGCATCGTTGGTGCGTTCACGCATCGCCAGGCTGAAGCTCGACCCGCGCATGGATGGACTTCAGCGCCTGGGCGCGCATCGCACGCTCACGCAGCTCGCGGTCGACCTCAAAGTCTCGGCCAATTATGCCGGGCCGCCGCGCCGCCGTAAACGCACGACTTAGACACGCTCGCCGCCCGCTCGTGGCGATCCTCATACTCTCCATGAACCGCTGATCGGAGGCCGCGCGTTCGGCGCGCGCCTGACCGCCGCCGCGCTTCGCGCACGGAAAGGAGAGCGGGAAGGGGGCGTGGGTCCGGGCGTGTCGCCGAGGCCGGGAACCCGGGCGGTCCCAAACCCTCCTTCCTCCAGGAGCCAGCATGGCCAATCATTTTGTCAAAGCGAGCTTCGTGCTCACCGTTACCGACGCCGAGGCCGAGGTTTTTCGCGATATCGACGAGGCCGCCGAGATCGTCCGCGATTCCGATGTCGAGCAGGATCGGCGCGTCGCCGCATATTCCGCGCGGAGTGATGCCTTCAGGTCCTGTTTTCCGCCGGCCGAGGCCGACGCCTTTGGTGGATTCCTCGCGATCTTCAGCGATCCCGATTATCCTCGCCTCGGCTTCTCGCTGCAGGTCGATCCGTCCGATGGGTCGGGCAACTGCAAGGTCTGGCTCTATGGCGATCAGGTCGATGTCGAAACCGCCGCACTGCTGATCCAGACCGTCGCGAGGTCCGCTCTGCCGTTCGGCTTCGAATATGCGCTCGATTGCGACCGCCTGCGTCCTGGTGAATTCGGGGGCGGCTATGTCGTCATCCGCGAGGACGGACTCGAGTTCGGCGGATCGTCCCAGTTGCTCGATCGCGCGATCGCGCGCGCTCACCACGAGGGCGTCGACGGATACGTCCTTGTCACGCGCGATGTCGAGGCCGGCCTCCTCTTCTGGAACACCAGCGCGGGCTTCGGCTCGCTTGAGGCCGCGACGGTGTTTTCCGAGGCCGAGGCCGCGAACTTCGACATTCCCATCGCCGACGATCAGCCGGAATGGCTCGCCCTGCCGGCGCCGCTTTCCTGAAGGAGGCCGCACATGCGCTATATCATTGCGCTCTACGAGATCGACCGGGCCTATGGCGGGCCTGAAGAAGGCAATTGGTGGTACGACACCGGCGAACTGGTTCGTCTGCTGGCGCTCGCGCCGACCGAAGCCCGGGCTGTCGCTCTCGCAGACCGCGCCAATCGCCTCCTCGAACGGCTGCAGCGTCATCATCGCCGCGTCGATTCCGTGCTCTATGACGGCGGGCGCTATACCGCCGTCGTCTATGAGTGGACGGCGCCGCCGGCCTTTCCCGAGGTCCGGCCACGCTACGCCTGATCGCGCCATCGCTCCTGGCAGGATCAATCCATTCTCGCAGCTATACGTGCAGTACATCCGCGCTGGGAGGAAATCTCCATGTCGATCTCGCGTGAGCCGCGTCTTCTCTACGAAGGGGAGTCGGTTGCAGCCGCCTTCCGTCTCGCCCACGACTGCTATCTCGAGGTCTGACCACCTCGTATCCAGCGCGATCCC
>NZ_BCUA01000143.1 GCF_001591045.1 Sphingopyxis granuli NBRC 100800 | reverse complement strand
TTGCAAGATGAATCCCCACAGACCTTAGGACAGATCGACATTCAGCTCTGGCGGCCTGCAAATGGCGGCCTTTCGCGATTCCGGTGCTCACGTGCCATCAGCACGCTGCGCTCCGGGTCCCGAAAAACCACCATTTTGACCCGTGGTCGTCTTCGACTCCGGCTCGCCATCCTCTGAATGTCGATCCGCCCTAGCCTTTCGGCGGCTCGGCGATCGCAGCCCGGACCGCGCCGCCCCGTGCCGGGGGCAGTTCACTGAGGTCGAGCCAGCGCGTCCCCTCCCGCTTGTGGTAGCTGTCGATCGCGGCGAAGGGGATGCGGAACGGGAATCCCCAATCGCTGTTCCACAGGGCGACGACGCCGGTCCGCGTCGCCGGTTCGAAGATCATCGTCGCGCGATAGCCCGCGACCGCTCCCGAATGACCTTCGAGCCGGTGGCCGTCGTAGGTGAAGCTCCGCCAGCCGAGGCCATAGGCCGCGTCGGCGGTGGCCTGACGCAGCGTGCCGCCATAGAGCCGCCCGGTGCCGACGCGCGGGCGATGGGCCATCTGCAACACCGCCTCCGGCAGCACGTCCGGACGGCTTCCCATCATCGCCTGCATCCATACGGCGAAATCGACGATATCGCTTTCGACGCCCGCCGCGGCGGGAACGCGCCAATAGGCTTCCTTGACCGGCAGGACGTGCGCGCCGCGGTGCGGCCGGGCCCAGTCCCTCGCGCCCGTCAGCCGCTGCATTCCGTAACCCGCGCTGACCATGCCGAGCGGCAGGAAGAGACGCTGCTCGACCGTGTCGGGGAAAGCCTTGTTCGCGGCCTTGGCCAATATCTCGTTCGCGCCGTCGAAGGCGACGTTCTGATAGCTGTGGCAGGTGCCCGGTTCGCATTGCAGCGGAGCGCCGGCCAGGCTCGCGCGGAGCAGCGCGGGGTCCTGCCCTTCCTCCAGCTTCTCGTCATAGGCGTTTTTGGTGAGGCCGGTGCGCTGGGACAGCAGGTCGGCGAGCGTTATCCGCGCTTCGGCGGCGTCCGGCAGCCGCAGCGACGTGCGCCAGTCGGCGACCGGGCGATCGAGGTCGACTGTGCCGTCGCGGGCCAGCGCCGCCGCCAACGCGCCGGTCGCGGTCTTGGAAACCGAGGCCCAGCGGAACAGCGTATGCGGCGTGACCGGCGCGCCGGTCGATTTGTCGGCGACGCCATAGGCGCGGACGAAGCGCAATTCGCCGTCTTCGACCACCGCCACCGCCAGCCCGGCCATTTCGGGCCGCTGCGAGAGCGCGGAAAGCTGCTCGTCGAACGTGCGATAGTCGATCCGGCCACGCCATTCCGCCGGCGTGTCGGGCAGCTTTTCCGGACCCCGCATCGGGATCGCAACACTGGCAAGGCTGTGGTCGCCGCCGGACACGCGAAAGCCGAGCCAGCCGGCGAAGCCGAACGCGGCGATCGCGATCAGGACGAGGAAAAGGCGCGACGCGGCCTTGTGGTTAGATGGCGACCTCATATGCGGCGGTGGTCTTAGCCGCGACTTCCTCCGCCGTCACCCCCGGCGCGAGTTCGACCAGCCGGAACGGGCTGTCATGGTCGTCGCGCCTGAAGACCGCGAGGTCGGTGACGATCATGTCGACGACATTCTTGCCGGTCAGCGGCAGCGTGCAGGCCGGGATGAACTTGGCGCTGCCGTCCTTGGCATTATGCTCCATGACGACGATGATCTTCTTGACCCCGGCGACCAGATCCATCGCGCCGCCCATGCCCTTGATCATCTTGCCGGGCACCATCCAGTTGGCGAGGTCGCCGGTCTCCGACACTTCCATGCCGCCCAGCACCGCAAGGTCGATATGGCCGCCGCGGATCATCGCGAAGCTCTGCTCCGACCCGAAATAGACGGTCTGCGGCAGTTCGCTGATCGTCTGCTTGCCCGCGTTGATCAGGTCGGGGTCCTCGTCGCCCTCGAACGGGAAGGGGCCGATGCCGAGCATGCCGTTTTCCGACTGCAGCGTCACCTCGACGCCTTCGGGAACATGGTTGGCGACCAGCGTCGGGATGCCGATGCCGAGGTTGACGTAGAAGCCGTCGCGCAATTCCCGCGCGGCGCGCGCCGCCATGTCGTCGCGGGTCCAGCCCTTGGTTGCTTCGGCCATTATTTCGGCTCCCATTGCTTGTCGGAGGGGAAGATGTCGGCAAAGCCGCCGCGGATCGACGGGCCGTAGACGGGGTTGGACAGCAGGAACCAGCCCTGGCCCCACAAGGCGGCGATCGGGCCGCTGGTCGCCAGCGTCTTGCGGTCGGCGACCGAAAGGCCCGGCGCATTGAACGCCTGCGCGAAATCGCCGAGCTGGTCGCCGCCCATCGCGATCACGCACCAGCGCGCCGCGATCTGCGCGCGGCGCCCGTCCTTGCTCGCGCCGTCGGGGGTGTCGCCCATCAGGAACAGCGTCTCGCCGTGCCTGAATTCGCCGAGACCCGCGGCGCGCAGCGCCTCTTCGGTGCCCTGCGCGTTGGCCGCGGTGCGGTTGGTGTTGACGATGATCGTCACGCCCGCGGCGCGCATCGCCGCCAGCGCATCGACGACGCCGGGCATCGCGATCGCCTTGCCGGCGCCGGTCTTTTCCCACTGGTCCCAGATGGCGGGGTCGAAATCCTTGTGCTGCTCGGCCATGTAGCGCATCGCGCCGATGTTCCAGATCAGCGTTTCGTCGGCGTCGAACACCGCGGCGGGCGGCTTGTCGCCGCAGGCGTCGAAGCGCGGGGCGGCGGGCGTCGATCCTTCGGCGAGCACGAGCTGGCGGCGGGGAACCGCCGAAAGCACGGCGTTCCTGACATAGGCGGCGAGCGCGCGATAGACCTGCGCCGACGCGACCGCGCCTTCCGCCGATCCGTACAGCCATTGCTGGCCCGTCGGCGGCGAGGCGGGAGTCGGCTTTTCACCGATCTGCGAGACGACGACCTCGTCGCTCAGCGCCTTCGGAGCGGTCGTTGCGGTGGTCGATGCACATCCCGCGAGCAGCAGGCCCGCCGCGAGGGACAGGGCGCGCATTACGCCGCCCCGGCGGTTTCGGGACGCGGGCGGACGGTGCGGAACTCGATCTTCTTGTCGTAGGGCGCGCCCAGCACCAGCCGCTTCACATAGATGCCGGGCAGATGGATGGCGTCGGGATCGAGGCTGCCGACCGGTACGATCTCCTCGACCTCGGCGACGCAGACCTTCGCGGCGGTCGCCATCGGCTGGTTGAAGTTGCGCGCGGTCTTGCGGAAGATCAGGTTGCCGCTCTCGTCGGCCTTCCACCCCTTGATGATCGCGAGGTCGGCGAAGATGCCGCGTTCGAGGATATAATCCTGGCCGTCGAAGCTCTTGACCTCCTTGCCCTCGGCGACCTGCGTGCCGACGCCGGTCCGGGTATAGAAGCCCGGAATGCCCGCGCCGCCCGCGCGGCAGCGTTCGGCGAGCGTGCCCTGCGGACAGAATTCGACCTCCAGCTCGCCCGCCAGATATTGCCGTTCGAACTCCTTGTTCTCGCCGACATAGGAGGAGATCATCTTCCCGATCTGCCGCGTGCGGAGCAGCTTGCCGAGTCCTTCGCCGTCGATGCCGGCGTTGTTGCTCGCGATGGTGAGGTTCCGGACCCCCGAATCGCGGATCGCGTCGATCAGCCGTTCGGGGATGCCGCACAGCCCGAAACCGCCCGCGCAGATCTGCATGCCGTCGAACAGAAGCCCGTCGAGCGCAGCCGCGGCGTCGGGGTATCGCTTGTTCACCATGTGATGGGGCTCCTTTGCAAGTCGGCGCGACTCTGGCGTATCTCAATCATCAATTCTAATCATAGTGTTTTTCGGTTATTCATAAACAATGTCGATCAATCGTATTGCCATCTACCATCTCGAAACGCTGCTGTGGATCGACCGGCTCGGCACCTTCTCGGCGGCGGCGGAGCGCCTCAACACCACCCAGCCGGCGGTGTCGGCGCGCATGCGCGAACTGGAGCAGCGGCTGGGGTCGTCGCTGTTCCGCCGCGACGGGCGCGGCATGTCGCTGACCCCGGCGGGGCGCAAGCTGGTGCGCGACTGTGAGCCGCTGCTGCGCGACATGGAGCAGGCGCTGCTCGGCAGCGGCGGCTTTGCCGAGGCGAGCGGGGTGGTGCGGATCGGCGCGGGGGAAATCGCGGCGGCGAGCTGCCTGCCGGCCTTCGTCGCGGCGATGAAGGCGGACATGCCGCACGTCGGGCTGGAGATAGAGATCGACCTGACCGCCAACCTGATCCAGCAATTGCTGACCGGGCGCACCGACATGGCCTTTGCCGCCGGGCCGGTCGCGCACCCCGCGCTCCGGACCAGCCCGATCGGCCCGGTCGCGCTGGTCTGGCTGGCCAGCCCGCGGGTGGCATCGGCCTTCGGCGACGGCGGCGGCGCGTCGGTGCCGATCTGGTCGCTCGCCAGCCATTCGCCGATCCACGGTCGGATGCGCGAGGCGATCGCCGCGTCGCGCGTGGCGCAGAAATCGCTCAACCTGTGCAACAATGCGCGGATGATGATCGATGTCGCCAAGGCGCACGGCGGCGTCGGCATCTTCCCCGAACCGATGGTCCGCGCGGAAATGGCGCGCGGCGCGCTGGTCGAACTCGCGGGGATGCCGACGCTCGCGCCGATCGAATTCCATGTCGCGATGCGCGTCGTCGATACCGAACCGGTGCTGCTGCGCCTCTTCGACGAGGCGAGCCGGCTTCGCGTCGCACAGATTGACGCCGGTCAATGAACCCGGGCGGCCCGCCGTGCATTGATCGATCATCAGGGCAGTCGAAGGAGATCCGCGATGCGTTCGATTCTGGTTCACGCCGATCATGATGCCGCGTTCGAGGGGCGCTTGCAGGTCGCACTCGACCTTGCGCGCCGGTTCGAAGGGCATGTCACGCTGATGATTGCGACGCCGTTGCAGCAGTTCGTCAGCTTCGATCCCTTCGGCGGCACCTATTTCGCGGCCGAGGCATTGGCTCGGGCGCAGGCCGACGATCTGGCGCTCGAAGACCGGCTTGCCGACCGGCTCGGCAAGGAGGACGTGCCGTGGGACATCGAGATGGCCGACGGCGACATCGTCGGCGCGCTCGCCGGGGCCGCCACACTGGCCGACCTGGCGATCGTCAGCCTGCCCGGCGAGGCGCGCGACGGACGCGGCGCGCCGTCGATGCTGGCGGGTGATCTGGCACTGAGCACGCCCGCCCCCGTCCTCGCGCTGCCGCAGGGCACGAAGGCGATCGACCATGATGCGCCGGTGCTGGTGGCGTGGAACGGCAGCCCCCAGGCCGCCGCGGCGTTGCGGGCCGCGCTGCCGCTGTTGCGCGATGGCCGGCCGGTGATGCTCGTCGCCGTCGGCCAGGATGACGGCGCCTTCCCGGGCACCGACGCGCTGCGCTATCTGTCGCGCCACGACATCCACGCCGAACTGACGCTGGTCGACCGTGGCACGGCGACGGTCGAGGAACGGCTGGAGGAACAGGCCGTCGCGCTCGGCGCCGGGCTGATCGTCATGGGCGCCTTCGGCAAGAGCCGGCTGCGCGAAACGCTGTTCGGCGGCACGACCCAATATCTGGTCACCAAGGGGCGCTTCCCGCTGCTGCTCGCGCATTAGAGCGTGATGACATCGAATGGACT
>NZ_BCUA01000142.1 GCF_001591045.1 Sphingopyxis granuli NBRC 100800 | reverse complement strand
CCCAACCCGTTTCACGGGCCATGGTCTGCTCCCGAATGAAAAGCGGCGCAAAGTGGAAGGCCCAGCCATGGATGCCGAAGCAGGCCGGCCTGGGGAAGCCTGAATTCCCGCGGGCATCGGACAGCCACGCCCCAAATCCTACCGCCCCGTTAACCAGTTTTTAGGGCCGCTGCGCCACAGCGGTGGGTGAACATGGGCTGCGTGGGGAATTTCGATGCCTGACAATCAGAACGGGCCGACCAGCGCCGACGTCGCGATCATCGGCGCCGGGCCGGCGGGATTGACCGCCGCCTATCTGCTCACGAAGCAGGGCTATCGGGTGACGGTGATCGAGAAGGACCCCGTCTATGTCGGCGGGATCAGCCGCACCGTCGAGCATGACGGCTTCCGCTTCGATATCGGCGGGCATCGCTTCTTTTCGAAAGCCCAGGAGGTCGTCGATCTGTGGAACGAGATTCTGCCCGACGATTTCATCCAGCGCCCGCGGATGAGCCGCATCTATTACGAGGGCCGCTACTATTCCTACCCGCTGCGCGCTTTCGAGGCGTTGTTCAACCTCGGCATCGTCCGCTCGGCGCTGTGCATGGCGAGCTATGCGAAGGCGAAGCTCTTGCCCAACCGGACCGTGCGCAGCTTCGAGGACTGGACGGTGAACCAGTTCGGGCACAAGCTCTATTCGATCTTCTTCAAGACCTATACCGAAAAGGTGTGGGGGATGCCGTGCGACGAGATGTCGGCCGACTGGGCGGCGCAGCGCATCAAGGGGCTCAGCCTCGGCGCCGCGGTGCTCGACGGACTCAAGCGCAGCCTTGGCCTCAGCAAGGCGCCGAATGACGGCATGGCGGCCAAGACCCTGCTCGAAACCTTCCGCTATCCGCGTCTTGGCCCCGGCATGATGTGGGAAGCGGCGCGCGACAAGGTGGTGGCCGGCGGCAACCATGTGTTGATGGGCCACGGCCTCAAACAGCTTTCCCAGGACCAGAAGACCGGCCGTTGGCGCCTGACCGCGACCGGTCCCGACGGCGATGTGGTGATCGACGCCGATCATGTGATCAGCTCGGCGCCGCTGCGCGAACTCGCGGCGCGTCTCCATCCGCTTCCGGCCGCCGCGCTGACCGCGGCGCCCAGCCTCAAATATCGCGACTTCCTGACCGTCGCGCTGAAAATCCGGTCGAAGGACCTGTTCCCCGACAACTGGATCTATATCCACGACAGCAAGGTCAGGGTGGGCCGGGTCCAGAACTTCCGCAGCTGGTCGCCGGAGATGGTGCCCGATCCCGACCTCGCCTGCGTCGGCCTCGAATATTTCTGCTTCGAAGGCGACGGGCTGTGGTCGTCGAGCGACGCCGATCTCGTCCGCCTCGCGACCGACGAGATGGCGATCCTCGGCCTGTGCAGGGCGGAGGATGTCGTCGGCGGGGTCGTGGTGCGGCAGGAAAAGGCCTATCCGGTCTATGACGATGATTATGCTGCGCATGTCGCGGCGCTGCGCACCGAGCTGGAGGCGCGCTATCCGACGCTGCACATGGTCGGGCGCAACGGCATGCACCGCTACAACAACCAGGATCATGCGATGATGACCGCGATGCTGACGGTGCGCAACATCGCCGCCGGCGCGCGCGTCTACGACATCTGGGGCGTCAACGAGGACGCCGAATATCACGAGAGCGGCGCCGAGGGCGAAGGCGCGGCCCTGGCCTCGGTCCGTGCCGTTCCGGTCCGCGCCGCGCGGGCGGCCTGATGGCCGGCCGGGCGGAATGACGTCATGCCGCAACCGCTCGCCCTTCTGATCGGCGCCGTCCGCCGCGGCGATGCCCGGTGGATCGGCTATCTGTTCGCGAGCGTGCTCGCGCTCGGCTGCGACGCCGGGCTGTTCCTGCTGCTGCTCGGCGCCGGGCTCGAACCGGTGGCGGCCTCGGCGCTCGGCTACGGTCTCGGGATCGCGGTGCACTGGCTGGTGTCGAGCCGCCTCGTCTTCGCCGACAGTGCCGCGGCGCGCGGGACCGGCGAGCGACATCGGCAGAAGATGCTGTTCGTCGGCTCGGCGCTCGCCGGCCTTGCGATTACCACGGCCGTCGTCGGCATCGGCATCGGCTGGGGGCTCGATCCGCGGATCGCAAAGCTTGCGGCGATCGCGATCAGTTTCCAGACGACCTATCTGCTGCGCCGGCACATCGTCTTCCGTCCGGGCCGCGCATGAACGCGGATGATCGCCGGCCACGCTTCGGAAACTGGCTGACGCCGGTCCGGTTCGCGCTGCTCCTCTGGGCGCTCGCGCACGCCATGATCTTCGCAAACCACTGGCCAGAAACCACAGCCCTCCTCCTCGGCGACACCGACGATGCGATGCGGATGGTCCAAGTACGCGACCTCATCGCCGGACAAAACTGGTGGGATCTCACTCAATATCGCATAAATCCAGCGGGCGGCGGGGTACTGATGCACTGGTCGCGGATCGTCGACATTCCGCTCGCGGGCGGAATTCTGTTGCTCAGGCCCCTGATTGACCAGCCCCTTGCTGAACAGGTAGTGATGGCGCTGTGGCCACCGCTGCTGCTCAGCACACTGTTCGTCGCCGTCTCGCTCGGCTTTCGAGGCCTGTCGGACTGGCGCATTGCTTGGGCCGCGCCCTTATACCTGATCTTCTGCATCTATATCATCGCGCAATTCCGCCCGTTGCGCATCGATCATCACAGCTGGCAGATTCTTCTCGCGATGCTGATCCTCTGGCACGCCCTGCGTCCCGTGAGTCGTGGCGCAGGGCTGTTCGGAGGGTTGTTTGCGGCGATGCTGCTTGCGGTGTCGATTGAGGGGGGGGTGTTTGCGGGGTGTTTTGCGGCGATCGTGGCGTTGCGCTGGGCGCTGGGCGGGGGTGCGGCCGAGCGGGCGCGGCTGACGGGTTACATGACGGGGCTCGCCGGCGGTGCGGTCCTGCTCCAGTTCGCGACGCGCGGGCCCGCCGGCCTTGTCGGACGCTGGTGCGATTCGCTGTCGGCGCCCTATCTGGTGGCGCTTGTCGTCGCGGCCGCAGGCACCGCCGGCGTCGTCGCGCTGCGACCGGAGCGGCGCATCGTGCGTTTCCTGCTGCTCGGGGCCGTCGCGGCCCTCGCAGCGGCCGCGCTGGTCGGCACGGCGCCGGAATGCGCGCGCGGTCCCTTCGCCACGCTCGACCCGATCGTCGTCCAATATTGGTACCGCACCGTCCTCGAAGGCCAGCCCGTCTGGGCGTCGGGCGGACAAAGCATCGTCTTCGTCGTCGTGCCGTCGCTGCTCGGGCTCGTCGGGACGCTGCTCGCCTGGCGCAGCGCGCGCACCGCGGCGGAACGCCGCGACTGGATCACCATCGCCATCGCGCTGACCGCCGCCGCGCTGCTGTCGCTGCTGGTGCTGCGCAGCGTATCGACGGCGCATCTTTTCGCCTTGCCCGGCTGCGCCTGGATCGGCCTGCGCATATGGGACCGCGCGCGGGCGCTGCGCGCGATGCCGCTGCGGCTGGCGGCCTCGGCGCTCGCGATCTTCAGCCTGCCGCTCTTCGCCAGCATGGCGGTGGCGGTGCCGCTCGCCATCGCCTTTCCCTTCTTTCGGTCCACGGATCAGGGTGTCACGTTCGATTCGGTGGAAGGGGCTTGCCTCGATCCGGCCAATATCGCGGCGCTCGACCGGCTCGACCCGGCGGTGATCCTCGCACCGATCGACCTGGGCGCGCCGCTGCTTTTCTGGACGCACCACAGCGTCGTCGCGACGCCGCATCACCGCAACCGGGAAGCGATGGCCGACACGATCCGCGCCTTCGTCGGCGATCCGGACGCGGCCGAAACGCTGGTCCGCCGGCAGCGGGCGACGCTGGTGGTCGTCTGCCGCGGCGCCAATGATTTCGGCCTGTATCGGCGCGGGCGCCGTGACGGGCTCGCCGCGCAGCTTGCGGCCGGGCGGCCGCCCGCCTGGCTCGAACCGCTGCCGATCGGCACTGGGACCGGGCTCGGCGTCTGGCGCGTCAGGGCGCTGCCACGCCAGCCGTAGCCCGCGTAGCCGGGCCGGGGGTCAGTAGCGTTCGAGCTCGACCTGCATGTGGCGATAGCCGTGGACGAAGCAGGCATTCACCCGCTCGGGCTCGGCCAGCACGTTGACGCGCAGGCGCCGCTTCTGCATCTCGGAGATCAGCGCAGTGAGCTGAAGCTCGGCGACGCGGGCGCCGACGCAGCGGTGGATGCCGTACCCGAAAGCCAGATGGCGGCGCGCATTCTCGCGATCGACGATGATCCGGTCGCCGTCGGGAAAGACGCTCTCGTCGCGATTCGCCGAGGCGTACCAGAGCGCGATCTTGTCGCGCTTGCGGATCTGGTGCCCGAACAATTCGGTATCCTCGGTCGCGGTGCGGCGCATGTGCGCGAGCGGGGTCTGCCAGCGCAGGATCTCGTGCATCGCATTGACCGCGAGATCGGGATCGTGGTTCGCCTCGAGCTTCGCGCGTTCCCCGGGGAACTGGTGCAGGCCATAGGCATAGGCCGACATCGAATTGCGCGTCGTATCGTTGCCGCCGACGATGAGCAGGATCAGGTTGCCCATGAATTCCTCGTGGCTCATGTGGCTCATCGCGTCGGACTGGAGCATGATCGAGATCAGGTCGTGCTGCCCCGGATTCTGCGCCTTGCGGTCCCACAGCTCCTTGAAGGCGGCGCCCATTTCATAGGCGATGGCGAGCCGCTGCTGCCGTTCCTCGGCGGTGTTGAAGCTTTCGATGTCGCCCAGCGCGTCGGACCAGGCGGTCAGCTTGTGGCGTTCCTCCCACGGGAAATCGAAGAGGATCGCGAGCATTTGCGTCGTCAGTTCGATCGACAGCTTCTCGACCCAGTCGAACGGCTCGCCGACCGGAAGCGAATCGAGCACGTCGCTGGTGCGCTTCAGCGTGTCGGCGCGCATGCGCTCGGTTTCCGAGGGGCCGAAGGCCGGGGCGACGGTGCGACGCTGCGCGGTATGCTGCGGCGGGTCCATCGCGATGAACATCGGCATTGGGACCTCGCCCTCCTGCAGATGCTCGACGCCGTCGCCCGCGACGGTGATGCCGCCATATTCCCACGAGGAGGAGAATATCTTGGGCAGCGCCTCGACATGCTGGATCGGCTTGTAGGTCGTCACCGACCAATAGGGACCGAACTTTGAATCCTCGCAATAATGGATCGGCGATTCGGCGCGCAGGCGCCGCATCGGTTCCTGCCAGCGATCCTCGCGCCACAATTCGGCGCGGGAGACGTCGAGCGGATTCACGGTTTCGGGGGCTTCGCGGATCACGGTGGCCATGGGGGCAGCTCCTCTCGCGGCCGTCTTCGCGCGGCCGATCGGGTTGCAGAATGCCACTGTTTACAGCTTTGTCAACGACCCTGGGGGAAAGACCCTAGTTGCCTGAATCTGACGTTTGCCCCATCGATCCCGTCATCCCGGGCTTGACCTGGGATCCCGCTTCCTTTCGCGCACGGACGGAGGAAAAGCGGGACCCCGGGTCAAGCCCGGGGTGACGATGAGGACAAAAACTTTGAGTCCACCATATCGGGGTCTGTGGGGGTTCGGGTGCTTGCGGACGCATAGGGGCGTGTCCCCGCGAAGGCGGGGACCCAGTGCGGTGGAACGCAAACCCTGATTTCATACGCTCTGGGCTCCCGCCTTCGCGGGAGCACGTGGTTTTGTTTTGCGAAAAAAACTGAATCTCCACCGGCCATAGAGCATTATATCT
>NZ_BCUA01000141.1 GCF_001591045.1 Sphingopyxis granuli NBRC 100800 | reverse complement strand
CACCCTCCCACGCGGCTGCGCCGCGCGGGCCCCTCCCTCTCCCCCAGGGGGAGAGGGGGCGATGAGTTTCAACAGCTTCGGACGCGTGCTGCGCTTCACCACCTGGGGGGAAAGCCATGGACCGGCGCTCGGCGCGGTGGTCGATGGCTGCCCGCCGCGGCTTGCGCTGTCGGAGGGGGATATACAGCCTTTCCTCGACAAGCGCCGACCCGGCCAGTCGCGCCACACGACGCAGCGGCAGGAACCCGACCAGGTGCGCATCCTGTCGGGCACGTTCGAGGGCAGGACGACCGGCACGCCGATCAGCCTGATGATCGAGAATGTCGACCAGCGGTCCAAGGACTATGGCGAGATTGCGCAGGCCTACCGCCCCGGCCACGCCGATTATGCCTATGACGCCAAATACGGCATCCGCGACTATCGGGGCGGCGGCCGGTCGAGCGCGCGCGAGACGGCGGCGCGCGTCGCCGCGGGCGCGGTGGCGCGGCTGGTGATCCCCGAGGTGAAGATTCATGCCTGGGTGGCGGAGATCGGCGGCGATGCGATCGATCCCGCCAACTTCGACCTCGACGAAATCGACCGCAATCCCTTCTTCTGTCCCGATCCCGCCGCGGCGCAGCGCTGGGAAGCGCTGATGGACGGCGCGCGCAAGGCAGGCAGTTCACTGGGCGCGGTGATCGAATGCGCGGCGAGCGGAGTGCCCGCGGGCTGGGGCGCCCCGATCTATGCCAAGCTCGACGCCGACCTCGCCGCCGCGATGATGGGGATCAACGCGGTAAAAGGGGTCGAGATCGGCGCGGGATTCCACGCGGCGCGCCTGCGCGGCGAAGAGAATGCCGATGCGATGCGCCCGGCCAGCGACGGCAGCAACCGTCCCGATTTCCTGTCGAATCATGCGGGCGGCATCGCCGGCGGCATCTCGACCGGGCAGCCGGTGGTCGTGCGCGTCGCCTTCAAGCCGACCAGTTCGATCCTCACGCCCGTCCCGACGATCAACCGCGCCGGCGAGGCGGCCGACATCGTCACCAAGGGACGCCACGACCCCTGCGTCGGCATCCGCGGCGCGCCGGTCGTCGAGGCGATGATGGCGCTCGTCCTCGCCGACCACAAGCTGCTCCACCGGGCGCAGTGCGGATAGGGGGCGGGTGGAGCTTCTCGCCGACTTCATCGCCGCGCACCGCGCCGTCATCGGCCTGGTCCTGCTGGCGGGCATCTTCATCGCCTTCCTGTGGGAACGCTTTCCGCCCTCGGTCGTCGCGGTCGGGGGCGCGGGGGTCATGCTCGCGCTCGGACTGCTCGATGAAAAGGCCGCCTACGGCGTCTTCTCCAACAGCGCGCCGCTGACCGTCGGGGCGATGTTCGTCCTCTCCGGCGCGCTGATCCGCACCGGGGTGATCGACCGCGTCGGCAATTATGTCGTCGACCTTGCCAAGCGGAGTCCGCGGCTCGCGGTGGTCGCGGTGTTCGGCGGCGGGCTGGTCGTGTCGGGCTTCATCAACAGCACGCCCTTCGTCGTCGTTATGATGCCCGTCTGCTTCCGGCTGGCCGAGGCGATGGGCGTGTCGCCGAAGCGGCTGCTGATGCCGCTGTCGATCGTCGCGGTGCTTGGCGGCTGCCTGACGCTGGTCGGCACCTCGACCAATCTCGTCGTCGCGGGCATCGCCGAGCAGGCGGGGCTCGAGCCCTTCGGCCTGTTCAGCATCACCCCCTATGGCCTTGCGATCGCCGGCGCGGGCATTCTCGGCCTGCTGGTCATGGCGCGTTTCCTGCCATCGGATTCGCCGCGCATCGCCGAAAAGGCCGACGGGTCCGAACAGCTTTATCTGACCGAGTTGACGCTGCGCGAGGACGATCCGGCGATCGGCAGCGCGCTGGGCAAGGCGAATCTGGATTTCGCGCCGATCGGCGTGATCAGCGGTGGACGCTTCATCACGGGTCCCGACGCGCGCGCGCATGTGCTGGCGGCGGGCAACCGGATCGTCGCGCGGATCGACGGCGCCAGCCTGATGACGCTGCGCGGCGGCGGCCGCTTCGGCATCGGCATCGGCGACAAGCTCGACAAGGAGGCGATGGTCGCCGAGGTGACGGTATCGCCCAGTCACCGCGAGATCGACCGTCGGCTGGGCGAAATCCCCTTCCTTCAGGGACAGCCCGTCCGCATTCTCGGCGTCTCGCGCTTTCGCCACAATCCCGGGCCGACGCTGTCCGAAAACCGCATCCGCGCCGCCGACCGGCTGCTGGTCGAGGCCGACGAGGTCGACATCGCAAGGCTGCGCGCCAATCCCGGTCTGATCGGCGTGGCGATGACCTCGATCACCGCCTTCCGACGTCGCAAGGCATGGATCGCGATCCTCGTCATGGCCGGCGCGGTGCTGCTGTCGGCGCTGGGGGCGATGTCGATCGGTATCGCCGCCTTCATCGGGGTCGGCATCGTGTTGCTGACGCGCTGCATCGACGCGTCGGAGGCGTGGGCGAGCATCGACGGCGACGTGTTGATCCTGATTTTCGCGATGCTCGCCGTCGGCGCCGCGCTCGAGGCGGCGGGATCGGTCGCGCTGGTCGTCGGCGCGCTCGAGCCGGTGCTGACCCACGCGCCGCCATGGGCGGTGATCGCGATCGTCTATTTCTCCGCGATGCTGCTTTCCGAACTGCTCAGCAACAATGCGGTGGCGGCGCTGATGGGGCCGCTGGTCATCGGCATCGCCGACGTGTCGGGGGTGGCGCCCTATCCGCTGCTGATCGCACTGATGATGGGAGCATCGGCCTGCTTCGCGACCCCGGTGGGTTATCAGACCAATACCCTGGTCTATGCGGCGGGCGACTATCGTTTCGTCGATTTTGTTCGCGTCGGCGTTCCGCTCAATATCCTGACCGGGATCGCGGGCTGCACGGCGCTGGCTTTCTGGTCGCCCTGACGGCCGTTCGCCGCATCGGTGATTGCCCGCGGTCCGCCGGGCTGTTACCCGAACCACGAAAACAGACCCGGACGATCCGGGAAAAGGGGAACATCTTTCATGGCTAAACGCCTCACGTTCTACATCCTGATCGGCATGATCCTCGGCATCGTCGCCGGGGCGATCTCCTATGCGCAGGTCGGCGCCGACAAGGAGGCGGCGACGCAGGTCGCCGGCTATTTCAAGCTGCTCGCCGACGTCTTCCTGCAGCTCATCAAGATGATCATCGCGCCGCTGGTGCTGGCGACGATCGTCGCCGGCATCGCCAACATGGGCGACAGCGCGGCGCTCGGCCGCATCGGCGGGCGCGCTCTGCTGTGGTTCATCACCGCCAGCCTCGTCTCGCTGTCGCTGGGGCTGCTGCTCGTCAACCTGCTCCAGCCCGGCGTCCGGCTCGACCTGACGCCGATGGCCGACATCGGTGAGGTCAAGACCGACGCGCTCAACCTGCGCGATTTCGTGATGCACATCTTCCCCAAGTCGATCTTCGACGCGATGGCGCAGAACGACATCCTCCAGATCCTCGTCTTCTCGCTCTTTGCCGGGGTCGGCCTGTCGGCGCTCGGCGAGCGCGGTGCGCCGCTTGTGCGCGCCGCCGACGCGCTCGGCGAGCTGATGCTCCAGATCACCAACTATGTGATGCTGTTCGCCCCCTTTGCGGTGTTCGGCGCGCTCGCCGGCGTCATCACGGTCAACGGGCTGGGTATCCTGCTCGATTTCCTGCGGCTGATCGTCGAATTCTATTTCGGGCTGCTGCTGCTGTGGGTGGTGCTGCTCGCGCTCGGTGCGATCTTCCTGGGCAAGCGCATTCTGATGCTGGTGCGCTATATCATCGAGCCGCTGCTGCTCGCCTTCTCGACCGCCTCGTCGGAGGCGGCGCTGCCCAAGCTGTTCGAGCAGCTCGACCGCTTCGGCGTCCCGCGCCGCATCTCGGGCTTCGTGCTGCCGCTCGGCTACAGCTTCAACCTCGACGGGTCGATGATGTACATGAGCTTCGCGACGCTGTTCATCGCGCAGGCCTATGGCATCGACCTGTCGATCGGGACGCAGATACTGATCCTGCTGACGCTGATGATCACGTCGAAGGGAATCGCCGGCGTGCCGCGCGCCAGCCTGGTCGTGATCACCGCGACGCTGGCGCAGTTCGGCCTGCCGGTCGAGGGCGTCGCGCTGATCCTGGGCATCGACCAGTTCCTCGACATGGGCCGGTCGGCGACCAACGTCGTCGGCAACGCGGTCGCCACGTCGGTCATCACGCGGTGGGAAGGGATGCTGGAAACGGCCGATCCCGCGGACATGGATTACCCCCACGCGCCGAGCCGGACCGCGCACCGCGGCGCGCGCGGGCTTGAGCTGCAGGAGGATATGGTGGAGGATAGCGGCCCGCCCGCGGCCGGCCGCACCTGACGCCCAGCATTCCGGCCGCTCCCCCCGACACGGGCGCGCAAGGGAGCTGAATCATGGCCGACACGACGGCGAGCGCGAGCGCGCGCAGCGAGGAGGTGCGCGCCCGCCGCTTGCAATGGCGCATGCTGATCGGCTTCGCCGCGGGGCTGATCGCCGGCCTCGCGGTGCATTACGGCGCCGCCGACGCCGGCTGGGTCGATGCGCTCACCGCTTACGTCACGGGGCCGATCGGGCAGATTTTCCTGCGCCTGCTGTTCATGCTCGTCATCCCGCTGCTGGTATCGGCGCTGATCGTCGGGGTGGCCGAGATGGGCGAGATGCGCGCGCTGAAGTCGGTCGGCGTGCGCACGCTGGTCTATACGGTGTGCGTCTCGGCCGTGGCGGTGGCGATCAGCCTGCTGCTCGTCAACCTGCTCCAGCCCGGCGCGGGGGTCGACCCTGCGCTGGCCCGGACGCTGATCGCGCAGGGCGCCGACGGGGCGAAGGCGATCACCAGCCAGGCGGGCGAGGCGAAGACGGGTATGGATGCGCTCGTCGCGATCATCCCCAGCAATTTCATCGGCGCGATGAGCCAGAACGACGTGCTGGCGGTGATGTTCTTCGCGCTGTTCTTCGGCATCGGCCTGATGATCGTGCAGACCCCCCAGACCGCGACGCTCAAGAGCGCGATCGAAGGGGTGTTCGAGGTCGCGATGACGCTGATCGGCATCGTCATCCAGCTTGCGCCGGTCGCGATCTTCTGTTTCATGTTCAATCTGGCCGCCGAGTTCGGCTGGGACCTGATGGTCCGCCTGTCGGCTTATGTCGGCGTCGTGCTGCTCGCGCTCGGCCTCCAGATGTTCGTGGTCTTTCCCATCGTGCTGCGGCTGCTCGCGCGCAAGTCGCCGCTCGCCTTCTTCCGCGAGACGCAGGAGGTTTTCGTGATGGCCTTCGCCACCTCTTCGTCGAACGCGACGCTGCCGACCGCGCTGCGCGTCGCGCACGATGGGCTGCGCCTGCCCGACCGGGTGGCGCGCTTCGTCCTCACGCTCGGCGCCACCGCCAACCAGAACGGCACCGCGATGTTCGAGGGCGTGACGGTGATCTTCCTCGCGCAGTTCTTCGGCGTCGACCTGACGATGCAACAGCAGGTGATGGTGATGCTCGTCTGCATCCTTGGCGGGATCGGCACGGCGGGAGTGCCCGCGGGATCGCTGCCCGTGATCGCGCTGATCCTCGCCTCGATCGGCGTGCCGCCGGAAGGGATCGGGCTGGTGCTGGGGGTCGACCGCTTCCTCGACATGTGCCGCACGACACTGAACGTCGTCGGCGACCTCGTCGCCGCGACGGTGGTGTCGGCGGGCGTCGGCGATGCGGAGGGCGCGGAGCCGGCCGCCTGACGCGGGCGTTCAGGCCCCTCTCCCGAAGGAGAGGGGCGAGAGCGGAGATTCTACTGTTCGCGAACCGGCCCGGTGGGCTCGATCCGGCTACCGCGCACCGGACCACTCGGCCGTGCGGGCGGGGTGGCGCGGGGTGGCGGGGCCGGCCGCGAGGCGCGCGGGGGCGGCGCACCCGCTTCGGGCGCCGGG
>NZ_BCUA01000140.1 GCF_001591045.1 Sphingopyxis granuli NBRC 100800 | reverse complement strand
AAGTGGGTCAATCCAATGTGGAAGCTTGCGAACTCGTTCGCCAGCCGCAGCCGGGCGGGCCTTCGCGACGGCGCCGACCCACCCCCCGCTCCCTCCCGCAAGCGGGAGGGGAGACAGACAGTCGCACGCCGTCTCCCGGTCCGTTGCCGCTCCTCAGGCCCCCGCTTCGGTCAGCGCGGCCAGTTGTTCGCCGGTCAGCCGCAGCGCCATGCTGTCCATGATGTCGTCGAGCTGCGCGACCGTGGTCGCGCTGGCGATCGGTGCGGTGACGCCCGGCTGCGCCGCCACCCAGGCGAGCGCGATCTGCGCCAGGCTGGCGCCCGTTTCGGCGGCGATGCGATCCATGACCGCGAGCACCGCGGGACCCTTGCCCGCCATATAAGCCTTGGCCTTGTAGCCGCGCGGGCTCTGGCCGAGATCGTCGGCGCTGCGATATTTCCCCGACAGATAGCCGGCGGCGAGGCTGTAATAGGGAATGACGCCGAGCCCCTCGGCGATGCAGAGCCGCTGGAGCGCGCCTTCATATTGCGCGCGGTCGAGCAGATTGAGCTCGGGCTGCATCGCGGTGAAGCGCGGTAGCCCCTTCGCATCGGCGACGCGCAGCGCCTCGCCCAGTCGTTCGGCCGAATAGTTGGACGCGCCGATCGCGCGCACGATCCCCGCGTCGCGCAATTCGCCGAACGCGCCCAGCACCTCGTCGAGCGGCACGTCGGGATCGTCCTGGTGCGCGAAATAGAGGTCGATCGTCTCGACCCCCAGCCGGTCGCGCGAGCCTTGCGCAGCCGCGCGAACGGCGTCGGGCCGCAGGCCGCCCTCCCCCATCCCGACCTTGGTGGCGATCAGCACCCGGTCGCGCGCGCCGTTTTCGCGGAGCCATGCGCCGATCATCGCCTCGGACTCACCGCCCCGATGCCCCGGTACCCACGCCGAATAGACATCGGCGGTGTCGATCATGCCGCCGCCGCGCGCCGCGAAGCGGTCGAGGATCGCGAAGCTCGCCGCCCGGTCGGCGGTCCAGCCGAAGACATTGCCGCCGAGCACGAACGGTCGGATCGACAGGCCGCTTTTGCCCAATGCGCGTTCGGTCATCGTGACGCTCCTTCCTTCACCGCGGGTATCGCCTCGCGCGGGTTGTCGCTGAACAGCCCGTCGATCCCCGTCGCCAGATAGGCGGCGATCTCCGCCGCCAGATCGCCGCGCCCGGCGGGGTTGAGCCCGCCCTTGTCGGCGAGCGGCAGGAAATAATTCTCGCGGCGGAACGTCCACGGATGCACCTTCAACCCCGCCGCATGGGCATCGCGGACGAGCGACGTCGGATCGCCCAGCGTGCCCAGCATGCCGCGCGGGATGACCATCGCCTTGTTCGGCCCGATGCCGTCGGCATAGGCAGCGACCGCCTTCAGCCCCGTGGGCGTTGCCATCGCGGCATAGCTCGTCCGCGGATCGTCGGCGGGCCCGCCCTCATCGTCCATCAGCTGGATCAGCGGCAGGTCGCTCTTCGCGCGGATCGCCTTGAGATTGCCAACCTCGAAGCTCTGGATGAACACCGGCGCCTTTCGGCCGCGATAACCGTATTTTTCGAGCAGCGCGAGCAAGGGCGCCTCGTGCGGCAGACCGATCGCGGCGAAATAGCCCGGATGCTTGGTCTCGGGATAGACGCCGACGGGATGCTCGCGCTCCATGTTCACGCGCGCGAGAAGGTCGAGAATCTCCTCGAAGGTCGGAACCTCGAACTTGCCGTCGTTGGCAGTGCCGCGCAGCCGCGGAATGCGCTCCTTCGCGCGCAGCGTCTTGAGTTCGGCGAGGGTGAAATCCTCGGTGAACCAGCCCGTGACGTCCTTGCCGTCGATCCGCCTGGTCGCCTTTCGATCCGCGAACTCTGGACGGTCGGCGACGTCGGTGGTCTCCGAAATCTCGTTCTCGTGCCGCGCGACGAGCACGCCGTCCTTCGTCAGCACCAGATCGGGCTCGATGAAATCGGCGCCCTGCTCGATCGCCAGTTCATAGCTCGCCAGCGTATGCTCGGGCCGCTCACCCGATGCACCGCGATGCGCGATGACGATCGGCGGTTGGCCGTCGAGAGTGGGCACCGCCGCCATCGGCTCAGCGGCACAGCCGGCGGGCAAAAGCAACGCCAGCACGGCGGCGCACCAGCGCCTCATGCCGCAAGGCGGGCCTGCCGGTCATCGGCGGCGAGCAGCGGGAGCCTGTCCACGCGCGGAAAATAGGCCGAACGCCGCCGCCTTGGCCAGCGGTTTTCGGGGTCCGGAGGAAAAAGTTTCACGTGCGGGCGCGGGCTTCGCCGCGTCCGTCCCTCTCTTCGTCATGCTGAACCTGGTTCAACATCCATGGTCTGCGCTTTCGTTGAGCGCCGCGTCCCGAGCATGATGGCACTGGGTCAATCCAAAGTCATCGGAGTGTAAAAAGACCGGGCCGACGTCGGCCTGGGAGTGAGCACGACATCGACCCGAGGTTTCCCCAGTGGAGTGGACGGAGAAGATTTAGAACTTCATCGATGCGTTAAACCCGATGATGCGCGGGTCCGGCGTGAACACGTTGGTCGTCAGGCCATTGTCATCGCTGTTCACGAAGAACCCCGTGATCGGCGTTTTCTTGAACAGATTCTTGACATAGAGCTGAAACGAGAGACCCGATTCCGGCCTGGTCAGCATGACGGCGACATTCATATTGTCCCATGCCCGCAACCTGTCGAATTCCGTGTTGTAAACCCGGCCGAAGCTTTTCGACTGGAAATAATAGTCGCCCCGGAACGTTAGTTCCCAATCGCCCTCTTCGAGGAAGAAGGTATATTGCGATCCGATATTCGCGGTCAGACGCGGAGCGTTCGGCAGTTCATTTCCTTCAAGATCCGCATAGAATCCGCGACCCCCATTGGGAGCGCCACTCGCCCCCCCGATCCAAGCTTCCGGATTGGCGGGATCATAGGGCACAAGCGCGCCCACGGTGTCGGGATTATAAGGCGCCAGCGGATCGTAGGTGAACCCATAGGCTGGATTTACAAGCGCATTCCCCCGGGCGGGATTCCAGTAATTGAGGGTGCCAACTCTGGTCGGCCTCGCCGGGTTCCAACTCCCATAACGGTCCCCACCCGGACACAGGCTGGCCAAGATAAGCGCACTCTCTGCCGGCCCCTTCGGTATCAATCCCCCTTCATTCATCTTCAAGACCTGTTCGACATAGGCACGCGGGACAATGCAGTTGGAAGGAACTTGCAGCCAGGGCCGCAAGACCACCCAATCGGGGTCCCCCTGCGTCCGGTCCATCACGTCGATCGACTGCGCACCCTTGCCCAATCGCGTGCGGAGATAGCCAAGATTGCCGTCGACGCGAAAAGCGCGCGACGGGCGCCACGCCGCCTCCAGTTCCAGTCCCCAACTCGTTGCATTGAAATTCTCATTATAGGCAATGCGATCGACGATCTGCGAAACCTGAAAATCCTTGTAATCGTAGAAGAAGCCGGTGGCGTTCAAGGTGAATCGGCCGCCATTGAAGCTATGCTTCATGCCGATTTCCAAGGCATTGACATATTCCGGGCGAAATGTTTGCGGCAGGAATTGAAACTGAACCACATTGGTGTTGTAATCAACTCTGGGCGGATTGACGCCGCCGCCCTTATAGCCGCGGGACAGGGAGGCATAGATGAGGCTGTCGTCAGTGAAGCTGATATCCGGCTTCCAATCCAGCACCACGCGCCCGGTGAATTTCCCCCAGGACTGATTGATGTCATCCTGAGCCGGATATCCACTGTTCACGCGGCCGCCGGTGATGTCGCCGATAAATTGAGAGCCATACGGATCATCAGGGCCGCCGTTAGCTACCGTGCTTGGGTTATTCCTCCCACCCCCCAATAACAATTGACTGGGAACTTGGTCTGCTCTTTTCTTATCTTTTGTATATCGAGCACCGATAGTTAATTTTAAATTATCATTGATATTATAGTATAATTCACCGAACAGTGCGCGTGATTTAATATGAACACCGTTCTGGCTCAGAAAATAATTATGCCCTTGATTGTCCAAATTGTCGATCGGGTTTGGATCAACATAAATGCATTCCCGATCTTCATTGCCCAATTCGCATAGCCGTATAGCATATCCATAACCAGCAAAACCAGGTGCGGCAGCTATAGGGGGAGCCCTGTCATAATACCATTGAGCGATATAGGTGAACATGTTGTTGAAGACGTAATAATCATCTTGAGATTTGAAATCGAGATAATTGGCGCCGACCAGAAAATTGAGCGGCCCGTCGAAACTGAATTGCAGACGGAATTCCTGGGACCATTGCCGGTTTCTCGACCGGCTCAAATCCGCCGACACCATGCGATCCGAACAGCCCAATTGAGGATCGCAATAGATGCCCTTCGGCGACGGCCCAGGAAGTTCTTCCAGATCAATCAATCGACTACCTGTATACATAGGACCTAAAGACGAATCCGCGAACATCGGCTCCGTGATAAATCGGTTATAATCCTGTGACGAATAGAATCTATCCCGAGAATAAGCCGTTTGCGAAATGAATTGCAGGGTTTCGGATGGCTTAAATTCCCAGTTGAACTGGACAACATCATTTTTGGCGCGGAATATCGGATCATAATTGGATTCAATTTCACGCAAATTTCGGGATTGCATACCCTCGCCCATCGGATCAGCGATGATCGCGGGTATATTAATCCTCGCGTTGCCTATCTGGCGACTTCCAACAGACATACTTGTGCTTGGAAAGTAAAGATAAACGAGCGCGGCGCTATTGGGCTTCCCAAAGGCCGCGTCGTCATAAAGGGAACCCGGCAGACACCCCTGGCTGATACGGCCGCGAAGACCCGGATCGGTAATTTCCACACTACCAATTCTGTCCGCTCCGGGATCGGTCGTGCACAATTGCTTGGCCGACCGCGACCGATTGTCGTCTTCCGCAAAATGCTGCCAAATGACGTTGGCCTTGAAACGGTCGCTGGGCTCCCACTGGGCCGACACGCGCGTCGACCACAGGTCGCGCCCGTTGATGCGGGTGCCGAGGAAGTTGTTGTAATCGAAACCGTCACGCTTGGTCCACGCGCCGGCGGCGCGAACGGCCAGCGTGTCGGACAGCGGCACGTTCAGCATCCCGCTGAGGCGCGTCGTGCTGTAGTTGCCGACTTCGCCCTTCACTTCCCCCGCGAAGGCGCGCGTGTCGGGAAGGGCGGGAATCATGTTGACGACACCGGCCGTCGCATTGCGGCCATAGAGCGTGCCCTGCGGCCCGCGCAGCACTTCGATACGCTGCATGTCGAAGAATTCGGCTTCGAACAGGCGATTGCGGACGAGCGGCGTTGAGTTGAAGCTGACGGCGACCGCCGGATCGCTCGTTGCGGAAATGGACTGCGTCCCGATCCCACGGATCGAGAAATTATACATGCTGAAATTGGTCTTGGTGAAACTGACGTTCGGGACGGCGCGCAGCAACTCCGCCCCGCCCTCGATCTTCAGATCGTCCAGCCGGTTCGACGACAGCGCCGTCATCGCGATCGGCACGTCGATGATCTTCTCTTCCTTCCGCTGCGCCGTGACGACAATTTCCGACCCATCGTCGATCTCGTTGCGCGCGGCGGGCGGCGGGGTCGCGGCGCGTTCGACGACATAAGCTCCCTGCGCGGTATGGCGGGCGCGCAGGCCGCTTCCCCGCAAAGCCGCGTCCAGCGCCTGACCGGCGGTCAGCGCGCCGCGCACCGCTGGGGCGTTGCGTCCCCGCACGTCGCCCGCCTGAAAGACGACCTCACTGCCGGTCTGCCGCCCGATCTGGGTCAGCGTGTTCGCGAGCGCCTGCGCCGGAATGTCGAGTTGCTTCGCTTCGGCCGCCTGCGCCTGCGCCGCGCCGGCCGCGCTCACCGCCAGCGTGGCGACCCCCAGATACATCGCCGCCTTGAACGAAAATGCGGTGCGTGTAGCGAATGCCATGCTTGCCCCTCCCTCTGTGATGCTCCGCGCCGGTTGACGGCGTCGGACATCAGAACGTGAGCGGGCGAAAAATCCGCATCGGAAATGTGCAGAAAATTTCCGCACAGCCCGCAGTGCCGCCTTACCGTAGCGTCATGGCGCTCCTTCTCTCAGTCCCTCCGCTTCGCATTCTCCCTCCGTCGTCACCCTGAACTTGTTTGGGATATATACCCTTCAGGCAAGCTAGGAGCTGTTCCCCGGCGAAAGCC
>NZ_BCUA01000139.1 GCF_001591045.1 Sphingopyxis granuli NBRC 100800 | reverse complement strand
GGCGGGGGCGCGGGCGGCGGCGCCTCTGGCGCCGGGATCGCGGTGCAGCCGGCGGCCGCGAGCAGCAGCGCCGCGGCGGCGGCGGAACGAAAGCGGATGGATGGGCGGTTCATGCGTCGAATCCCTGCCAGTCGATGACTTCGTCCAGCCCAACGCGCGGCACCGGCCAGCGGTTCACCGGCGCGTCCCCGTCGGCATAGCCGATCGCAAGCCCCGAGAAGAGAATCTGGTCGTCGCAGAGCCCCAGTTCGGTCCGTACCGTGCTGCCGTACATCGCCCAGCATTCCTGCGGGCAGCTCGCGAGGCCGTGCTCGACGAGCAGCAGCATCACCGATTGCAGCCACATCCCCATGTCGGCCCATTGCGGCGGCCCCATGATCCGCGAGCAATGGAGGAAGAGCATCACCGGCGCGCCGAAGCCGCGGTAATTCTGCTGGAACTGGGCGATCCGCCCCGCCTTGTCATCGCGCGCGATGCCGAGCGAGGCGTAGAGCGCCTCGCCGACGCCGAAGCGGCGGCTGTCCCACGGATCGGTGAGCCCCCGGGGATAGATGTCATATTCGGGCTGGAACCCCTCGCGTCCCATCGCGATACGCGCCGCGACCGCGTCCTGCACCGCCTGCCAGCGCTCGCCGGTGACGACGGTCGCCTGCCACGGCTGGAGGTTGCCGCCCGATGGCGCGCGCTGCGCGGTCTCGAAGATCCGCACCAGCAGCGCGCGGTCGACGGGCCGGTCGGTGAAGGCGCGCACCGAACGGCGGCGGGCGAGCGTCTCGCTGGTCGAAAGGGAGAGGGTGTCAGTCGCTGGCATATTTATCCTCGCGTCGCTTGCCGAACAGCAATTTGCGTTCGAGCCGGGTCTTGAGCTGGCGATAATAGGAAAGCAGGAAGACGTCATCCTCTTCGGCGATCGGCCGGCCGATCTTGTGCCGGATCGTGTCGGCGACCTCGCGCATCACCCGCGCGTCGCGCCCGCGCAGCACACGTTCGAGTTCCTGCAGTTCGAAGATGCCATAGACCGAGAGTTCGGCATCGGTGAAGCGCAGGGCGTCGCCCGCCTCTGCCCCCGCCGCCATGTCGCGGTCGAGCTTCGCGCGCTGCGCCATCACCACCCAGGTGCCCGCGATCAGGTCGCCCATCCGCATCCGGTCGCGGTTGAACAGCAGGAAAAGACTGAGCGTCGCCGACCACAGCACCCCCGCCAGCGCGGTCCAGCCCGATACCATGTCCTCCGCCGCGCCGAAGCCGATCATCATCAGCGGCAGGAAAATCTCCAGCTCGCGCATCAGGTTGCGGGCGATCACTGCATCGGCGGTCAGCCGCCCGCCGTCGCGCGCGACGACGCGGATACCCATCGCGCGCTTGCCGGGGGTCGCAGCGCGCTGGCCCAGTTCGAAGCCGACGAACCAGAAGGTCCGAAGCACGAAGGCGCCGAGCAGCCAGATGCTGATCAGCAGGTCGGAGCGCGAAGCGAAGCCCGCCCAGACCGTCAGCAGCGTGAAGACGACCAGCGCCGCCAGCAGCAGCATAAGGTCGATCAGCAGCGCGCCGAAGCGCAGCGACGCGCTGGCGATCCGCAGTTCGAGGTCGACGCCCTCGGGCGTGACGAAGGCGCGGACCTTGTCGCGCCGCGGGCGCGCGGCGGCGGTCATGCGGCGTCCTTTCGCCGCGGGAGGTAGTAATAGGCGAGCCAGAAGAGCAGCATCGCCGTCCCGATGCCGTAGCGCAGCAGCGTGTCGGTGACGAGCTGTCGCCCGAAGCCTTCGAGCAGGCCGGCGGCGAGCAGCATGAGGATTACCCCGACCATCACCTTGCCTGCGGTGCGCCCCGCCTCCGACGCCGCCTGCAATCGGCCGCGCGCGCCGGGGAAGAGGATCGCGGTGCCGATGCGCAGCCCGGCGGCGCCGGAGAGCGCGGCGGCGAACAGCTCGGTCGTGCCGTGGATGAACAGCCAGCCGCCGAAATCGACCCCCAGCCCCTTGCCCGCGAACAGCGCGAGCATCGCGCCGAGCCCGATCCCCTGATAATATTCGAGCATCATCGTCGGCACGCCGAAGGCGAAGCCGAGCGCAAAGGACAGGATCGACACGCGGCTGTTGTGCGTGAACAGATAGGTCGCGAAGATGTGCAGCCCGCTCTGCTGTTCGTCCGCCGCCTTGCCGTGGCCGATCGTCGCCTGCAGGAATTCGGCCGTGGCGCGCGGGTCGCGCCCGCCCGCCATCTCTTCGGGTACGAAATTGAAATACCATTCGGGATTGTGCGCGACGAGCGTCCAGCTGGTCAGCGCGCCGAGCAGGATGACGAGCGCGACGATCAGCGTCTCCTTCCACAGCGCGCGGACCGCGGCGGGCCAGTCGGTGCGGAAGAAGCGCCGCACCCGGCTCCAGCGCGTCTCGCGCACGCCATAGATCAGGAAATAGCCGCGCATCGACAGCGATTCGAGATAGTCGAGCAGCGCGCGGTCGAGGCTGGTCGCGCGCGCGATCGACAGCGATGACAGCGTCGCGCGGTACAGCGAGGGCAGTTGCAGCAGCTCGTCGCTGGTCAGCGCCTTCGCGCCCTTGCGTTCGAGCCGGCCGAGCAGGGTTTCGAAGGCGATCCAGTCGGCCTCGCGCTCGGCGCGGAAGCGGCTGGTCGAGAAATTCGGCGTGTCGAGCCGGGCGAGCGCTTCGGGGGCCGGGATCGCGGGCGGCATCACAGGCTGCCCTGGCGCTTGATCGCCAGATAAGCCTCGACGACGCTGGCGCCCATCGCGTCGGTGGGCACCTCGATCACCTCGACGCCCAGCCGCTGGAGCCGCGCGATGACGCGCTGGCGGTCGCGCAGCATCGCGGCGGCGACGTTCGAGCGGGTGACGTCCGACGCCTGTTCGGGGCGGCGGCGCTCCTCGCTCTCCAGCTCCTCGTCGCGCAGTACAACACACAGCAGCCGGTGTTTGCGCACCAGCCGCCCGGCGGCGCGGATCATCAGGTCGGCGCTGGTCGCGTCGGTGAATTCGGTGAACAGGACGATCAGCGAGCGGCGGTCGAGCCCGGCCGACAGCGTCGCCAGCGCGAGGGTGAAATTGCTTTCGACCGGCGCATAGTCGATGCGGCTCGCCGCGCGCTGCAGCGCCGGAAAATCGCGCGTGTGCATGTAAGCGGGGGTCAGCGCCTGTGGCTGCGCGGCGAAGGAGAAGAGGCTGATCCGGTCGCCGAGCTTGAGCCCCGCATAGGCGAGCAGCATCGCCGCCGACACCGCGCGGTCGACGCGCGGCATGCCGCCCGCCGGCTCCGCCATCGTCCGCCCGGCGTCGATCGCCAGGACGAGCCGGTTGTCGCGCTCGACGCGATATTCCTTCGCGAGCAGGCGGCCGTGGCGCGCCGAGGCGGTCCAGTCGATCGCGCGGCGGTCCATCCCCGGATGATATTCGGCGAGCGCCTCATACTCGCTGCCCTCGCCGCGCAGCTGCTGGCGGCGCAGCCCGAACCAGTCGCCGCGCCGGAACAGCCGCGCCCCCTCCTCGCGCACTGCGCGCAGGCTGGGGACGATCGCGATGACATGCCCGATCGGAAAGCGGCGCTGTTTCCATGCGAGCCCGAGCGGCCCCGCCCAGCGCAGCCACAGCGTCTCGACCGGCGCCGGCCCGCGCCGCGCCGCCGCGAGGGTCAGCGTCGCCGACAGCGCCCTGCTCTTCGCGTCCGCGCCGCCCGCGCGCATCGTCGCGGTGATGCGGCCGCCGGGCGCCAGCCGCTCGTCGAGCGCGAGCGCCATGTCGGCGCGCGGCGGCACCGCGCCGCCCGCCGCGGTGAAGGCCAGCTCGAACGGGTCCCCCACTCCCGCCTGGTGCGGAATCCGCGCGTCGAGCGCCAACCGGCGCGGATGCGGCCCGGCGAGCGCGTCGAGCGCGAGGCAGGCAAGGATGACCGCGATCCATCCCGGCGCGACGAGCCACAGTTCGGGCCGCGCCAGCCCGAGCAGCAGCGCCGCGGGGGCGCCGAGCAGTAGCAGATAGATGGCCCGGCGGGTCGGGTAGATCATCGCGGCACCTCTTCGCGTTCAAGCAGCGCGGCGACGACCTGTTCGACGTCGCGGCCCTCGATCTCGGCCGCCGCCGACAGGATGACACGGTGACGCAGCACCCCCGCCGCGAGGCGCTGGACGTCGTCGGGGATCACATAGTCGCGCCCGTCGAGCGCCGCCGCGGCGCACGCCCCGCGCGCGAGCAGGGTCGCGGCGCGCGGGCTCGCCCCGCATTCGAGGTCGGGGCTGGCGCGCGTCGCGCGGATCAGGCGGACGATATAGTCGACGATCTCGTCGGCGAGGCGGACCGTCGCGGTGGCGTCGATCGCGGCGGCGATGGCGTCGGCGTCGGCGATCCGCTCGATCCCGAAATCGGCGACCGCCGGGGTGCGGAAGCGGCCGCCATGCTCGGTGACGATGCGCCGTTCGGCGTCGGCGTCGGGATAATCGACGACCAGCTTGAACAGGAAGCGGTCGAGCTGCGCCTCGGGCAGCGGATAGACGCCCTGCTGCTCGATCGGGTTCTGCGTCGCGAGGACGGTGAAGCGCGGGCTGAGCGCGTGCGGCTCGCCGCCCAGCGTCACGCGCCGTTCCTGCATAGCCTCCAGCAGCGCCGCCTGCGTCTTGGGCGGGGTACGGTTGATCTCGTCGGCGAGCAGCAGCTCGGTGAAGATCGGTCCCTTGGTCAGCGTGAAGCTCGACGTCTGGAAGTTGAACAGGTTCGATCCCAATATGTCGCCCGGCATCAGGTCGGGGGTGAACTGGATGCGCCCGAAATCGAGCCCGACCGCGCGCGCGAAGGCCTGCGCGAGCAGCGTCTTGGCGGTGCCCGGCGGGCCTTCGAGCAGCACGTGGCCGCCGGCGAGCAGCGCGATCGTCACCATGCGCGTCAGATCGGCCTGGCCGATCACCGCCTTGGCGACCTCTGCCTCGATCGCGGCCCCGAGGGCGCGGACGCTGTCGATGGAGCTAGCTGTCACGGAGAAGATCCTTCCTGATGGCATGCAGCGCCTGTGCGTCTGCAAGGAAATCGTGGCGGCCCCGCGCCAGCGGCAGGCGCCGCGCGAGGGCCGAGAAGCGCGGGCCGTCGGCGCGCATCCGGCGGTCGATCCACGCGTCGGTCGCCGCGGCGTCGAGGCCGGGGGGCGCGTGCAGCCGCCGCGCGATGGCGCGGCGCTGGCCCTGGACATAGGCGTCGGCGCCGTCGAGCTCGCGCCGCGCCTGGCGGATCAGGTCGGCGCTGTTCGCGATCAGCGCCGCCTTCGACACCGGGATCGCGCGCTGCGGGCGCAGCGTCGGGCCGAAGCGCATCCAGGCCTGCCACAGCGCGAGTAGCCCCGCCGCGATCAGGCACAGGGTGATGCCGATGAAGGGCGGCACGAAGGCGAAGCGGAGCAGCGACCGCTGGCCGCCGAAGCCGTTCAGCGTCAGGTCGAAGGCGAAGCCGTCGGCATCGGCATCCTCGGCGACCGCGTCGATCAGCAGCGCCGCGCCCTCGGCTTTCCGGCGCGAGGCGAAGGCGAGATTGTCGACGAGGTCGGGGTCGGCAAGAATATAGAGGTCGCGGTCGGTCGCGCGCGCCAGCACCGCGCCGCCGTCGGGGGCCGCGACCAGTGTTTCGAGGTCATCGCCCGCGATCGTCTGCGCGCGGTCGGGAAGATGCGCGGTGAAGCGGCGCCCCGCGACGTCGGCGGCTACCGCCCGCGGCCCCGCCTTCGAGGCATCGATGCGCACCGGGCCGACGAGCGCCTCGACCAGGCGCGTAGAGGGCGCGCTGCGATAGGCCTGCGCGACCCAGCCGGGCTTGCCGCCCTGCCCGGGCGTGCGCATCGCCTGCCACTTGGGCAGGATGACGAGCAGCCGGCCGCCCTGCCGGTCGGCGAGCGCGCGCAGTTCGTCCGGCCGGGTGCGATGCGTCGGGGTCAGGATCAGCAGCGGCTGGTCGGCATGGCCCGTGCGCGGACCGGGCTGGCGGCGCAGCTCGACATCGCCGCCCGCGCGTTCGATCAGGTCGACGATCCCGGCATAGCCCGGCGCCGCGCGCGACAGCGCGTGGCCGCCGCCGTCGTTGCCGCTCGAAAGCTGGGGGCCGAGCGCGACGAGCGCCCACAGCGCGATGAAGGCGACGACGCCGATCGCCACCACCCCCGCGATCAGGCGCGGATCGAAGCCGCCTTCGGCGTCCGGCGCCGCACTCATGTCCGCGCCCAGGCGCGCGGGACGGTCAGCTCGGCATAGGCGGTGCGGCATTGCTCCCACGCGGCGGCGTCGATCGGCCGGCCGCCGAACAGGCTGATCTCGACCGCGCGGGCGATGCGCCCGAAGGCGTCGCGCGCCGCGCCGGGCAGGTCGCGCGCCCCCGCGAGCGCGCGCGAGGTCGTCGCGGGCCGGACGAGGCCGGGGCGGCGGCCCGCGATGTCCTCGACGCTGCGGAAGAGCAGCAGGTGGACCG
>NZ_BCUA01000138.1 GCF_001591045.1 Sphingopyxis granuli NBRC 100800 | reverse complement strand
TGGAAAAGGCGTTCGACGACACCGGCCTGCGGCCGTTTCAGCGCTTGCCGGTGACGCGCGAGCTTGGCGAGACCAGCCTGATGTGGCTTGTGCACCCGGTCTGACCAAGGAACAGATGGCGCTCACCGCGATGATCACGGACGAGGTGCTGCGCGCCGCGAGCACCTGATGGGCGATCTGTGCCGGGACGTTTCACGTTACGAGATTTGCGTGGTCAGCCGTTCGACCCACCCCGCATCGGGGACGTATTCGGGAACCAGCCTGCTCAAGATCCTCACTGCGTCCGCGTTATCGCCGCTGACGTATATCTTATCGAGTGTCTGCAATTCGCGGTCGAGCTCTTTCCAAGGCATCATCCGCTCGCGGGCGCGCATAATCCGCGGGTGAATCGTCGGCTGCGGGTTGTCGCCGATCAGCAGTTCCTCATACAGCTTTTCGCCAGGACGCAGGCCAGTCTCGATGATTTCGATATCGCCGTCGGGATTGCTCTCGTCCCGGATGCTGAGTCCTGAAAGGCGGATCATTGTCCGCGCAAGATCGACGATCCGGACCGGTTGTCCCATGTCGAGGACGAATACCTCGCCTCCCTTGGCCATTGCGCTGGCCTGGATCACTAACTGCGCGGCTTCGGGGATAGTCATGAAATAGCGCGTGATCTCGCTATGGGTCACCGTAACGGGCCCACCCGCGACGATCTGTGTCTTGAAGCGAGGAACGACCGAGCCGCTCGAACCGAGGACGTTTCCGAAGCGGACCATGCTGAAGACGGTTCTCACGCCTGACTGCTCGGCACGGGATTGAAGGATGAGCTCGCAGACGCGCTTCGAAGCCCCCATGATATTGGTGGGACGCACTGCCTTGTCGGTGCTGATCAGGATGAAGTTCGCTACCCCTGTCGCCTCCGCGGCCTCGACGCTGTGAAGTGTGCCCATGATGTTGTTGCGAAGACCGGAAAGCGGGTTCGCTTCGACCAGCGGCACATGTTTATAGGCAGCGGCGTGAAAGACCGTATTGGGCCGATGGTAGCGATAGACACGCAACATCGACGATCGCTCGGACACATTGGCAAGCTCCGGTTTCATCGGAATATCGATGCCGAGTTCGCGCATCAGCCTGCCGAGTTCCTGCTCGATCGTGTAGAGGGCGAATTCCGACTGTTCGAGCAAGATTAGCCTGGCCGGGCGGCAACGAATGATCTGCCGACAAAGCTCGCTGCCAATTGATCCGCCAGCGCCCGATACCATCACCGTCTTTCCAACGATCGTCTTGCCCATCAGTAATTCGTTTGCCGCAACGGTCTCACGACCCAGCAACTCCTCGATCTGGATTTCGTGCAGATCGTTGACCGTGATGCTACCATCGATGACGTTGGTCAGGCTAGGAAGTGACCGGACATAGACTTCCTCATTCTGTAGCCCTTCGATGATCTCGCGCCGCCGTGCACGCGTAGCGCTGGGTATCGCCAGCAAGACTTCGTCGATGCTGGTGTCCTTAAGTATCTGATGCAGGCGAAAGGAAGCGAATACGGTAACCCCATCGAGCCGTTGTCCGTCGAGCCTTGGATCGTCGTCGATGAACCCAACGAGATGCACCTGCGGTTCGTGACGGAGAGACAGGGCGAGTTGCTGCCCCGCGCGCCCCGCACCGTAGACCAGCACCCGGCGCGCATTCGTCGCGACTACCTTGAGCAGATCGAGCAAAGCGAAGCGCGCAAATATGCGGCTAGATGCCAGAAGCAGGAAGAAAATAATCGGATGCAGGACACTCAGCGTTCGGGGAACTTCATCGATGCGAAACAGAACGACGATCGCCATCAATGGCAATGCCAGCAGGCCACACGCGGCAGCTAAATCGGCCACGGTGCGTGCGCCCGAATATCGGATGAGCGACCGATAAACGCCCGCTTTCCACGCAATCGGATACCAAAGCGCGAGTGTGATCGCGGCGAATGCCAGAATCGGTTGAGAGATCAAATCCCAAACACCGAGGCGAAGCGAGAAGGAGATGAGAACGGCTGCGATGCAAAGCAGGCCATCGATGCCTGCTGCGGTGAGTTGCCGCTGTTTCCGCGGCCTTTCCACGATGAATGCCAGAATGGCGGTACGGAACTGCTGAAGTCGCTTATCGTCGAGGATATTCATCTGTGCGATTGTCCCAATGGTTCCCCGCGACCCCTACGGCTCTTAATTCCACGACGGCGTCTCGTCCCGAAAGAACGGCCGCACAGGAGGCGAACGCAATGCGCCAGTTAGCCGAGCCCTAAGCCGTTCCACGGAAAAAGCAATCTCCACCTCGGTAAGACGGCGGGCCCGTTGAGGACAATAGTTCACATCGAGCGCGTTGGTTCCGTGCGATTACGATCTACCATAGTTGTGAAATAGCGTATCACGATCCCGATGGGTAAACCGGAGTATGCGAAGTCTTGCAGAGCGCTTGCAATCGTAGCGGCCGCGCTTGAGATAGAGGCTATGAAGCTCGCGTTCGACAACAGTTTCCATGACACAATGGTGGGCTTCTACGCCCCCGCGCATGCGGCGCAGCCTTTGGCGCCGAAACTCTTAGCCTTTAACCATGCTCTCGCGGCTTGGCTCAAAATTAATATCGTGGGTGCAAGTGATGAGGCGATCGCGCGCATCTTTTCCGGGCAGAAGCTTCCAGATGGCGCAAACCCGCTCGCATTCGCCTATGCCGGGCACCAGTTCGGCCATTTCTCACCACAACTTGGCGATGGTCGCGCGCTTCTGCTCGGCGAAATCGTCGCGCCCGATGGCGCGCGTTTCGATATTCAACTCAAGGGATCGGGGCCGACGCCATTTTCCCGCAACGGCGACGGCAAGGCGGCGATCGGGCCGGTGCTGCGCGAATATCTGGTGTCGGAGGCGATGGCGGCGATGGGGGTGCCGACGACGCGGTCGCTCGCCGCGGTTGCGACCGGCGATCGCGTGCAGCGCGAGCGGGCGCATCCGGGTGCGGTGCTGACCCGCGTCGCTAGCAGCCATATCCGCGTCGGCACCTTCCAATTCTTCGCCGCGCATTACGGTGCGGACCATGTGATCCGTCTTTCGGACTACAGCATTAACCGCCATTTTCCCGACCTTGCCGATGCCGCGAACCCGCATCTCGCGCTGCTCGACCGGGTGATCGGGCTGCAATGCGGCCTCGTTGCGCACTGGCTGGGCGTCGGCTTCATCCACGGCGTGATGAATACCGATAACGTCGCGATCTCGGGCGAGACGCTCGATTATGGTCCGTGCGCCTTCATGGACCGTTTCGCTGTGAACACCGTCTTCAGTTCGATCGACGTCAACGGCCGCTATGCCTATGGGCGGCAGCCGCAAATCATGCACTGGAACATGGCACGCTTCGCCGAAGCGCTGCTGCCGGCGATCCACGCCGTCGACCCGGCGGATGTCGAGCAGGCGAAGGCGATCGTCGCGGCGGTTCCCGAACGCTTCCGCGAAGCATGGTTCGCACGGATGCGCGCGAAGCTGGGTCTGGTTGTCAGCGACGAAGCCGACGCCGACCTGTTCGACGGCCTGTTCGATGCGCTCGAGCGGCACTCGGTCGATTTCACGTCTTTCTTCCGGGCGCTCGCGATGTTGCTGCGCGGTGACGACGCGCCGCTGTCGGCGCTGCTGCCCCGGCGCGATGGCATGGCGTCCTGGATCGACAACTGGCGCAAGCGGATCGACCTCGCGAAGGTCGATCTGATGGAGCGCGCGGCGGCGATGGATGCGGTGAACCCGCTGTATATCCCGCGCAACCACCTCGTCGAGGCGGCGCTTGAGGCGGCCGAAGCGGGCGACATGGGGCCGTGGCGGGATTTGCTGGAAGTCGTTCGTCATCCCTTCGAAAGCCGTGACGATTGGGAAGTCTATGCACAGCCGGCGCCCGAAACCTTTGGTCCCTATACGACCTTTTGCGGAACCTGACCCGTTTCGGCTCGTTAGGGGGACAGGCCGCCAGCAACCGGGAAAGCCGTTCGACATGAAGATGCCGTATCGGGATCAGTCCCGTCGCAAAATCCGGTTGCGCCGGTTCGCGGGGCAAGCCACAAGTGCGCATCGGTTGTGAACAGATGCAAATTCCGGAAAAATCTCGAAAATCAGGTGGCATAAAGGGAACGCGCTGGGCGCTGACCCTTTCCGTGTCGCTATGGGGCGTCATCGCGGGCAGCGCGGTGGCCGCGCAACAGGCCGAAGCGCCGTCCGTGCCGCCAGCAGAGGCGGATGAAGCCGACGGCAAGGATATTGCAGCCCCAGCGCCCCCCCCGCCCGGGGCGTCTTTGCCGCAGGTCGAGCCGATCATCGAAGACGAAGAGTTCCAAAAGGCAATCCCCCCGATCGGCGCCGAGGATGATCCTGAGCTCGATCGCCCGCTCGAATCGATCGCGGAATTCGAGCGCCGGCAGGCGGCCAAGGAACGGCAGGAGGGTGAAGATGCGGCCGTTCCGGTGGCGGGCGGTACGCCGGTTCCCGCGCTCGCCGACGGCGACACGGCTGAAGCGATCGGCGATGCGCCGATCAGCGACAGCGAACTCGCCGCGCCGCTTCCCCCGCTCGACAGCTTCAACGTCGAACCCGTGCAATTCGCCGAATCCGAGCCCGACCGCGACGATGTGAAGATCCGATACAAAGTGGAGGTCAACGGGTTGGCCGCGGCGGACGATTCCACCGACATCGATCTGGCCGACTTGTTTCACGACCTGTCGGCGCTCTACGATGGCGACGGCGAGGCTGCGAATGGGGCCATGATCCGCGCGCGCCTGTCCGCCGATGCCGAACTGATGCAGCGCATCCTTGCATCGGAAGGCTATTACGACGCCGTCGTCGATACGCGGATCGACCGCAGCGGACGCGAACGGGGCGATCCGCTGAAAGCGATGGTCGATGTGACGCCGGGCGTTCGCTATAAATTTTCGGAAATCACGATCAAGGCCGACCCGACGGTGCCGCCGCTGCTGATCGACGATAATTTCCCATTGAAGGTCGGCGAACCCATCGTCGCCGAGCGGGTGCAGGGGGCGGAAGCGGCGATCGCGCTCAAATTGCCGCAGGAAGGCTATCCCTTCGCCAAGGTCGAGCAGCGCGACATATTGCTCGACGGCGCGACCGGCGAAGGCGCCTATACACTGCCGGTCGAGATCGGCCCGCGCGCGCGATTCGGCGGTTTCGAGACGACCGGCGACCTGGCTTTCGATGCCGAGCATGTCGCGGTGCTTTCGCGCTTCGAACGCGGCGATCTTTACGACAGCCGGATGGTTGACGACCTGCGACAGGCGATGGTCGCCTCGGGCCTTTTCTCGACGGTGGCGGTCGAGCCGCAGCGGACCGGCGAGAGCGCCGGTGACGACACCGAATATGTGACGATGATGGTGACGCAACAGGCCGGCCCGCCGCGCACGCTGGCGGCGAGTGCGGGCTATGGAACCGGCGAGGGCATCCGGCTGGAGGGGAGCTGGATGCATCGCAACCTTTTCCCGCCCGAAGGCGCGCTGATCGTGCGCGGCGTTGCCGGGACGCAGGAGCAGGGGCTGGGCGTCACCTTCCGTCGTTCGAACGCCGGGCGCCGCGACAAGACCTTTGAGCTGGTCGCCGAGGCGACGCGCAGCGACTATAATGCATTCGAGGCGCTGACCGGGCGGGTCGGCGTGCGCTGGAGCTATGATTCGACGCCGTTGTGGCAGAAGCGATGGACCTATGCCTATGGCGCCGAGTTGATCGCGACGAGCGAGGATGATTATGATTTCACGCGCGGCGCCCGCAACCGCGATTTCTACACGATATTCGGCCTGACCGGGCAGATCGGGATGGACCGGACCGACAGCCTGCTCGATCCGACCAAGGGTTTCCGCATCACCGCGCTCGTCCAGCCCGAAGGCTCCATGCGTGGGCATTTCTCTCCCTATGCGCGCGTGCGTGTCGACGCGAGCGGCTATTATCCCGTGACCGATAGCATCGTGCTCGCCGGGCGGGTGCGCGTCGGTTCGATCATGGGCGCGGCGCGCGAGCGACTGGCACCGTCGCGGCGCTTCTATGCCGGCGGCGGCGGGTCTGTACGTGGCTTCGGTTATCAGCAGCTCGGGCCGAAAGATCCGAACCTCGATCCGATAGGCGGTCGCAGCCTCAACGAGGCGGCGGTCGAGGCGCGCTATCGCTTCGGCAATTTCGGTGTCGTCGGCTTCGTCGACGCTGGACAGGTTTATCGCGGCTCGACCCCGACCTTTTCCGACATGCGTTTCGGCGCCGGGATCGGCGCGCGTTATTACACCAATTTCGGACCGATGCGGATCGACGTCGCAACGCCGATCAACCGCCAGCCGGGTGAAGCGCGGATCAGCGTTTATGTCTCGATCGGACAGGCCTTCTGATGGCGGAAGAAGCAGCGCCTGTTGAAGCCGGGGCGGCACAGACGCGAACGAGCCGGTCGTGGCGCATCGTGCGCGGGGTCGGCATCACACTGCTCGGGATCGTCGCGCTGCTGGCGTTGTTCCTCATCGGATTGAACAGCGACGCCGGGCGGCGCTTCGTCGTCACCCAGATCGAGAAATATGAATTCGAAAACGGAATGAAGATCGGCATCGGCCGGCTCGACGGATCGCTCTACGGCCAGATGATCGTGCGCGACTTTTCGTTGTCCGATCCCAAGGGGCGTTTCCTGACCTCGCCCGAATTGCGGATCGATTGGCGGCCCTTCGCCTATCTGGCGAACCATGTCGACGTCCGGTCGGCGACGGCCAAGATCATCACGGTTCAGCGCCTGCCCGAGTTCAAGCCGGTTCCCGACACCGGCGAGCCG
>NZ_BCUA01000137.1 GCF_001591045.1 Sphingopyxis granuli NBRC 100800 | reverse complement strand
TTCCAACTCATGTCATCATGCTCTAGCCTCGCTGCCCTCCCGCAAGCGGGAGAGGAGACGGCATGCCGCCTGTTCGAGTTGCGTTGCCTCCCGACGAAACTCTGTCTTTCGCAGCGCAACATAAACCGCTAGGCTCCCGTCCCATGTCCACGCTCCCCAAGACGCTCACCCTCGACACCTCGACCAGCCGCGCCAACCCGACGCCGCAGCCGATGAAGCGCCTGACGGTGCCGCGCATCCGCCAGCGCAAGGGGGGCGAGCCGATCGTCATGCTCACCGCCTATACGGTGCGCCAGGCGCAGCTTCTCGATCCGCATTGCGACATGCTGCTCGTCGGCGATTCGCTCGCGCAGGTGATTTACGGCCTGCCGCATACCGTCGCGGTGACGATGGAGATGATGGCGCTGCACGGCGCCGCGGTGGTGCGCGGCAGCTATCATGCCGCGGTGATCGTCGACATGCCGTTCGGCAGCTATGAGGCCGGCCCCGAGCAGGCGTTCGCCAACGCCTCGCGCCTGCTCAAGGAAACCGGCGCCGCGGCGGTGAAGGTCGAGGGGGGCAAGGTGCTTGCCCCGACGATCGAATTCCTGACCCAGCGCGGCATTCCGGTGATGGGGCATGTCGGCCTGACGCCGCAGGCGGTCAACATCCTCGGCGGCTATGGCGTGCGCGGCAAGAGCGACGAGGAAGCGCGCTCGATCGTCGAGGACGCGGTCGCGGTGGCGAAGGCCGGCGCCTTCTCGATCGTCATCGAGGGCGTGCTCGAATCGATCGCGATCGAGATCACGAACAAGGTCGCCTGCCCGACGATCGGCATCGGCGCTTCGGCGCAGTGCGACGGTCAGGTGCTCGTCACCGACGACATGCTCGGCATGTTCGAGCGCGTGCCGCGCTTCGTGAAGCGCTATAGCGACATGGCGAGCGTCATCGACGGCGCGGTCCGGGACTATGCCGAGCAAGTCAGGTCCCGTTCATTCCCGACATCCGAACAGATCTACGCCGGTTGAGGCCGGACGAACGGGCGCGGCGCAGCCCGGCGGAGCGCCGCCGCGGCCGGGTGAGTGAATCGCTTGGCCTTTCCGGGCCTCGCCGCTAAGGAAAGCGACCGGCGGGCCATGCGCCCCGCGCCCGTAGCGAGACGATGGAGGTTTGATTGGCCCTGAGCCCGGACAATGCCGCCTTTTTGCTGGAAGTCGACGAGGCGGTCCGCAAGGACCGGCTCGACACGCTTTGGCGGCGCTATGGCTGGTGGATCATCGGCGCGATCGTCGCGGCATTGGTCGCCTTCGGCGGCTGGCTCTATTGGGGCCACGCGCAGCAGGTGCAGCGCGGCGAGCAGGCCGAAGCGCTGGTCGCTGCCTTTGAAAAGGCGGCGGCGAGCCAGCCGAACGCCGCGGCGAAGGATCTCGACACGATCGTCGCGGAGGGCAGTCCCGCCTATCGCTCGGCCGCGCTGATGCAGCAGGCGAACATCAAGGCGCAGGCTGGCGACCGCAAGGGCGCGGCCGCGCTGATGGCGAAGGTCGCGGGCGACAAGAAGATCGACCCGGCGCTGCGCAATGCCGCGCTGCTTCGCCAGACCGCGCTCGAATTCGACACGCTGAAGCCGCAGGCGGTGATCGACCGCATGAAGCCGCTGGTCGAGGCGAAGGACCCCGCGTCGAGCTGGTTCGCCAGCGCCGCCGAACTCAGCGCCATCGCTTATTATCAGCTCGGCCAGTACGATCGGGCGGGCGAACTCTATGGCCGTATCGCCAAGCTGCCCGACGTGCCGAAATCGCTCCAGTCGCGCGCGGTGCAGATGGCGGGCATGCTGGGCGTCGATGCCGTCACCGACCGTGCCGGCGAAAGCGCGGACAAGGATCGCAAGGACGTCGCCGGGTCGCAGACGGCGGCAACCGAAAAGACTGAGGAAACCAAATAATATGCTGAAGAAGCGGCATTATATTCTCTGCGCGGCCCTGTTGGCGCTGCCCCTGTCGGGCTGCGGCGCGTTCAAGGACAAGGGCGGACCCAAGACGCCGACGGTCGGCGAGCGGGTGTCGATCCTGTCGAACGACAACAGCATCAAGGTCGATCCGGCGACCGCGGAGATCGCGGTGGTGCTCCCCGAGCCCGTCGTCAACGCAAGCTGGGCGCAGTCGGGCGGCAACGCCTCGAAGGCGATGGGCCATGTCGCGCTGGGCACGACGCGCGCGCGGCTGTGGCAGGCCAGCATCGCCGGCAGCACCAAGAAGCAGCGCCTCGCCGCGTCGCCGGTCATCGCCGACAACCGCCTGTTCGTCGTCGATACCGATGCGGTCGTCTCGGCCTTCGCGGCCGACACCGGTGCCTCGCTGTGGCGCACGCCGATCGGCAGCACGGGCAAGGACTACAAGGATTCGCTGTTCGGCGGCGGTGCCGCGGTCGACGGCTCGGTCGTCTATGCGACCAGCGGGTCGGGCGATGTCGCGGCGCTCAACGCCGCCGACGGGTCGGTGATCTGGAAGGTGAAGCCGGCCGGTCCGCTGCGCGGCGCGCCGACCATCGCCTTCGGCGGCGTCTATGTCATCAGCCAGGACAATCAGATCATCGCGCTCAGCGCCGCCGACGGCGCGGTGCAGTGGCAGGCGACCGCGTCGCTCGAACCCGGCAGCGTTTTCGGCGCCGCCTCTCCCGCGGCGGGGCAGGGCACGATCGTCGCCGGCTTCTCGTCGGGCGAGGTGCAGGCCTATCGCTACGAGAACGGCCGCGACCTGTGGGAGGATGCGCTTGCGCGCACCTCGATGGCGCTGTCGGTATCGACGCTGTCCGACGTCGATGCCGATCCGGTGATCGACCGCGGCCGCGTCTTCGCGCTCGGGCAGGGCGGCCGCATGGCGAGCTATGAGCTCGTCACCGGCCAGCGGACCTGGGAAATCTCGATCGCCGGCATCTCGACCCCCTATGTCGTCGGCGAGTGGGTCTATGCGATGACCGACGATGCCAAGCTGCTGTGCGTCGCGCGCGGATCGGGCAAGGTGCGCTGGATTCAGCAGCTCGCGCGCTTCCGCGTCGAAACCGACAAGAAGAAGAAGGACCCGATCCGCTGGACCGGACCGATCCTCGCCGGCGGCCGGCTGATCGCGGTCAATACCGAGGGCACGCTCGCCGAATATTCGCCTACCGACGGCTCGCTGCTCGCCTCGACCGAGTTCAAGTCGCCGCTGTCGCAGACGCCGGTGGTCGCCAACAATATCTTGTATATTCTGGCGGACGACGGACAGATCACCGCCTGGCGATGACGGGATGGGGCGCCGCGCGGCCCTGCATGATAGGATAAGCAGATGGCGCGATCCGCAACGATCGCCATTGTCGGCCGGCCCAATGTCGGCAAGTCGACCCTGTTCAACCGGCTCGTCGGCAAGCGGCTCGCGCTCGTCGACGATCAGCCGGGGGTGACGCGCGACCGGCGCGAGGGCGACGGGCAACTGCTCGGCCTGACGTTCGGCATCGTCGATACCGCGGGGTTCGAGGATCAGGACGCCGCGACGCTGCCCGGCCGGATGCGCGTCCAGACCGAAAAGGCGGTGCGCGAGGCCGACGCCGCGCTGTTCCTGATCGACGCGCGCGCCGGCGTGACGCCGCTCGACGAAGAGATCGCCCGCTGGCTGCGCAGCGAGGACACGCCGATCATCCTCTGCGCGAACAAGGCCGAGGGCAAGCAGGGCGAGGCGGGGCTGATGGAGGCCTATGCGCTCGGCTTCGAAAACCCGATCGCGCTCAGCGCCGAACATGGCGAGGGACTGGTCGACCTGTTCGACGCGTTGCGCCCGATCGTCGAGCCGTTCACGGAAGCCGGGGAAGCCGAAACCGGCGAGGATGACGAGGAGCCGCTCGGCCCGCTCAAGCTCGCGATCGTCGGGCGGCCCAACGCGGGCAAGTCGACGCTGATCAACCGCATGATCGGCGAGGACCGGCTGATCACCGGGCCCGAAGCGGGGATCACGCGCGATTCGATCCGCGTCGACTGGCAATGGGAAAAGGACGGCGAAGTCCATCCGATCCAGCTGTTCGACACCGCGGGGATGCGCAAGCGCGCGAAGGTGCAGGACAAGCTGGAGAAATTGTCGGTCGCCGACGCGCTCCATGCGGTCGATTTCGCCGAGGTCGTCGTGCTGCTCCTCGACGCGACCAAGGGGCTGGAGGCGCAGGACCTGCGAATCGCCGACCGGGTGCTGGAGGAAGGGCGCGCGCTGATCGTCGCGCTCAACAAATGGGACGTCGCCGAAAATCCGTCGGCGCTGTTCAACGGCGTGCGCGCGGCGCTCGACGACGGGCTGTCGCAGGTCAAGGGCGTGCCGCTGCTCAGCATCTCCGGCGCGACGGGCAAGGGAATCGACACGCTCGTCCGCGTCGCCTTCGAACAGCGCGACATCTGGACGCGCCGCATGTCGACCGCGAAGCTGAACCGCTGGTTCGAGGGTGCGGTCACCGCCAATCCGCCGCCCGCGCCGGGGGGTCGGCGGATCAAGCTGCGCTACATCACTCAGGCGCGCACGCGGCCGCCGACCTTCGTCGTCTTCGGCAGCCGCACCGACGCCCTGCCCGCGAGCTACCAGCGCTACCTGACCAACGGCATGCGCAAGGAACTGGGGTTTCAGGGGGTGCCGATCCGGCTCAACTTCCGCAACACGCGCAATCCCTATGACGATTGAGGCACCCGTCGTCGTCGATGCTCGCGGGATGCGCTGCCCGTGGCCGGCGCTGCGGCTGGCGCGCGCGATGCGGGCCGAGCCGCAGGTGCTGCTAATAGCCGACGATCCGAAGGCGGAGCGGGAGGTCACCGCGCTCGCCGCCGAACAGGGGTGGGCGCTCGCCGCCGATTCGGGCGCGGCCGGCCCCGGACGCTGGATCGTGACGCGCTGAAACAGCCATCCGTCGTCGCCGTAACCGCCTATTAACCGCCTTTTGGCATGCAGGCCTCGGGACCACCGGCCGAATTGCATGCCAAGGGACGGAACATTGGACGAGATGCTGGTCGATTGGAATGAATTCCGCGCGACGCGCACCCAGCTGGGCGCGGCGTTCATCCGCATATTGGGCTATTTCCGCGAGGACGGCATCAAGTCGGTCGCCGCGATCGAAGAGGCGATGCGCGCCCGCGACGCGCGCGGGCTCGTCATGCCCGCGCACACGCTGAAGAGCGAGGCGCGTCAGTTCGGCGGCGAGCGGCTGGGCACGCTGGCCGAGGATATAGAGATGTTCGCGCGCCACTGCGTCGAGGCGCAGATCAGCCCCGAGGAATATCTGCCGCGCGTCGTCACGCTGCGCCCGCTGTTCGAGGAAACGCTGGCGGCGCTGGAGCGCGAGGCCAATCCGCTCGTCCAGCGCGGCCGCCCGAGCTTCGGCCGCGCCGTCGGCTACTGAGCCGAGGACGCCAGCCGCATCGGCTGCACGGCCCCGCGCGCGAGGCTGCGCCACAGCCATTCGAGCGGCCCGTAGCGGAAGCGCGCGAGCCACGGCTTCGACCATAGCAGCATCAGCGCCGAGGCGCCGATCACGAACAGATAGAGCGGCAGGCGCCCGACCGCGCCGAACAGCCCGAGGCCATAGCCGTAGAAGAGGCTCGTCATCACGAGGCTGGTGCCGATGTAGTTGGAGAAGGCGGCTTGCCCCGCCGCCGCGATGCGGGCGATCCAGCCGCTCGCGGCATGGCGCCGGATCAGCAGGACCAGCAGCGCGGCATAGCCGATCATCATCATCAGCCGCGCGGGCTGCGCCCAGGCGAGGAAGATGTTGAGCGATAGCAGATAATCGAACCCGCCGCGCCACTGGACCCATGCCAGCACTATCGTCAGCAGCAGTCCCGGCGGCAGCCAGCGGAGCGCCGTGCGGCGATAGGCGGCGGACTCCCAGCGCCCCGCAAGGAAGCCGCTGCGCAGCAGCGCCATGCCGATCATCATTAGCGGCAGCGTTTCGAGCGCGCTCATCAGCACCATCAGCAACGGCGTGTCCGCATGGTCGAGCCGCTCGGCGAGGATCGGCAGATAGCCGCCGCGATAGAGCGCCAGTTCGGCGTCGACCGCGTCGCCAAGCCCCGCATATCCGGCGATCACGTCACGTCCCGCCGCAGCCATCGCCGCCGGCGCGCCGGGATCGTCCACCGCCTGCGCGAGAACGAGCTGCGCGCCGAAGAGCAACGTCATCAACAGCGTGCCGAGTGCGAACAGCCCGACTGCCCAGCGGATCAGTCGCCGCGCCTCCCAGTCGCGAAAGGCGAAGGCGATGCAGCCGATGCACGCATAGAGGAACAATATGTCGCCCCACCAGACGAAGAGATAATGGGCGAACCCGAACACCGCGAGCCACGCCATGCGCCTGTAATGCACCGCAGTGGCATCCTGTCCCGACGCCCTTGCGCGCTCGACGATCAGCAGCATGCTCGCCCCGAACAGGATCGAGAACAGCCCGCGCATCTTGCCGTCGAAGAGGATGAAGCCGATCGCCCAGCCAGCCAGATCGGCCGGCGTCTCCCCGCCATAGGCTTTCGGCGAGATATAGGCCGCTTCGGGCATCGCGAAGGCGACGATGTTCATCGCCAATATGCCCATCACCGCGAAGCCGCGCAGCGCATCGAGCGTGACCAGCCGCTGCGCCGGTGCGCCGTCCTGCTTATCCATTCGCGCCTCCGCTGCGTCCCGCCGGAAGGCTATAGGGCATTCGCTTCGGGATCATATCCCTCTCGGCGCGGTGGTAACGCCCTTTGGGTCTGGAAGGCGCCTACCTCTTCGTCACTGCGGACCTGGTCGGCATATATGTCCTTCAGGCAAGTAAGGAGCTGTTCCCCGGCGAAAGCC
>NZ_BCUA01000136.1 GCF_001591045.1 Sphingopyxis granuli NBRC 100800 | reverse complement strand
CGGCGCGCGGCGCCGGGGCAGGGCGAGCGGACGCGGGCTCGGCAGCGCGCGGCGCGGGCGTCGGTGTCGGCGCGGCCGGCTTCGGCACCGGGGCGGATCGCGCCGGCTTCGCCTTTTCGGTCGCCTTCACGGGCGACGGACGCGACTTGAGGCCAAGGCGATGCGCCTTGCCGATCACGGCGTTGCGGCTGACACCGCCAAGCTCGTCGGCGATCTGGCTGGCGGTCAGCCCCTTTTCCCACATGCTGCGCAGCTGCTCGATGCGCTCATCGGTCCATGACATGCTCTATTCCTCATCTTTACCGGTCGCCGGTATCGCGACGCGAACCGGCGGGCCAGGGCGTCAAGGCCCAGCTTGCGGTGAAGTCGGGGAGGCGATAGGCGAGAACGCCATGAACGACCAGCCCCAAATTTCGCGATCCGACTCCGGCGTTCCGGCTGCGACGCAGCCCTTCGCCGAACCCGGAGTCCCACGCATCCGCACGCTCAACATTCCCGGCACACAGGCCCTTTATGTCAAGGAGGTGCGGCGCTTTTTCAAGGTCCAGCTGCAAACAATCTGGGCGCCCGCGGTCACGACCCTGCTGTTCCTGGTGATCTTCACCGTGGCGCTGGGCGGGGCGGGGCGCCAGGTCATCGGCGTGCCGTTCGCCGATTTCGTCGCGCCGGGGCTGATCATGATGGCGATGCTCCAGAACAGTTTCGCCAATTCGAGCTTTTCGCTGCTGGTCGGCAAGATTCAGGGCACGATCGTCGATTATCTGATGCCGCCGCTGGGCGTCGGCGAACTGATCGTCGCGATGATCGGCGCCGCGGTCACCCGCGCGGTGCTGGTCGGACTGGCGCTGTGGGCGGCGATGCTCCTGTGGCCCGGTGTCGACGTGATGCCGCGCCATCCGGGTGCGGTCGTGGCCTTCGGCCTGCTCGGCGCGACGATGCTCGGCTTTCTGGGACTGATCACGTCGGTTTGGGCCGAAAAGTTCGATCACGCCGCCGCGGTGACCAATTTCGTGGTGACGCCGCTCGCGCTGCTGTCGGGCACTTTCTATTCGGTCGACCGGCTGGCGCCGTGGTTCCAGTCGATCACGCATGCCAACCCCGTCTATCATGCGATCATGGGGTTCCGCTACGGCTTCATCGGCACCGTCGATTCCTCGATGGCGCATCCGGTGCTGACCGCGGCACTGATCCTCCTCGCGGTCAATGTCGCGCTGGGCGTCCTGACCTATCGCCTGCTGGCATCGGGCTGGAAGCTCAAGGCCTGATCGCGCGGCGGATCAGTGCCGGTGGATCGCGCGGACGCGGTAGCGCCCGCGGTCGAGCCCGTCGAACATCGCCGCGAGCTGTGGATGATCGACCGGCCCGGCTTCGCCGTCCGCCACCAGATTCTGCTGGCTGACATAGGCGATGTAGGAGGAGTCGTCGCTCTCGGCCATGAGGTGATAGAAAGGCTGCTCCTTCGCCGGGCGGATCGCCTCGGGGATCGCCTCATACCATTCATCGCTGTTCGAGAAGACGGGATCGACGTCGAAGACCACGCCGCGGAAATCGAACATGCGGTGGCGGACGATGTCGCCCGGCGCAAAGCGCGCGCGCTCGATCAAGGGGGCCCGCACGCCGGGCATGTCGGTGAAGGGCGAGGATTTTGCCGTCATGACGCCAATTTATGACCGCGGCGCTGCGTTTCAACCGCCTGCCGGTGAATCTTGCCGTCCACGACACGGCCGCGAACCAGGAAGAAAATGGAGGAGAGTGAGGGATTCGAACCCTCGGTACCGTTGCCGGCACTTCGCATTTCGAGTGCGACGCTTTCGACCACTCAGCCAACTCTCCTCGCTGAGGCCGTCGCCCCTAGCGGCGATGCCCCGCCTTTGCAACCCTCAAGTCGCAAAAGCGGAGCGTCGCCGCCCGATGGTCAGGGACGGTCGGATTCCCACCAGTAGGGCGCGCGCTTCCGCGCCCCGGTGTCGACCTCGTTCATCGTCGACGGGTCATAGAGATGGCCGCCCAGCATCACGCGATGGATGCTTTCGCTGTTGCGGATATTCTCGGTCGGATCGGCGTCGAGGATGAGGAGGTCGGCGAGCTTGCCGACCTCGAGCGAGCCGACATCCTTCGCATAGCCGAGCGCGGTCGCGGGCATGATCGTCGCGGCGCGCAGCGCGTCGATGGCGCTCCAGCCGCCGCGGACGAACGACCACATCTCCCAATGCGCGCCGAGGCCCGCCTGCTGGCCGTGCGCCCCGATCGACACGTTGCGCCCGGCGGCCGCGATCTTCGCCGCCTCGCGCGCCGAATCGTCGTCGACATAGTCGCTTTCGGGCGCGATCACGCGGCGCTTGTTCTCTGCCGCGAGGATGGTCGGCGGAATGTGCCGCGCCAGCACCGGCTGCTCCCAGACATTGGTGTGCGCCCGCCAATAGGGATCGCCCGCGAGGCCGCCGAAGGTGACGACGAGCGTCGGCGTATAATCGACGTTGGTCTGTCCCCACAGCTGCACCAGATCGCCGTAGAAGGTGTGGAGCGGGATATTGTGCTCGACCGTCGCGTTGCCGTCCTGGATCAGCGTCACGCCCTGCGCGTACATCGACCCGCCTTCGGGCACGACGGTCATCCCCTCGGCCTGCGCGGCGCGCACGACCATCTGGCGCTGTTCGCGGCGCGGCTGGTTGTAGTTCTTGACGCTGTGCCCGCCCTGCGCCTTCAGCCGCCGGACATGCGCGAGCGCATCGGCATAGCTGTCGATCTCGGCATAGATGCCCGCCGCCTTCGCGCCATAGATCGCCTCGCCGGTCGAAAAGATGCGCGGCGCGAGGATCAGGCCCGCGCGCTGCATTTCGGACGAGACGAAGATTTCGGAGGCGCGCGACGACGGGTTGTGGCTGGTGGTCGTGCCCATCGCCAGATTGACGATCTCCGACCAGTTCTGCTGCGGCACCAGTTCGTCGTCGCCGTGCGGGCCGTGCGCATGGCCGTCGACGAAGCCGGGAACGATCGTCTTGCCCGCCGCGTCGATCGTCACCGTGCCCGCCGGGACGGTGAGCGAACCCGCCGGGCCGATCGCCGCGATGCGGTCGTCCTCGATCAGGATCGCGCCATTGTCGACGATCCCGCCCTGCTTGTCGGCCATGGTGACGATCTTCGCGCCGGTGATCAGCACCGCACCGCGATGCTTCGCCGCCCTCTGCGTCATCGACAGCGACACGCCGGCGGTGGGCGGTGTGAAAGCCGCCTTCGCGCCCGGCGCGCTGGCGAACAGGGCGGAAAGGTCGGCGCTGAACAGCGTCGGGCCGCGCGTCCAGTGAAGCCGGCGGCCGCCGTTCGACCAGTGGACATAGTCGGCGCCGCTGTCGCTGACGCGCGTCACGGGCAGCGCGCCGCCCTTCATTCCCAGCGCGACATCCTGCGCACCGGGCATCAGCGGCGTGACATAGACGTCGTGGTTCTGGCGAAAGGCGAGGGTGCGGCCGTCGGGCGAGATCTCGTAATCGCTGACCAGCTCGCCGCTGGCATGAACGCGCTTGTCCTGCCCCGACAGGTCGGTGCTGACAAGCTGGCTCTTGCCGCCGCCCGATGCGACCATGAACAATCGATCGCCCGATCCGCCGAACTGCGGCTTGGCGCCGTCCGCGTCGACGAGTTCGGGCGTGCCGCCGGCCGCCGCGACGCGATAGACGCCGGGGTTCGCGCCCCAGCGTCCGGAGGTCAGGTAGCCGCCGCCGCGCCGTTCGAAGACGATCGTCCCGCCGTCGGGAGAGAAGCGCGGCTCGGCATAGTGGCCGGGCACGCTCGTCACCCTGCGCGTCGCGCCGCCGCCGGCGCCGACGACGTGGACTTCGCCGAGCCCCGCGTCGGTCCAGCGCACGAAGACGACCGACTTGCCGTCGCGCGACCAGCTCGGCCACATCTCGAACGCCGCATCCTTCGCCGCGGTCAGGCGCCGGGCGGTGCCGCCGGTCGCGGGCTTGATCCATAGTTTGCCCAGCGTTTCGAACACGACCTGGCCACCGTCGGGCGACACTTCGGCCCAGCGCGGCATCTGCGTCTCGAAGCTGTCGGGCGCGACTGCCACCTCGGGATGGACGGCGTCGACGATCACGCGGTCGTCGGAGATGCGGAAGGGGATGACGCGCGCTTCGCCGCCGTCGCCCGCCACGCGGCGCAGCTTGCCGCCGGCCCAGAACAGGATGTCGCGGCCGTCGGGGGTCCACGCCATGTTCGGATAGACGCCGGTGACGGCCCAGGTTTCCTGCACATCCTGATCGAGCGCGTCATAGAGCTTGCGCTCGGCGCCAGAGGCGAGATCCTTCACATACAGCTTCGATTCCATGCCTTCGCGGCGGACATAGGCGATGCGCTTGCCGTCGGGCGAGGGCGTCGGCCGCACCGCGCCGCCGGGACCGCCCGCGACGGTGGTGATCGCACCGCTGTCCATGTCATAGCGTTCGATATGGAACAGGTCGGTGTTGCTGTCCTGCGCATATTCGAAGACCGGGCCGGGGGAGACGTTGCGGGTATAATAGACGCCCTTGCCGTCGGGCGCGAAGGTCGGCTCGCCGAGTTCCTTCTGGTGGCGCTCGCTCGGGCGCTTGACCAGCGGAACGCCGCCGCCGCCCGAAATATGATACAGCCACACCTCGCCGGTGCCGAGCGAGCGGCCGGTGGTGAAATGCTTCTTGGCGACGATGAACTGGCCGTCGGGACTCCAGCTCGGCTGGTTGAGAAGGCGGAAATCCTCCTTGGAGAGTTGGCGCTTGTCGCTGCCGTCGCGGTTCATCACCCAGATATTGTCGCCGCCGCCGCGGTCGGAAACGAAGGCGATGCGCGAACCGTCGGGCGAGAAGCGCGGCTGCTGTTCATAGGCGAGCCCCTCGGCGATCCGCGTCGGCGTCCCGCCCTCGATCGGCATCGTATAGATGTCGCCGAGCAGGTCGAAGGCGATGGTGCGGCCGTCGGGCGCGACGTCCACGTTCATCCAGCTTCCCTCGTCGACCGCGATCGGCACCGTGCGCGTCGTCATGCCGGGCGGGGCGTTGACGTCCCACGTGTCGGTACCGGTTGCTTCGGCGGCGGTCTGCGCGTGAGCCGAAGTCGAACAGGCCAGAGCCGCCGCGAAGGCGATTGCGAAACGCGCCATGAATGATGATCCCCTGTTGAAATATGCCGCGACCATATGACCTTGCCCCATCATTGCAAGGCGCGGCTTTCGATGAGAAGCCTGGCAGGCTCGACAGGTGACGGTCGTCCCATGTCGTCCTATGGCCTGTGGGGATTTGGCGTTCGGCGCGCTGCCTCATCCGTTCGTCATGCTGAACTCGTTTCAGCATCCATGGTCGGAGCTCTCCTTTTGCGCCGCCTTTCAGGTGAGAGCAGACCATGGACCCTGAAACAAGTTGGCGTTTATATCTTAGAGACAGGGACGCT
>NZ_BCUA01000135.1 GCF_001591045.1 Sphingopyxis granuli NBRC 100800 | reverse complement strand
CTAAACAAGTTCAGCATGACGAACGGGTGAGGCAGCATGCCGAAATCCGAATCCCCACGAGCCATGGGATGGTGGCGAAGCAGGAGGAGAAGCATGTCTTGCCGCTGACGGGAATCAGGGTGCTCGATTTCGGGCGCTATATCGCCGGGCCCTATTGCGCGGCCTTGCTTGCCGACTATGGCGCCGACGTCATCCGCATCGAGGCGCCGGGCGGCAACGACGACCGCTTCACCGTCCCGGTCGCCGCCGACGGTTCGGGGGCGATGTTCCTGCAGATGAACCGCGCCAAGCGCTCCCTGACGCTGAAGCCGGGTAGCCCCGAAGGGCGCGGGATCGTCCGGCGGCTCGTCGAGACGGCAGACGTCGTCGTCGCCAACCTGCCGCACGATGTGCTGGTGAAGCTGGGGCTCGACCATGACAGCCTGTCGGCGATCAATCCGCGGATCATCCTGGCGACGGCGTCCGCCTTCGGCCGCGATGGGCCGCTGTCGCGCAACGTCGGCTTCGACGCCATCGGGCAAGCGATGTCGGGCACCGTCCATCTGACCGGCACGCCCGGCCAGCCCTATCGCGCGCAGGTCAATTATGTCGATTTCGGGACCGCGCTGCATCTGGCCTTCGGCGTGCTGCTCGCGCTGCGCGAGCGCGAGGCGACGGGGCAGGGGCAGTGCGTGTCGGGATCGCTGCTCGGCACCGCGCTCGCCATGTCGAACGGCCTGACGATCGACGAGGCGCTGAACGGCATCGAGCGCCAGCCGATCGGCAACCGCAGCTTCGGATCGGCCCCGACCGACCTTTTCCGTACCCGCGACGGCTGGATCGTGACGCAGATCGTCGGCGGCCCGATCTTCGCCCGCTGGGCGGCGCTGGTGGGGCGGCCCGAACTGCCCGCCGATCCGCGCTTCGCAAGCGACATCTTGCGCGGCGACAATGGCGAGGAACTGAGCGCGATCATGCAGGGCTGGTGCATCGCACGGACCAGCGCGGAGGCGCTGGCCGAACTCGCGGCGGCGCGCGTTCCGGCGGCGCCCGTGCTCAAGCCGGGCGAAGCGCTGGCGCAGCCGCAGGTCGCCGCGATGGGGCTGGTCGAGCCGGTCGCCTATCCCGGCACGCCCGCGCCGGCGCCCGTCATCCGCGCGCCGGTCGACCTGTCCGCCAGCGCGAAGATTCCATCGCGGCGCGCGCCGCAGGTCGGCGAGCACAGCGACGCGATCCTGGCCGAACTCGGCTATGACGCCGACGCCATTTCGGCTTTGCGCGCGCAAAGGATAATTTGAACGGCGCGGCGGTGGACGTCCGGCCGACGCCTTCCTATGGTCTGCGGGGATTTGGGTTTCTGCGCA
>NZ_BCUA01000134.1 GCF_001591045.1 Sphingopyxis granuli NBRC 100800 | reverse complement strand
GGCTCGGCCTGCGGCGGCTGCGGCTGGGGTTCGGGCGGCGGCGCCGGGGGCAGGGTGAAGCTTTTCCACGGCACCGGCGCGCTCGTCGGCGTGCGCTCGATGATCATCGGCGACAGCGCCACCGCGACGACGAGCGCCGCGGGCACGCCAAAGGCGAACAGCGCCGCCAGCGGGCGGTGTCCGGCGCCGGGGTCGTAGCGCGCGCCCGGTGCGGGGGTGCCGGCGGGGGCAGGGGCGCGCTCCGGCGCCGCCGCGAGGGCCGAAATCAGGGGTATCAGCGTCATGGCATCTCTCCTTGCCTGTGCCGACCCGGCCCCGCCGCGTATCGACCGCCGCTATCGGTCGGGTCGATTGATGTAATAATATAACGTCACTGCAAATGTCAATGGAGAGGCGGGGAGGACAAGATGCCGGGGACGCTCCGTCGCTTTTTCAGTCGTCATGCCGACTTGGCTTGGCGCACAGGTTCTTCGGACATGTAGGAGCTTGTACCCCGGCGAAAGCCGGGGTCCAGATGGGGGGGCGCACCATGCCATCTGGACCCCGGCTTTCGCCGGGGTACATTTGCCTATCCAAAAGGGATGATGCCAACGCGTTTCAGCATGGCGGTGGGTCGGACAGAGGCGGGACAGCCGCCCCGTCTATGCCGCCGACAGCCGCGCGATCGCCTCGTCCCTTGCGATCAGCGGTAGCAGCTCGCCCATGTCGGGCCCGTGGTCGCGCCCGGTCAGCGCGCGGCGCAGCGGCAGGAACAGCGCGCGGCCCTTCGCGCCCGTCGCCGCCTTTGCCGCGCCGGTCAGCGCGTGCCAGGGGTCGGCGCTCCAGTCGATCGCCGGCGCCGCCATCGCCGCTGCTGCGAGCACCGGCCGGTCGGCTGGGTCGGGCGCGGGCGGCGCGAAGGGGCCGTCGAACACCGCCACCCAGTCGGCCGCCTCCGCCACCGTCGCCAGGTTCGGGCGGATCGCGGTCCAGCGCGCTTCGTCGATCGCCGCGGGCAGGCGCGGCGCGACCGCGGCATAGGGGGTGTGGTGGAGGATTTTCTGATTCAGCAGCGCCAGCTCGGCCTCGTCGAAGCGCGCCGGGGCGCGGCCGAAGCGCGCGAAGTCGATGTCCGCGATCAGCGGCTCGAGCGTCGTCATCGGCTCGACCGGGTCGCTCGTCCCCAGCCGCGCGAGCAGCGCCGCGAGCGCGATCGGCTCGATCCCCGCCGCGCGCCAGTCCGCCATGCCGAGCGCGCCGAGCCGCTTCGACAATTTGCCCCCGGTGCCGACGAGCAGCGCCTCGTGCGCGAATTCCGGCGGCTCGGCGCCGAGCGCGTCGAACATCTGGATCTGCGCCGCGGTGTTCGACACATGGTCCTCGCCGCGCACGACGTGCGAAATGCCCATCGCGATATCGTCGATCACGCTCGGCAGCAGATAGAGCCAGCTTCCGTCGGCGCGCCGCACCACCGGGTCGGACAGCGTCTTCGGCTCGAAATGCTGCGGCCCGCGAATCAGGTCGGTCCATGCGATCGGCGCGTCATGGTCGAGCCGGAAGCGCCAGTGCGGCACGCGTCCTTCGGGGACCGGCGCGCCCTCGGGCTTGCGTTCGTACACCGGCGGCAGCCCGCGCGACAGCAGCACCTTGCGGCGGATGTCCAGCTCCTCGGGCGTCTCGTAACAGGCATAGACGCGCCCCGCCGCCTTCAGCCGCGCGAACGCCTCGTCATAGAGTGCGAAGCGCGCCGACTGCCGCTCCTCGCCGTCGATGTCGAGCCCCAGCCACGCAAGGTCGGTACGGATCGCCTCGACATAGTCCCCCTTCGACCGCTCGCGGTCGGTGTCGTCGATGCGCAGCAGGAAACGCCCGCCATGTTTCCTCGCCCACAGCCAGTTGTGCAGCGCGGTGCGGACGTTGCCGACGTGCAGCAGGCCGGTCGGCGAGGGGGCGAAACGGGTCGTGACGGTCATGTGGGATTCTTGACTTTTTGGCATAAAATACTATGTTTCAGACACCGGACCGGGGGTTGTTCCCAGTCGGCTTATGGCCTCGGCATGACCGGGGCCATAAGTTTTTTCAGGGAAATTTTTTCCACCCATATCCCTCGAAATGGCCACGGCCGTTGCGGTCGAATTTTTTCTGGATAATTTCGAAGGCGCGATTGGGCTGCTCGGGTCGCAAATGCTTAATTCCGATGGGCCGCGCAATCAGGTCCGCGAGTTGAAGACCGCCTGAATTTGCCTTCTTGTCGGCAAAAACGATCTTCATTCCTTCCATTTTCGCGAAGGAAAAATTTGCCCCTTCCTTGATTCGCAGGAACTCCAGTTCCAGGTCGCGATCCTCCTCCTTGCCGCGCTTTTCGAAGATGATATGCGTCGTCTTATCCGCCTGACCGCGCGCCGCCAAAAATTTGGCTATGCGCTCCATGCAGAATTTCAGGGCCAGATGATAGGGATTCTCGGGGTATCTGTAACGCTCTCCCAGCCTCGCCTTATGAATGGAGGCCGCGATCACCACATCTCGGAGGAATCGATCAAGCTGTTCAGGTCGTTCATGAAGACCGTCCGCTTGGAAACAGATTTCAGAAATACGAAGGGCTGCGCCTGCTGCCTGATCTCCCGTTCATGCAGGACGACCGCATCATGCCCGAAATGTTTGAATTTCAAATTCTGGATCGACGGTGACACGGACGCCGAATAAGCCGACTTTCGAAATATGCAGAAGGCAAGAACGAACAAGGGATAGCTCGGATTGGGGTTCTCCAGATTGCCGTCTCCGCTCTCATCCACATAGATGATGTAGTCGCCGTAATTTTCCATCACCCCGTCCGGAACCCGTGGGTGATCGGATAGCGCCGGTCGCGGCCGAAGTTGCGCGTCGACAGCTTCACCCCCGGCGGGGCCTGCCGCCGCTTGTATTCGGCGAGCATCAGCAGCCGCTCGATCCGCGCCACCGTCGCGCGGTCGAAGCCGTGGCGCGCCACGACGTCGTCGACGCTCGCTTCCTCCTCGACCAGCATGTGCAGCATCCGGTCGAGGTCCGCATATGGGGGCAGGCTGTCCTCGTCCTTCTGGTCGGGGCGCAGCTCGGCGCTCGGCGGCTTGGTGATGATCGAATCGGGCATCACCGGCGCGCACGGGTTGCGCGACAGCCGCGGGACATGCGCGTTGCGCCACCGCGCGATGGCGAACACCGTCGTCTTGTACGCATCCTTCAGCGGGTTGTAGCCGCCCGCCATGTCGCCATAGATGGTCGCATAGCCGACGCTCATCTCGCTCTTGTTGCCGGTGGTCAGCAGCATCGGCCCGAACTTGTTCGACAGCGCCATCAGCGTCACCCCGCGGATGCGCGACTGGACATTCTCCTCGGTCGCATCGACCGCGCGGCCGGCGAAGCTGTCCGCCAGCATCGCGTCGAACGCCCCGACCGCGGGGCCGATGGCGATGGTGTCGAGCCGGCACCCGATCATCTGCGCGCAGCCCCGCGCATCGTCGAGGCTTTCCCGGCTGGTGAAGCGGCTGGGCAGCATCACGCACCAGACCTTGTCCGGCCCCAGCGCATCGGCGGCGATCGCGGCGCACAGCGCCGAATCGATCCCCCCCGACAGCCCCAGCACGACGCCGGGAAAGCCGTTGCGCGTCACATAGTCGCGCAGGCTGACGATCATCGCGCTGTAGATGTCGGCGGGGTGCGCCTCCCATTCGGCGAGGTCGCCGGGCGCGCACGCCCAGCCGTCCGCTCCCTTCGTCCAGCGCGTGACGCGATCCTCCTCCGCCCAGTCGATCAGCCGGTGCGCGGGCGCCCCGTCGGCGTTCAGCACGAACGAGCAGCCGTCGAACACCAGCTCGTCCTGCCCGCCGACGCGGTTGAGGAAGATCAGCGGCAACCCGGTTTCGGCGACACGCGCCGCGAACACCTGCGTCAGGCGGCGGTCGTCCTTGTCGATCTCATAGGGACTGCCGTTGACCGAGATCAGCAGCTCGGCCCCCTGCGCCGCCAGATGCCCGCACACCGTCGGCAGCCAGCCGTCCTCGCAGATCGGCAGGCCCAGCCGTACCCCGCGCCACGTGACGACGTCGGGCAGCGGCCCCGGCGCGAACACGCGCTTTTCGTCGAAGGTGCCGTAATTGGGCAGTTCGTGCTTGCGCCGCGTCGCGACCACCCGCCCCGCGTCGAGCAGCGCGACGATATTATAGAGTCGTCCGTCGTCGCCCCGCTCGACCGACCCGACCAGCATCGCCGGACCGCCGTCGCCGGTCTCGGCCGCCAGGTCGCCGAGCAGCGCCGCCGCGCGCCGGGCCAGCGCCGGCTTCAGCACCAGATCCTCGGGCGGATAGCCGATCAGCTGCAGTTCGGGAAACAAGATCAGGTCGGCATCCGGATGCCGCGCGCGCGCCGCGCGCATCGCATCGGCGTTGGCGGCAAGGTCGCCGACCGCCTGCGTCATCTGCGACAGGACGATGTTAAGCTGTTCGGTCATGGCAGGGGTTTAAGCGCAACCGCCCCGATTTCAACCGCCGAGCGTCGCCGCGTTCGCGACCGCCCGCCCGCCTTTACCCCCTTCCCCTTCGCGTGCCCGCTGGTTAAGGGGCGCGCATCCTTCCCCACCACACCGCGACAAGGGGCCACGCATGAAACTCATTTCCGGCAACAGCAATCTTCCCCTGGCCCGCGCGATCGCCGACTATCTGGAATTGCCGCTCGCCGACACCAGCGTGCGCCGCTTCGCCGACGAAGAGGTGTTCGTCGAGATTCATGAGAATGTCCGCGGCCAGGACGTGTTCGTCATCCAGCCGACCAACTATCCGGCGAACGACAATCTGATGGAACTGCTGATCATCACCGACGCGCTGCGCCGCGCCTCGGCCAAGCGCATCACCGCCGTCGTCCCCTATTTCGGCTATGCGCGGCAGGACCGCAAACCCGGCCCGCGCACTCCGATCTCGGCCAAGCTGGTCGCCAACCTCATCACCACCTCGGGCGCCGACCGCGTGCTCGCGATCGACCTGCACGCCGGGCAGATCCAGGGCTTCTTCGACATCCCGACCGACAACCTCTACGCCGCGCCGGTGATGAGCGCCGACATCCAGGCGCGCTTCGGCGACCGCAACCTGATGGTCGTCTCGCCCGACGTCGGCGGCGTGGTGCGCGCCCGCGCGCTCGCCAAGCGGCTCGACAACGCACCGCTGGCGATCGTCGACAAGCGCCGCGAGCGCGCCGGCGAATCGGAGGTGATGAACATCATCGGCGACGTGTCGGGGCGCTTCTGCATCCTGATCGACGACATCGTCGATTCGGCGGGGACGCTGTGCAACGCCGCCGCCGCGCTGAAGGCGCAGGGGGCAGAGGGCGTCGTCGCCTATTGCACCCACGGCGTGCTGTCGGGCGGCGCGGTGGCGCGCGTCAACGCGAGCGAACTGACCGAACTCGTCATCACCGACTCGATCATGCCGACCGAGGCGGTCAACGACAGCGACAAGGTGCGCGCGCTGACCGTCGCGCCGCTGCTCGGCGAGGCGATCAAGCGCATCGCCGACGAAACCAGCGTGTCGTCGCTGTTCGATTGAGGCGCGACATTTTCGAGATTCCGTTCGTGTCGAGCGAAGTCGAGACGCTCATCGTTCGTGCATGCCTTCGGGGTGTCTCGACTGCGCTCGACACGAACGGGACATAGGGAGTGGCCATGACCCTCGAATCCGACATCGCCCTCGCCATCCGCCTCGCCGACGCTGCGGGCGCCGTGATCCGCCCCCATTTCCGCGCCGGTTTCGCGCACGAGGCGAAGGGTGACGACTCGCCGGTCACCGAGGCCGACCGCGCCGCCGAGGCCGCGATGCGCCGCCTGCTCGATGCCGAAGCGCCGCGCGACGGCATCATCGGCGAGGAATATGGCGCCGAGCGGCCCGACGCCGCGCGCCAGTGGGTGCTCGACCCGATCGACGGCACGGTCAGCTTCATGGCCGGCCGCCCGATCTTCGGCACGCTGATCGCGCTGTTGCAGGACGGCTGGCCCGTGCTCGGCATCATCGACCAGCCGATCGCGCGCGAACGCTGGGTCGGCGCGACGGGGCAGCCGACCCTCTTCAACGGTCGTCCCGCCGCGACGCGCGCCTGCCGCAGCCTCGCCGACGCGGCGCTCGCGACGACGGGACCGCAATATTTCAGCGATCACGACGGCGGGCATTTCATGGCGCTCGCGGCAAAGACCGCGCACAAGCGCATGTTCTTCGGCGGCGACTGCTACAATTACGGCCTGCTGGCGAGCGGCCATGTCGACCTGGTGGTCGAGGCGGGGCTCAAGCTCCACGATTTCGCGGCGCTGGTGCCGGTCGTCGAGGGCGCGGGCGGCACGATGTGCGACTGGAACGGCGATCCGCTGAACGCCGACAGCGACGGCCATGTCGTCGCATTGGGCGATCCCGCGCGGCTCGAAGATGTTATCGAGGGCCTCGCCTGCCACCATTAGGGCCAAGACCCAGGGAGAGAAGACCATGGCGTTCGACGGAAGCTGCCATTGCGGCGCGGTGACCTATACGGTCGAAGGCGACATCCCCGACACGGCGATGAGCTGCAACTGCTCGCACTGCCGGCGCAAGGGGTTCCTGCTGACCTTCGTGCCGATCGACAAGTTCCGGCTGACCGGCGGCGCCGACAAGCTCGCCTCCTACAAGTTCAACAAGCATAATATCGACCACCAGTTCTGCACCGACTGCGGCTGTCAGGGCTTTTCTGTCGGCACCGGCCCCGACGGGGCGAAGATGGCGGCGGTCAACCTGCGCTGCGTCCCCGCGGCCGACCTCGATTCGCTGACGATCCAGAAGGTCGACGGGGCGAGCTTCTGAACCTCGTCATTGCGAGGACCCCGGACTTGATCGGCAATTATCCCTTTTCGACAAGTCACTGTTCCCCGGCGAAAGTC
>NZ_BCUA01000133.1 GCF_001591045.1 Sphingopyxis granuli NBRC 100800 | reverse complement strand
GCGCGGCGTCGACCGCCGCGAGGTCCGCCGTTGCCGCCTCGCGGCCGGCTTCGGCGTCGCCGATCGCGGCTTCGGCCGCGGTGATCGCGGCCTCCGCCTGCTCGGCGGCCGCTGCGCTCTCCTCGACCGTCCGGGCCAGCGCCGCGCTGTCGCCGAGCGCGGCAACCTCGGCTTCGAGACGCTGTTGTTCGCCCGCGATGCGGCGCACCGCGGTTTCAGCGCCGTCGCGCGCGCTGAGCGCGATGCGGCGGTCGGCGGCTTCGCTTGCGGCGCGCGCACGCGCCTGCGCCAGTGCCACCTCGGCATCGCGCAGCCGTGCCTGCGCCGCCTGATTCGCCTCGACGAGCGCCGCCTTGCCATTGTCATGCGCGCCGATCTGCTGCGCGAGCTGCTTCGCCTCGGTGTCGAGCGCGGTCAGCGCGGCATGGGCGTCGCGCGCAAGATCGCCCTCGCGCGCGCGGTCGTCGGCGAGCCGCGCCTGCTGCGTGCCCAGGTCGTCGAGGCGCTGGCGTGCCGCGCGCTCTTCGCCGGCAAGGCGGACCTGCGTTGCGGTCGCCTCGGCCAGCGCGTCGCGCTGCGCCTGCGCGTCGCCGCGCGCATCGGCGACACGAGCGGCGACCTCGGTCTGCGCGTTCGACACGGTTTCGAGTTCGTCCTGCGCCGCCTTCACCGCGGCCTCGGCCGCGTCGGCGTCGCGGCGTGCCTGATCGGCGGCGGCGGCGGCGGCGCGCCAGCGCGCATAGATCAGCCGCGCCTCGGCAACGCGGATCTCTTCGCTCAGCCGCTGGTATTTCTCCGCCGCGCGCGCCTGTCGGCGCAGCGCGTTGGCGCGCACCTCCATGTCGGCGACGATCTCCGACAGGCGGGTCAGGTTGGTTTCGGTCGCGCGCAGCTTCTGCTCGGCGTCCTTGCGGCGGACGTGAAGGCCGGCGATGCCCGCCGCCTCCTCCAGCATCGCGCGGCGGTCGGTCGGCTTGGCGGCGATGACGTTCGCGATCTTGCCCTGGCTGACCAGCGCCGGGCTGTGCGCCCCGGTCGCGGCATCGGCGAAGATCAGCGCGACGTCCTTGGCGCGCACGTCGCGGCCGTTGGCGCGATAGGCGCTTCCCGCGCCGCGCTCGATGCGGCGGATCACCTCCAGCTCGTGCCCGTCGGTCGCGTCGGAAAGCCCGGCGACCACCGCGCCGCCCGTGTCGCAATGGATCGCGACCTCGGCGAAATCGCGCGGCGGGCGCGACGCGGTGCCGGCGAAGATGACGTCCTCCATCCCGCCGCCGCGCATCGATTTGGGGCTCGATTCGCCCATCACCCAGCGGATCGCCTCGAGCAGGTTCGACTTGCCGCAGCCGTTGGGGCCGACGACGCCGGTCAGCCCCGGCTCGATGCGCAGCTCGGTGGGTTCGACGAAGCTCTTGAAACCGGTCAGGCGCAGCCGCTTTATCTGCACGGGCGGTCCCCGTGCAGTCGGTCGAATCGCAGGCTGTGCAACGCTTGGGTCACATATCCCCCTTGCCCGCCGTCATGCCGCGCGGGCGGGGGAGTCGCAAGGGGGACGATTTCGCCCGCGCCGCCGGTCGCGGGGCGGGAAGCGCGACGGTCAGCGCACGCCCATCGTGCGCAGCCGGTCGCGCAGCGGGCCCCAGGCCGCGATGCCCTCGGCCAGCTGGCCGTTGATGATGAAGCTGGGGGTGCCCGAGATCCGATAGGTCTCCATCGCGGCATTGGTGCTCTGTTCGAGCTTTTCGATGTTGGGAAGGTTCGACAGGCAGGCGTTGACCTGGTCGGCGGTCATGCCGCGCGACTGGAAGAAGGTGTCGAGCTTCCACGCCTTGGCGAGCGCCGGGAAACGCTGCGCGGGGGGCAGCGACATCGCCTTTTCGCCGCCATCGGGATTGGCCTGCGCGCCCGCGAACAGATCGGCCTGCGAGGCGAAGACGTTCGCCATCAGCGGGAAATAGCGCTCGGTCGGCGCGCAGCGGATGATCGCCGCGGCCGATGCGTCGAGCGGATCGCGGATGAAGTTGCGCAGTTCCAGGCTGACGCGGCCGGTGTCGATGAAGTCGCGCTTCAGTTCCTCGTGGCTTTCCTCCGAGAAATCGGCGCAGTGCGAGCAGGTGAGCGAAGCGAATTCGATGACCTTCACCGGCGCGTCGGGATTGCCCATCAGATAGCCGCCGTCGGGGGTGACGGTGACGGTGTCGGACCAGCTCTTGCCCGCGGGCGCGGCGACCTTCGCGATCACCGCCTGCTCCTGATTCTGGTCGGTCTTGCTTTCGCCGCAGCCAGCGAGCGCGAGCGCGCCGAGCGAACAGAGCAGGGCGATGCGCAGCGGGGGAAGGGTCATCCTTTGGTCTCCGAAAAATCGTGTCGAGGCGTTCTTAAGCGCCCTTGAGCGCGAGGTCGAGGCGCGTTTTGAGCTTCGGCCAATCGCTGACCTCCGCATTCTTGCCGTCGATGAAGAAGCTTGGGGTCGCGGCGACGCGGTCGGCGTTCTGGCCGATATTGGTCATCCCCAATATCTCGGCCGACGCGACGTCGTTGTCGAGGCAGGCGTCGATCTGTGCCTTGGTGTAACCGCGGCCGCGCATCAGCGTGTCGAGCCCTGTATCGGCGGCGATGCGCCGGGTGCGTTCGCCTTCGCTGCCCTGATACCAGGGCGCGAGCTGCTCCTTGGTCATCTTCGCCGCCTTGCCGAGCCAGCTGGGCTGCGCGAGCATGATCGCCTGATGATTGCCGACGAACGCCTTGGCGCCGCCGCACCGCGCGAGCAGCGCTGCGGTCAGGTCGAGCGGATCGCGCACCAGATTGCGATATTCGAACTGCACCAGCCCGGTGTCGATGTAGAGCGTCTTCAGCGGCACCGCCGACTGTTTCGCGAAATCGGCGCAATGGCTGCACGTATAGCTGAAATATTCGACCAGCTTCACCTTGGCGCCTGGCTTGCCGACCAGATGCGCGCCGATCGGGCTGGTCGAGATGGTCGCCGACCAGCGCTCAGCGGCCGGTTTCGCGGGGGCAGCCGCGACCAGCGCGGTCAGGGCGACGCCGGCGAGTGTTCCGATCGCGAGGCGGCGGGTCGATAGGGACGGGATATGTCTGGGCATGGGCGGCCGGTCCTTCGTTCAACTGATGCGGGGAAGCTTCGGCGGCGCGGCCAGCCCTGCCGCCATGCGTTCGAGCACGGTGCGCAGTTCCGGGTCGCCGATGTCGCGCAGGCTGTCCCCCAGTTCGGCGGGTACGGGCTTTAGCATGGCTGGCGGCTGAACGGGCGGCGCGGCGGGCGCGACCTGCCCGTGCGTCATCCGCACCTGCGCGATCGCGGCATAGCCGAAGAAGCGGTTGACCGCGCCGATGATGTCGGGCGCGACATGCTGGAGCATCGGGGCGTGCGCGCCGTTGATCGTCAGATGCAGCGTGCCCCCCGCCTTCTGCCCGGCGGGAAAGCGGATCATCGCGGGCTGGGTGACGTCGGCGAGGCGGTCGCCGACGATCTCGCGCCAGCGGCTGACGACCGACGACTGGATGAAGCCGAACTTGCGGAAGGCGGTGCGGCCGATTTCGGGGACGAGGTCGGCGATCGCGCGCGCTTCCCCGCCGCGCGGGCGTTCGTAGCTGCGGGCAGGCGTCTTCTTCGCCTTTGCGTCCTTCGCCTTTCGGGCGGGCGTTTCTCCGCTCTGTGCTTTCGCCATGCGCGCCGCCATGCCATAGGCGAGGGGTGAGCGTCCAGACTTCCGACAGAACCGATCGCGACAAGACTGAAGCCGCGCCCGTCGACTTCGCCGCGCGCCTGCTCGGCTGGTACGACCGCTCGGCGCGGGTGCTGCCGTGGCGCGTGCCGCCGGGAAGCGACGCGGTGCCCGATCCCTATCGCGTCTGGCTCGCCGAGGTCATGCTCCAGCAGACGACCGTCGCGGCGGTGGCAGGCTATTTCGAGCGCTTCACCACGCGCTGGCCGACGGTCGCCGATCTGGCCGCCGCCGCCGACGCCGACGTCATGGCGGCGTGGGCGGGGCTCGGCTATTATGCGCGGGCGCGCAACCTGCTCGCCTGCGCGCGCGCGGTGGTCGCCGAGCACGGCGGGCAATTTCCCGACAGCGAAGCCGACCTGCGCGCGCTCCCCGGCATCGGCGACTATACGGCGGCGTCGGTCGCGGCGATCGCCTTCGGGCGGCGCGCGGTGGTGATCGACGCCAATATCGAGCGGGTGATCACGCGCCATCGGCTGATCGAGACCCCGCTGCCCGCCGCCAAGCGCGCCATCCGCACGGCGCTCGAACCGCTGGTGCCCGCCGACCGGCCGGGCGATTTCGCGCAGGCGCTGATGGACCTGGGTGCAGGCATCTGCACGCCGCGCGGCCCCGCCTGCGCGATCTGCCCGCTGATGGCCGATTGCCGCGCGCGCGGCCGCGCCGACATCGAGCGGCTGCCCGTCAAGCCCGCGAAGAAGGCGAAGCCGCAGCGCCACGGCATCGCCTGGTGGATCGAGGACAAGGGCCGCATCTGGCTGGTCCGCCGGCCGGGCAAGGGGATGCTCGGCGGCATGCGCGCGCTGCCCGGCGGCGAATGGGCGCGCGCGCCGATGCCCGATTCGGGACTGGCGCGCGTCGATCATGGCTTCACGCATTTCGATCTGCGGCTGACGCTGATGCCCGGCGAAGCAGCGCTTGCCGCAGGGGAAGGCGAATGGTGGCCGCTTTCGGCGCTTGACGAGGCCGGGCTGCCGACGCTCTATCGCAAGCTCGTCGACCAGATGCGGGAGAAGGACGTATGAACATGATGGTGTCGCGCCGGGCGCTGCTCGGCGGCCTGGCGTTCGGCGGCGCGGCGACGCTGCTGCCGCGCAGCGCCCTTGCATGGAAAGCCGACGGCGCGGCGCTCTATCCCGCGACCGACGCCTTCGTCACGGGCTTCGTCGAGCGTGGGCAGCTTGCCGGCACGCTTGCCTGTATCGGCAAGGGGCAGGCGGCGGCGGTCAGCTTCGGCGCCGGGCGGCAGGCGATGGATTCGAGCAAGCCCGTCGGTCCCGACACGCTGTGGCGCCTCTATTCGATGACCAAGCCGGTCACCGCGATGGCGGCGATGCTGCTGATCGAGGAAGGCCGGCTCGGCCTCGACCAGCCGATCGCCGACATATTGCCCGCCTTCGCGAACATGACGGTGCAGAATACGCCCGATGGCTCGATCACCGACGTGCGTCCGGCCAAGGGACCGATCACGGTGCGCCAACTGCTCACTCACACCGCCGGGCTCGGCTACAACATCATCCAGAAGGGGCCGCTGCGCGACGCCTATAACGAGGCCGGACTGGTCGGCGGGCAGATCAGCCGCCTGCCGATCCCCGGCCTGCCACCAATCACGCCCGCGCCCAGCCTCGCGGCCTTCGCCGACCGGCTCGCGAAGCTGCCGCTCGTCCACGAACCCGGCACGCGCTGGAGCTATTCGGTCGGGCTCGACCTGATGGGACGGGTGATCGAGGTGGCGGCGGGCCAGCCCTTCGACGCCTTTCTGAAGACGCGGCTGTTCGATCCGCTGGGGATGAGCAGCACCTTCTTCCAGGTGCCGGCGAGCGAGGTCGGGCGGCTGTCGACCAATTATTTCCCGATGGGGCCGGTGCTGCTGCCGGTCGATCCGGCGACCAGCTCGATCTACCTCGATCCGCCGCCGATGCCCTATGGCGGCGGCGGCCTGGTTTCGAGCGCGCGCGATTACGACCGCTTCCTCGCCATGCTGCTCGGCGAGGGCGAGACCGGCGGGGTGCGGATCATGAAGCCCGAAACCGCGCGGCTGGCGATGTCGAACCTGCTGACCGATTCGGTCGACCGCAAGGGCACGTTCATTGAGGGCGAAGGCTTCGGCGCGGGCGGGCGCGTCTCGCTCGCCGCTTCGCCCACCGGCGAGGGCGTCTATGGCTGGGGCGGCGCGGCGGGGACGATCGGCTTTGTCGACCGCGCCCGCGGCTACCGCGTCGGCGGCTACACCCAATATATGCCGGCCGAGGCGCTGCCCTTTCAGGCGAAATTCGGCGAGGCTTTCTACAAGGACGCGCTGCGCTGATGCCGGCACCACTCGGCTTCACCGGGGCGTGGCTCGACCGCGCCGACCAGCTTCGCACCGACCCGGAGGCCTTCGCCGCCGCAAAGGCCGATCCCCGCGCGCGCTGCCTGACGCTCGACGGCATCGATTTCGTGCCCGGCGACGATGGCACGGGCCTGCGCTGGGAACTGCTCGACCCCGCCGACGCACGCGCGCCGATGCTGCTGGGACGCGACGAGCGCGGCATTCCCTATTTCGTCCGCGAACCGCACCCGGCGCAGCGCATCGACGCGCGCTCGCGCACCGTGATGCGGCTGCTGCCGCTGCTCAGCGCGCAGGACCTCGCGCTTTACGGCGGCGCGCGCAGCCTCGTCGACTGGCACGCGCGGCATCGGTTCTGCGCCACCTGCGGGTCGCCGACCGAGCTGTTCCGTGCCGGCTGGGGGCGCCGCTGCGGCCAGTGCCGCGCCGAGCATTTCCCGCGCGTCGACCCGGTGGTGATCATGCTCGCCGAATATGACGGGCGCGTGCTCGTCGGGCGTCAGCGGCAGTTCGCGCCGGGGATGTTCTCGGCGCTCGCGGGGTTTGTCGAGCCCGGCGAGTCGCTCGAGGAGGCGGTGGCGCGCGAATTGTTCGAGGAAGCGGGAATCCGCGTGTCGGACGTCGCCTATGTGGCGAGCCAGCCCTGGCCTTTCCCTTCGTCGCTGATGATCGGATGCCGCGCGCGCGCAGCGGGCGGCGCGCTGACGCTCGACGAGACCGAGATAGAGGCGGCGATCTGGGTCGATCGCGCCGGGGTGCGCGCGGCGCTGGCGGGCGACATGGACGCGCCCTTCCTTGCGCCGCCGCCGCTGGCGATCGCGCGCCACCTGCTGGAGGACTGGGCGGCGTAGGAAGCGCGCGTCGGGGCTAGACTCTGATGACTTTGGATTGACCCACTT
>NZ_BCUA01000132.1 GCF_001591045.1 Sphingopyxis granuli NBRC 100800 | reverse complement strand
CCAGCGCGCGGCGGCTTTCCAGTTCGGCGTTGAACCAGTAGCGCGGCTCCATCGTGACGACCGAGCGTGGCGTCTCGCCATCAAGCCCGCCCCGCCAGGTCTGCACCACGCCCTGCGCATAGTTGGTGACATAGTTGGCGGTATTGGGCTGCGAACCGTCGGCGATGATCTGCACCAGAGGTCGCGTGCCGCGATCAGCCAGGCGCTGCTCGAAATCCTGCGGGATCACCACCAATCCGCGCAAGTCGCCCGAGACAACCCGGTCGGCGACCTCGCGCCGGTCATGGGCGAAGGTGACGTCCAGATAACGGGTGCCGGCGAAGGCGGCGGCCAGCGATTGCGCCGAAGCAGACTGCGATTCCTGCACGACACCGATGCGCACCGCGCGCACGTCGAGCGACACCGCATAGGAAAACAGCAGCAGCAACACGACCGGAAGGGCGAAGGCGATCAGCAGCGTGGACGGATCGCGCATCGCCTGCAGGCTTTCCTTGAACACCAGCGCCCAAAGGCGCTTCGGATCGAAGCGGCGCATGGCTTGAAGGTCCGTTCGCAATCCGCCCGCGCCGTTCATGCGGCAACTCCGCTGCGGGCTTCGTCAGCGCGGTCCTCGGCTTCGACCAGATGAATGAAGGCGTCTTCCATGGTCGGGTCCGGCCGGAGATCGCTGACCGCGCCGCGTTTGAGGGCGTCCGGCGTGTCGAGCGCGATCAGCCGGGCGCGATAGAGCATCGCCACCCGATCACAATATTCCGCCTCGTCCATGAAGTGGGTGGTGACCATCACCGTCACCCCCTTGCGGGCAAGGCCGTTGATATGGGTCCAGAATTCGCGGCGCGTGATGGGATCGACGCCCGAAGTCGGTTCATCCAGGAACAGCACGGGCGGGCGGTGCATCACCGCGCAGGCCAGCGCCAGACGTTGCCTGACCCCGAGCGGCAGGGACTCCGGCGCCGCCGACAGCCAGGGTTGCAGCCCGAAGATGTCGATCATCTCGTCGATCCGCGCCTGCCGCGCGGCGCCTTTCAGGCCATAGACGCCCGCGGAGAACTCCAGGTTCTGCCGCACGGACAGCAGGCCATAGAGCGAGAATTTCTGCGCCATATAGCCAAGCTGGCCTTTGGCAGCACCGGTCGCCCGGCGCAGGTCCAGCCCCACCACCTGCGCTTCGCCGCTGGTGGGTTTGAGCAGGCCGCACAGCATCTTGAAGGTAGTCGATTTGCCGGCGCCGTTCGGCCCGAGCAGACCGAATATCTCGCCCTTGCGGACCTCGAAGCTCACCATGTCGGTGGCGGTGAAATCGCCGAAACGCTTGGTCAGATCGCGGCAGGAGACGGCAACGTCTGAAGCCAGTTCGACCGGCGGCATCCCTTCGGCAAGCGCCGATGTGCCGCCCGGACCGCCGCCCAGAAGATCAATGAAGGCATCCTCGAAGCGGGCAGGCACCGCTTTCAGTTGCGCGCCGACCCGATCGGCGAGCGCGCTAATTTGCTCGGTTCCCGCATCGGCGCGCAGCACCACGCGGACGCCGGCGCCCTGGATCACCCCGTCGCCGACACTGTCCAGGCTGAGCACTTCGGCTAGCACGGCCCGCCGCCGCTCGCCGACCTGTTCCAGCCGAAAGCTCCGGCTTGTAAGGCGCGCGGTCAGCTCTCCGGGCGGTCCGTCATAAGCGAGCTGCCCTTCGTTGAGCAGCAGCACATTGTCGCAGCGTTCGGCTTCGTCGAGATAGGCAGTCGACCAGACCACGGCCATCCCTTCGTCGGTCAGCGCCTGCACCATGCGCCACAGGTCCTGACGGCTGACCGGATCGACGCCGACGCCCGGTTCGTCGAGCAGCAGGACGGCAGGCCGGGCCATCAACGCGCAGGCGAGGCCCAGCTTCTGCTTCATGCCGCCGGAGAGCTTGCCCGCCAGGCGTCCGGTAAAAGGGGCAAGGCGCGTGAAGTCGAGCAATTGGGCAAACAGGTCGGTGTGCCCATCGGCATCCATGCCGCGCAGCTGTGCATAGAGGCGCATATTCTCCATGACCGACAGGTCTTCGTAGAGCCCGAAGCGTTGCGGCATGTAGCCTGTCGCAACATGGATGGCGTCATTGTCGTCCGCCACATCGAAGCCCGCTACCGTGGCGTGGCCGCTGTTCGGCACCAGCAGTCCTGTCAGGATACGCATCAGGGTGGTCTTGCCCGCGCCGTCCGGCCCGACCAGCCCGGTCAGTCGGCCATAGCTTATCTGCGCGCTGAGATCCTGTAACGCAGGCGCACTGCCGAAATGCTTGCTCAACCTGTCGATGACGACCGCGACATCGCCATTTTGCTCCTGTGGCGCGGTGGCGGGCGGCACGTCAGCGGCCTTTGGCGCGCGCGCCGGTGGCTTGTCCGGCTTCGACCTCGATCGTTACCGGCATGCCCTGACGCAGCGCAGCATCGGCATTGGTGACCACGATCCGCAGGCGATAGACCAGATCCGTGCGCAGATCGGTGGTTTCTACCGTTTTTGGCGTGAACTCCGCCCGCGGTGATATGAACCCGATCTGGCCTTGATAGGTCTTGTCGGACGAGTCGCTGCGAACGCGCACCCGCATTCCGGGCGCGATGCGCCCCAGATCCGGTTCGCCGACATAGGCGCGGACATAAACCGGTGCATCAAGGCTGAGGCTATAGACCGGGCTTTGGCTGACAACCATGCTGCCGGGTTCGCGCACCCGTGCGATGATTGTGCCGGTGCCGGGTGCAAGCAGAACCGTGTCGGCAAGAGCGGTGGCGGCTTGAGCCCGTGCTGCCTGTGCGGCGGCGAGGCGGGCTTGCCCGGCCGCGATGTCTTCCTTGCGAAACCCTTCGGTGGCTTGCGAATGCGCGGCCCGGGCCGCTTTGACACTGGCGGCGGCCTGATCGCGCGCAGTGCGCGCGGCATCGACCGTCTTTTGACTGGCGGCTCCCGACGCGAGCAACTGGCTCTGCCGATCAAAATTACGCTCCGTGTCCCTGGCGACGGCCAGGGCCTGATTGAGGGCCTCCTGCGCCTGCGCAATCTCCTGCGGCCGCAGCCCGCGGCGCAGTTTGTCGAGGTCTGCCTGTGCGACCGCTACGGCGGCGTCGGCGGCCGCGAGCGCTTCCTCGAACGGCTGCGCGTCGAGAGTCGCCATATGTGCGCCCGGCTCGACATGATCGCCTTCATCGAACAGCATCTGCGCGACGCGGCCGGACTGGCGGAAGGCCAATTGCACCTCCCGAATATCGACATTGCCGTACAGATTGAGGGCGTCGCCGTCGCGGCTGCCCCGCTGCATCCACAGCCATCCAGCACCGATGATCGCGATGACGGCCGCAATGATCAGGATCCGCTTTGTCGTGCCGGACAGGCGGATGTTCTTCATGATGATGCTCCGACGCCGCGCAGATAGATGGCGAACACGCCGGGCGCATCGCTGCGGATGCGGGTCACATCGCCCGCCAGCATGGATTGCATGACCAGGCCCTGGACCGTGCCGATGAACAGGGTGGCCGCGGCTTCCGGATCGAGGTCCGCATGCAGTTCGCCCCGTGCCTTTCCGGCGTCGAGCAGGGTATGCAGCCGTTCGCCATAATGGCGGATCAGGGTCTGGGCCATGCGCTTGGGAAGCGTCTCGCCCGGTCGCTGCAACTCCCCGAACAGCATTCGCGGCACACCGGGGTGGTCAGACACGAAATCGATATGCGTCATGAAAACCGCCTCAAGCGCGGCAGCCGGAGAGGCGGCTTCTTCGATCGCCTTGTCCACGCGGGCGAGCAACCGCTCGGTCACCCAGGACATGACCGCCTGCAGGATGGCGTCCTTGGTCGGGAAGTGGCGGAAGAGAGCGCCCTGGGTCAGACCCATCCGCTGGGCGATGGCCGTCGTTGTGATGTCGCTCGGGTTCTGTTCCGCGGCCAGGTCGACCACCGCCTCCACGGTCGCCGCCCGTCGCTCGTCAGCGGGAAGATGTTTGGAACGCCCATTCATTGTTCGCGCCTTCAAAAGAAAGTAATTTATTACTTTCTATCTTTTTCGTATACCAACCGCAAGAGGGAACCGCCGAGGGGCAAACTTCATGAACGTCAAGAGCGGGAGAGGAGAAGGCCTGAAGGTCGGTCACAGCGTGCCCGAGCGGCCTTTCGCGGTAAACTAAGGCTTCGAACCAATCGCGTTGCCAGCTTGATCCATTTGCGCGGACTGGATGTGAACGAAGTGAGTTGAGGTATGATCGAACTACGCCAGCTACGCTACCTGCTTGCGGCGGCCGAAGCGGGCAGTTTCAGCCGGGCGGCGCGGAACATGAATATCAAACAAGCTACGCTCAGCCGACACATCCTCGAAATCGAGAAGGCTTCGCGGCGCTCCTGCCAGTATTGGGCGCTGCCACCGTCGCCGTGCCTGATATTGTCCATGACTGCTTTCCTTTCTTCAAATCGCCAGCAGGGCGATGGCTGGGCCATCGCTCCTGCCTTCGCGTCGAGCAGCCGGGGGTGTGGGGGGCAGCAAGAATCTGCCGGAGTGGTGCGGACGGGCGCCCTGGCGCCAACCCGGTCCGGCCGATTGTTGTTGCTGGGGAGCGGGGGCGGAGCGCCCTGATTCCCACTCAAGAAAATGATCGCCGGGATACCGGCTCGGCCACCGGGCCGACACGACGGTCGATGGCGCACGCTGCTTTATGAAAGAAGAAAGCGCCCCGCCATCGCTGGCGAGACGCTCTTGCAGTCTGCCGGTTATTCCTCGATCTCGATCTCAAAGACAGTGTTCCATGGAAGGCAAATGGCTACATGCCTGTGCTTGACCGCAAGGACGATCCCGAAGCGATCGACGGCGACAAGGGTGGCCGCCTCATACATATCGTCCAGCGTTGTGACGTTGACGGTGGTAATCGCAAATTCGGCCAGCACCGTGCGGAGATATTCGAGCATCTTGTTCGTCCTTTCCTGCTTCGGGACCGCTCCATGCGGTCTCGTGGCGGTTCAGGGACCGGGAACATTCGGCGGCGCACCGCTGGCTCGGGGTTCCTGTCGCGCTCGCGCGGCGGGGTGGGCTTGCGGCCATCGGACGGCCGAAGGGCCGCTTTTTTGCTTCGCGATGCAAAGCGCGCCAGCACGGCGGAAAAAAGCGGCCCGGCGCCGTTGCGCCGACAGGTGGCCCCGGTCAGAACAGCCACGAGAGAGGCCGCGAGGGGCGGTCACGCAGGCAGGACGGGAGAGATGACGCTCCCGGCAAAGCCCGAAAAATCTGCCATCCGGTCTACAGTGCGCAAGACCACATGGAGGCTGTCCCTGGCGACGATCACGCCGTCATGGCGACGCACAGGAAGCTGCCGCATGGCGCCGGCGCGGCCCCAAGGCCGATCTCGCTTTCGATCGGTCCCGCCAGATCACGACGGCCGATACGGTTTCACCCGGCGCAGATCCTTTGTCGAAAATTGAGAGCGCCCCGCCTTACTGACGGGACGCTCTCGCGATCAGTCGACTTTCAACTCGAACTTGCCGGTTACCTTGGTCGAGACAAGCCGAAGATGAACGTCCGGCGCTAGGACCGGATTGAGATTGAATGAAGCGTAAGGCTTTCCGTCCCTGGCGGACTTGAGCCAGCCGACACCGAACTCGATGCTCTCATCGTCGGCGGCAACGATGCGATAGTCGGGCGACTTGTCGCTCGCCTTGTCGTCGACCCGGAGGATTTCCACCTTTTCGCTGGTGCCGAAAAACCGGATTTCACCGTGGAAGCCGCGATCGGTTGCCTTGAAGTTTCCGCAGATCATGTCGTTAGTCCTTTCTTGCTTCGGGACCGCGCCCATCGCGGCCTCGATGGCTGTCACCCGGACGAGGGACGACCGGCCCGCACCCGAAGGGCGGAACGAAGTGGCAGACGGCGGCGGACGGCTTTTTTGTTTCGCGATGCAAAGTCGGCTTGTCCGGCGGCGGAAAAATCCGTTCGATGCCGTTGCGGGAAGATGGGTGGACCTCGACCAGACAAGCCATTGGAGAGGCCCCGTGGGCGGCGATCCCGCGCAAGATCAGGGGTATGGTGAGATAATCGGAGGCGCTTTACGGTCACTGGTCGAAGCAATGTCAACGACGGTTCGGTATCACGAAGGAGCGTGAAAGCCGGGGCTTAACCAGCCCTTCGCCGATGCTACCGCACTGCTCCGATGAACGACTTTGGGGACTCCGGCTCGCTCATACCTTGGAATGCGTTGTAGCCCGGTTGTAGCCCAGCCCAAAAATGAAAGAAGGCCGCTTTCGCGACCTTGTATAACCCACTGATTTTCTTGAAGTTTTTGGAGCGGGCGAAGGGATTCGAACCCTCGACCCCAACCTTGGCAAGGTTGTGCTCTACCCCTGAGCTACGCCCGCTCTGGCGGCTGGCGACCGGGTGGTGCCAGCGGGTGAGGAGCGCGATTAGCATCGGCTCGGAGAGTCGGCAAGCCCTGTTTGCGCTTTTTCGCGCAAGGGTTGGCAAGCCGCCTTCAATTCCCACATAAGCGGATCGACACAGTCCGGCCCGGCGCTGCAACCGCCGCGCCGGACCCGGCAGAACGCACAAGCAGGAGCAATCATCCGTGGCCACGCTCGGTCTCAATGCGCAGGACAAGGAAGCCGTCGAAGCCTTCCGCCGCGACGTCGTCGATCCCTCGATGAGCAAGCTCGTCATCCTCGATTTCTGGGCCGAATGGTGCGGGCCGTGCAAGCAGCTCGCCCCCGTGCTCGAAAAGGTCGCCGCCGACTATGCCGACAAGGGCGTCGTGCTGGCGAAGGTCGACGTCGACGCGAACCGCTTCATCGCCAGCCAGTTCCAGGTCCAGTCGATCCCCACCGTCTATGCGATCTTCCAGGGCCAGCCGGTCGCCAACCTGACCAATGCGCGCAGCGAGAGCCAGCTCAAGGCGATGCTCGACCAGCTCCTCGCGCAGCTTCCGATCGAAAGCGAGGCGGGCGTCCGCGCGGTCGAGATCGCGCCGCTGCTCGAAATGGGCGAAGCCGTGCTTGCCGAAGGCGACGGCCAGCGCGCCGTCGGCATCTTCGGCCAGATCGTCGAGATCGCGCCCGACAACGCCGCCGCGCACGGCGGGCTGATCCGCGCCATGCTGCTCGCGGGCGACCGCGAGGGCGCGCAGGGCGTGCTCGACGCGCTGCCCGCCGAAATCGCCGGCGACCCCGCGATCGCGCAGGCGCGCAGCGCGCTGGCGCTCGCCGCCGACGCGCCCGAC
>NZ_BCUA01000131.1 GCF_001591045.1 Sphingopyxis granuli NBRC 100800 | reverse complement strand
AGCGTCCCTGTCTCAAGGGTATAAACGCCAAACAAAAATGATGGTGTCCCCGCGAAGGCGGGGACCCGGTTCTGAATGCCGACGCTGGCTCTTTGTCGCTCTGGGCTCCCGCCTGCGCGGGAGCACGCGGCTGTCGGCTTGGACTCTGATGATTGTGGATTGACCTACTTCGTCATTGCGAGCGGCGAAGCCGCGCGGCAATCCAGAGCGTGCGGTAACCGCTCTGGATTGCTGCGCTCCGCTCGCAATGACGATTCGATGTCATCCCGCTCCGGCTATTCAATGGCGATGCCATGCAGTGTCACCCGGCTATGACCGTCAGGCTCAATAGATGCCGGTCGTGGCTTGCGTCGTGACGTTGGGGGCCGGGATCGTCGGCACCACGGTCGGCGGCGCCGGGGAGATGACGACCGCCGCGGTGCGGCCGGGCTTGGCGAAGCTGGCGACGACGGGCGCGTCGCGGCCATAGATGTCGGCGAGTTTCTTCACCCCGCCTTTGGCATCGGGAACGACCGTCCAATAGGCGACATAGACCGGGAAGGGATTTTCGAAGCCGAAGCGCGTCGTCTTGCCGCTCGCCACCGCCTCGCCGAACTCTTCGGGGCTGCGGCCGGCGAACATCACCGCCATCAGGCCCGAGAAGTGCAGCGCGCGCTCGGTGCGGATGCAGCCGTGGCTGAACGCGCGCGCCGCCTGCGCGAAGGCGCCCTTCGAAGGCGTGTCGTGCAGGTAGATGGCGTGTTCGTTCAGCATCTCCATCTTCATCACGCCCAGCGCGTTGTTGGCGCCGGGCTGCTGCACGACCGACAGCGTCTTGCCGCTGCCCGTCCAGGTATAGCCCTGCGCGCGCGCGGAGGCGGGATTGCGCGCGATCGTCGCGCCGATGCCCTCGTTGATGATGCTGCGCGGCAGCGTCCAGGTCGGGTTGAGGATCACGCCCGTCGCCATCGGGTTGAGCTGCGGCGTCGGCGTCGATGGCTTGCCGACCACCGCCTTGTGCGTTGCGATGACGACGCCGTCGTGAACGACGCGAGTCAGATATTCTGGGACGTTGCTGACGACATAGCCCGACCCCAGGTCGCGCGGCATCCAGCGCCAGCGTTCCATGTTGACGCGGATCGCATTGGCGTCGGCGGGCGTCTTGGCGACAGCGAGCGCGGCCTTGAGCGCGGCGAAATCGGGATGGACCGGGTCGAGGCCGAGCAGCGCCTCGGGAACCGAATTGGACAGCAGCGCGGAGGTGAGCAATGCGATCAGCGGCGTCTGCTCGGCGTCGTTGTCGGTCATGAACCACTGCTTGCGCGCCGCGTTCGGCGTGCGCCCGTCGCGCATATGCGTCGCGAGCAGCAGGAAGCTGTCGGTCGCGACCTTGTCGAGCCGCGCCTGGTCGCCGCCGGCGATCGCGGCCTGCAGCCCGTCGGGGTTGTAATCCTTTGGAAACAATCCTTCGGCGCCGACATTGCCGATGAAGGCGAGCAGCGCCTTGGCATTGTTCGCCGACCAGTCGGGCAGATTGGCTTCGGCCAGCGTTTCGACGACGGGCGCGTCGTCGGTGACCTTGTCGGGTTGCAGGACGACCGAATCCTCCTTGACGTCGGTCGTCTGCGCGAGGGCTGGTGCGGCCGCGAAAAGAAGCGGCAGGGCGAATGCGAAGCGGGGGGAGAGTTTCGACATGCGCCCCGCCATAACCGAGTTTCCAAGGGTTTGGAAGCGCGGGACGGGTGGGCAGGGTGGCCCCGAATGGAGGTGGTGCCGGCGTTCGATGACCTTGACCTACATCGTCATCGCGCCCCCGGATTTGATCAGGGAGGAGCAATCTCGGAGCAATTCAGAGCGCCGCGCTTAATCCGGACCAACTGAAATCCGTTCGTGTCGAGCGAAGTCGAGACACCCATCGGCCTTGCGCTACGTCGATGGGTGTCTCGACTTCGCTCGACACGAACGGGACAGCGATTCAGGATAGAGGCGCGATGCTCCCGCCGCGCTCTGGATTGCCGCGCGGTTTCGCTGCTCGCAACGACGCCGAATGGCCGGCTTCGGCCCCGCGCTCTATCCCTTCGCTTCGGCATCCTGCCGCGCGAGCCAGTCTTCGAGCCATTTGATCGTGTAGTTGCCGTCGATCACGTCGGGGTCGGCGAGCAGCGCCTGATGCAGCGGGATGTTGGTCTTGATCCCGCCGACGACCATCTCGTCGAGCGCGCGGCGCATCCGCATCATGCAGCTTTCGCGCGTCCGGCCATAGACGATCAGCTTGCCGATCATGCTGTCGTAATAAGGCGGGATCGCATAGCCCGCATAGAGCCCGCTATCGACGCGGACGTGCATGCCGCCCGCGGCGTGATATTGCGTCACCTTGCCCGGCGAGGGCAGGAAGCTGCGCGGGTCCTCGGCGTTGATCCGGCATTCGATCGCGTGGCCGCGGAATTCCAGATCCTCCTGACGGACCGACAGGCCGCGCCCGTCGGCGATGCGGATCTGTTCGCGGACGAGGTCGAAACCGGTGATCATCTCGGTCACCGGATGCTCGACCTGGATGCGGGTGTTCATCTCGATGAAGAAGAATTCGCCGTTTTCCCACAGGAACTCGATCGTGCCGGCGCCGCGATAGTGCATCTTCGCCATCGCATCGGCGCAGATCTGGCCCATGCGCGCGCGCTCCTCGGCCGAGATGACGGGCGAGGGCGCTTCCTCCAGCACCTTCTGGTGGCGGCGCTGGAGCGAGCAGTCGCGCTCGCCGAGGTGGATCGCATTGCCGTTGCCGTCGCCGAACACCTGAAATTCGATGTGGCGCGGATTGCCGAGATATTTCTCCATATAGACGGTCGGATCGCCGAATGCCGCCGCCGCCTCGCTCGATGCCTGGCCCATCAGGCTTTCGAGGCTGTCGGCGTCGGGAACGACCTTCATGCCGCGGCCGCCGCCGCCCGACGCCGCCTTGATCAGCACCGGATAGCCGATCTCCTCGGCCATCCGCTTCGCCTCGTCGCCATAGGTGACGGCGCCCGGCGAGCCGGGAACGACGGGCAGGCCCAGTTCGACCGCGGTGCGCTTGGCCTCGACCTTGTCGCCCATGGTGCGGATATGCTCGGGCTTGGGTCCGACGAATGTGATGCTGTGTGCCTCGATGATCTCGGCGAAGCGCGCATTTTCCGACAGAAAGCCGTAGCCGGGATGGATCGCGTCGGCGCCCGTCACCTCGGCCGCCGAAATGATCGCGGGAATGTTGAGATAGCTGTCCTTCGCCGCCGGCGGGCCGATGCATACCGCCTCGTCGGCGAGGCGGACGTGCATCGCGTCGGCGTCGGCGGTCGAATGCACCGCGACTGTCTTGATCCCCATTTCGTGGCAGGCGCGGTGGATGCGCAACGCGATCTCGCCGCGGTTGGCGATGATCAGTTTCTCGATCGTCATCGGATGAATCAGCCGATGGTGAACAGCGGCTGGTCGAACTCGACCGGCTGGCTGTTCTCGACATACACGGCCTTCAGCGTGCCGGATGTGGGCGCGGTGATCGGGTTCATCACCTTCATCGCCTCGATGATCAGGACGGTGTCGCCCTCCTTCACCGACGATCCGACGCTGGCGAAGGTCGGCGCCCCCGGTTCGGGCGCGAGATAGACGGTGCCGACCATCGGCGACTTGACCGCGTCGGCGAAGCTGTCGGCGGCGGGCGGCGGCGCCGCGGCGGGAACGGGCGGCGCGAGGGGAACGGCGGCAGGGGCCGCGGGGGCGAAGGCGACAGGCGCGGCTGCGGCGGCGGTCAGCGTTCGCGCGACGCGCACCTTGCGGTCGCCATCCTCGACCTCGATTTCCGAAAGCTGCGTGTCGTCGAGCAACTCGGCGAGCGCGCGGACGAAAGCCGGATCGATGTTGATGCCCTGATCCTTGTGGTCACCCATTGCGATAGTTCCTGTTGTTGTTGTGGTGCCTTGGTGGCACTCGACCCCTGTTCTGGTCGCGCCCTCTTGTCAGAGACGCGCGGCGGCGTCCAGCGCCAGCGTGTAGCTGTTCGCGCCGTGCCCCGCGAAATGCGCGGCCGCCGCCATGCCGATATAGCTGATATGGCGAAAGGATTCGCGGCTTTTCGGGTCCGATAGATGAACCTCGATCACCGGCACCGCGATCGACTTGATCGCATCGTGCAGCGCGATCGAGGTGTGCGTATAACCGCCGGCGTTGAGCAGCACCGCCTTCGCGCCCGCGAAATGCGCTTCGTGCAGCCAGTCGATCAGCACCCCCTCGTGGTTCGACTGGCGGCAGTCGACGGACAGGCCCAGCCCGGCCGCCTGCGCGGCCAGCCGCGCGTGGATAGCGTCCAGCGTATCGTGGCCGTAGATTTCGGGCTCGCGCGTGCCGAGCAGGTTGAGGTTGGGGCCCGAAAGGACGAAGACGACGGGGGTTTCGGAGGAGGTTTCCGGCAAAGACCTGGCTTTCGGTTGCGGCGGGGCTGGCTCCCCCTATATGGGCTGCACGGCGAAACGCAAAGAAGGGCAGCGGCGGTGATTGCGATCATCCTCAACGGAGAGCAGAGGCAGGTGCGCGGGGGCAGCATCGCCGACCTCGTCGCGTCGCTCGGGCTCGACGTGAAGAAGGTCGCGGTCGAACGCAATCGCGAGATCGTGCCGCGCTCGACCCTTGCCGACGTGGCGCTCGCGGACGGCGACGCGCTGGAAATCGTCCATTTCGTGGGAGGCGGCTGATGGCGGTCGCGCGGATCGTGCCCAATCGCTATGCCGGCGACGTCCGGGAAGGCGCGGGCTTTTTCAACGATGTGCTGGGGCTGGAAACGGCGATGGCGATCGATTTCATCACCATCTATCGCTCGTCTACCCAGCCGACGGCGCAGATCAGCGTCCTGACCGACGACCCGTCGGGGCTGCGGCCTGCCTATTCGGTGGGCGTCGACGACGTCGATGCGGTGCATGCCCGCGCGGTCGCGGCGGGGCACGAGATCGTCTACGCCCTGCGCGACGAGCCCTGGGGCGTTCGCCGGTTTTTCGTTCGCGATCCCCTCGGCGACATTGCGAACGTGGTGCAGAACAAGGATTGAATGTGGACAGGATCGACAGTTGGAGCGTTGCCGGGCGGACCTTCACGTCGCGGCTGATCGTCGGCACCGGCAAGTACAGGGATTTTGAACAGAACGCCGCCGCGGTCGAGGCGTCGGGGGCGCAGATCGTCACCGTCGCGGTGCGCCGCGTCAACGTGTCGGACCCGAATGCGCCGATGCTCACCGACTATATCGATCCGAAGAAGATCACCTATCTGCCCAACACCGCGGGCTGCTTCAGCGCCGACGACGCGATCCGCACGCTGCGCCTCGCGCGCGAGGCGGGCGGCTGGGACCTCGTCAAGCTGGAGGTGCTGGGCGAGGCGAAGACGCTCTATCCGAACATGCGCGAAACCCTCCACGCGACCGAGGTGCTGGCGAAGGAGGGCTTCCTGCCGATGGTCTATTGCGTCGACGACCCGATTGCGGCGAAGCAGCTCGAGGATGCGGGCGCCGTCGCGGTCATGCCGCTTGGTGCGCCGATCGGGTCGGGGCTCGGCATCCAGAACCGCGTGACGATCCGCCTGATCGTCGAGGGTGCATCGGTGCCGGTGCTCGTCGATGCCGGCGTCGGCACCGCGAGCGACGCAGCGGTGGCGATGGAACTCGGCTGCGACGGGGTGCTGATGAACACCGCGATCGCCGAGGCGAAGGACCCGATCCGCATGGCGCGCGCGATGAAACTGGCGGTCGAAGCGGGGCGCGACGCCTATCTGTCCGGCCGCATGGGCCAGCGCCGCTACGCCGACCCGTCAAGCCCGCTCGCGGGGCTGATCTAGGCTACCGGAAAAAGCTGCGTGCTCCCGCCTTCGCGGGGATACGGCGGTTTTGCTTAGGGCACCCGTTTCACCGGCGGCGGGGTCCAGCGTCCTTCCAGCGCCTCGCGCTGCGGCAGGTAGAGGCGCAGGTTCATCGTGAACGGTCCCGCGGGCGCGGGCAGCCAGTTGGCTTCCTTGTCGGCGCCCGGGCTGTCCGTCTGGATATAGAGGTCGAGCGAGCCGTCGGCGTTGAAGTTCAGCTTGTCGCGGTCGCCGATCGCGAAACGGCCCAACGGATTGGCGGCGAAGAACTGGTCGGCGCCGTACATGGTCAGCGACCAGAAGGCGTCGGCGGGCGGAATCCGCTCCTTGTCGAAATGGAGGACATAGCGCGCCGCGCCGTTCAGCGGCTTGCCATCGCCGTCGACCGGCGCCATCGGATAGATGGCCTCCTCGGGCGGCAACGCGCCGAGCCCGGCATAGCCGATGAAGGCGCGCTGGAGATAATCGTTGCCATAGACGCCGAGCGCATTGCCCAGCGCGACCCAGCCGTCGCGGCTCAGCGGCACGCTCCGGCGCCGATCGACGATGCGGCGATAGCCGTCCGTGGCGGCGCGCGTCAGCCCGCGCTGCACCGCCGGGTCGGCCTTGCCGAGATCGAAGCTCTGTCCCGCTTCCAGCCCGACCTTTTCCATGCGCAGCAGGATAGCGACGTCGGTGGCGTGTGGCGGATTGCGCTTCATCGTCTCGGCGAACAGCGCGAAAAAGGCGTCGGGCGCGAGCGCTGCGACCTGCTCGACCGGCGGCGTCGTCATGTCGACCGACGGATCGGCCTTCGCCGTTGCGGCGGCCGCCTGCGGCTTGCCCCATGCCGACAGCGGCGTCGCGGCATAGCGTGCCTGGAGCATGTGGACATGATCGTAATCGTCGGCGCCGTTGGTCTGGATGCGGCCGATGATCCAGCCCATGTCGGTTGGGCTGCGCACCATCCGCATGCCCTGGGGCAGCGTGCCCTGCCAGCGCGGGCCGACGAGCGCGACGGTGCCGCCGTCATTGCCCGTCGTGCGCGAGCCGAGCGTCGCGAACACTTCGGTCCACATGTCCATGATCGGCACGACATGATAGCGCCCCGCCGTGTCGGGCAGCGTCAGGACCAGCGGTTCGTTCCCGACATCGTACCACAGGCTCGAATAGAGCGTGTCGGCGTTGGGCCGCACGACGTCCCTGAAGGTTGCGTCGGGATAGCGCCGCATGTGCGAAAACTGGTTCATCGGCGCGCGCAGCCGGCCTTCCCGGGCGTTGGTCGCGACGCGCCGCGTCACTTCCATCAGCACCATCGGATAGGCGTAGGCATAGGCTTCGAGGCCGACGGCATAGGCCTCCTCCTCGCTCACCGGCGCCGCCCGCGTCGCGCCGGGCAGCAGGATCGTCGCCATCGCCATCAGGGCCAGCAGGCTTTTCATCGAACCGATCTCCTCGCAGATTTTCCGTCCCGCTAGCGTTCGCGGCGGCGCCAGTCTGTCATCCGGGCGACAATCTCCTGGGATTCCGGTTCCCGGCATTGGAGCATCA
>NZ_BCUA01000130.1 GCF_001591045.1 Sphingopyxis granuli NBRC 100800 | reverse complement strand
AAGTGGGCCAATCCAGGGTCGTCATGTTCCAGTCCTGGGCATCGGAAACCGCCTTCTGCGCCGGGACACATCGATTGATGGGACGGTCCTAGGCGAAGGCGCCGACGCTTTCGATGAAGCGGATCACCGATATGGGTTTCGAGACATAGGCTTCCGCCCCCGCGGCGCGGATCTGTTCCTCGTCGCCCTTTCCCGCATAGGCGGTCACCGCCATGATCGGCACCGCGCGCAGCGCCGGGTCGGCCTTGACCTGGCCGATCAGTTCGAGCCCGCTGACGTGCGGCAGCTGGATGTCCATGATGATCAGGTCGGGCGCGATCTCGCGCGCCTTCGCCAGCGCGTCGCGGCCGTCGCGCACCGGGTGCGCGCTGTAGCCGTGGGCGTTGAGCAGGTCGCAGAACAGGCGCAGGTTGAGCTCGTTATCCTCGACGACCAGGACGGTCTTTCCCATGATCTGCCGCTTTCCCCGCTTGCGTCCGCGGCTCGTTTAGGCGAATCGGCGGCCGGACACAATTGCTTCCCATGGAAGGATCGCCTCTTGCGGGATGATGACGCGGCGCTGGCGCTGCGGGCGCTCGGCTGGATCGTCGGCGACGAGTCGCGCGCCGAGCGGCTGCTCGCGACGACCGGGCTGACGCCCGATGGCCTGCGCGCCGCGCTGGGGCAGCGCGCGACGCTGGCGGCGGTGCTCGCCTTCCTGACCGCGTACGAGCCCGACCTTGTCGCCTGCGCCGCGGCACTCGATATAGAGCCGGAGGCGCTGGCCGCCGCGGCGCGCCGACTGGAAGGACAGGAAGGACAGGAAGCATGACTCGCCCGCTCGTCATCAGCGATTGCGACGAGGTGCTGATGCACATGGTCGTGCCCTTCGCGCAGTGGGTCGACGAGGCGCACGGCGTGCTGTTCCGCATGGAGGACACGAGCTTCGCCAATGCGCTGAAGCGCAAGGCGTGCGGCACGCCGCTGGAGGCGGCCGAGGTGTGGCCGCTGCTCGACGGATTCTTCCGCACCGAGATGGCGCGGCAATATCCGATCCCCGGCGCGGTCGCCGCGATGGCCGCGATCGCGCGCGTCGCCGACATCGTCATCCTGACCAACGTCGGCCCCGACCACCAGCAGCGCCGCGCCGACCAGCTCGCCGCGCTGGGCCTCGACGCGCCGGTGATCGGCAGCCGCGGCGGCAAGGGCGAGCCGGTGCGCCGGCTGATCGAGGAGCGCGCGCCGAGCGTCACGATATTCATCGACGACTTGCCGAATCACCACCATTCGGTCGCCGCCGCGGCGCCCGACGTGTGGCGGCTGCACATGGTCGGCGAGCCCGCGATCGCCGGCCGGATTCCCGCCGCCGTGCACGCGCATGCGCGCATCGACGAGTGGACCGCGGCGCGCGAGTGGATCCTCGCGCGCATCGCCGGAAACCTGCCGGCCCCGGCCCTTTGACCCGACAACCGATGGAAGGATTTACGATGGATATTGCCGCCAAGCTTGCCGAACTCGGCCTCGACCTGCCGACGCCCGCCGCGCCGGTCGCCGCCTATGTGCCCGTCGTCGAGCGGGGCGGGCTGCTCCACGTCAGCGGGCAGTTGCCGTTCCGCGACGGGCAACTGGTGACCGGCCGGCTGGGCGCCGACATGGACGAGGCGAGCGGCTATGACGCCGCGCGCCGCTGCGCGCTGATGATCGTCGCGCAGGTCGGCAAGGCGGTCGACGGCGACTGGTCGCGCGTCGAGCGAATCGTCAAGCTGGGCGTGTTCGTGAACAGCGATCCCGGTTTCACGCAGCAGCCCAAGGTCGCGAACGGCGCGTCGGAACTGATGGAATCGCTGTTCGGCGAGGCCGGGCGCCATGCGCGCAGCGCGGTCGGCGTTCCGGTGCTGCCGCTGGGCGCTGCGGTCGAGGTCGACGCCATCGTGGCGGTGAAGGCGGCGTAGGAAATCGCCTTGCGCGACGTCCCATGTCTTTCCGTGTCCCCGCGAAGGCGGGGACCCATCTCCTGCCGGTTCCATCTTGCGCCAACCGGAGATGGACCCCCGCCTTCGCGGGGGAACACGGCCTTTCCTTTCCTCGTCGGCGGCGTCTGAATGGCCGACGCCGATCCGCCCGCGCGGACGATTTCGCTCGGCACCGGGGTCGCCGCGGTCGAGGCGGCGGCGTGGGACGCGCTGGCGGGGGGCGCCAATCCCTTCGTCGGCCATGCCTTTCTGTCGCTGCTCGAGGAATCGGGAAGCGTCGGGCCGGGGACGGGCTGGCAGCCGGCGCCGCTGCTGGTCGCCGACGGCGCGGGCGCGCTGGTCGCCGCCGCGCCCGCTTACCTGAAGACGCACAGCCAGGGCGAATATGTCTTCGACCACGGCTGGGCCGACGCGTGGGCGCGCGCGGGCGGCGCCTATTACCCAAAGCTGCAGATCGCGGTGCCCTTTACCCCGGTGCCGGGGCCGCGGCTGCTGGCGGCGGGGGACGAGGACGCGCGGCTGCTGATCCGCGCCGCCGAGGCGGTGGTGCGGCAGAACGAGCTGTCGTCGGCGCATGCGACCTTCGTCGCGCCCGAACAGATGCCGCTGTTCGAGGCGGCGGGATGGCTGGTGCGGCGCGACGTCCAGTTCCATTTCGCCAACCCCGGCTATCGCAGTTTCGACGATTTTCTCGCCACGCTGACCTCCGCGAAGCGCAAGCAGCTGCGCAAGGAGCGCGCGCGCGCGGTGGCGGGGCTGCGGATCGAGCAGGTGACGGGCGATGCGATCGGTCCCGCGCACTGGGATGCGATGTGGGCCTTTTATCAGGACACCGGCGCGCGCAAGTGGGGGCACCCCTATCTGACGCGCGCGGCGTTCGACCTGATCGGCGCGCGGATGGCCGACCACGTGCTGCTGATCGTCGCCTATGACGGCGATACGCCGGTCGCGGGGGCGATGCACCTGATCGGCGCCGACACGCTCTATGGCCGCTATTGGGGCTGTGTGGCCGACATCCCCTATCTGCATTTCGAGCTTTGCTATTACCGCGCGATCGACGTCGCGATCGAACGCGGGCTGGCGCGCGTCGAGGCGGGCGCGCAGGGCGGGCACAAGCTCGCGCGCGGCTACGGCCCCGTCGCGACCTGGTCGGCGCATTTCATCGCCGACCCGGGGTTCCGGCGCGCGGTGGCGGATTTCCTGGAGCGTGAGCGCGCGGCCGAGGCGCAGGAAATGGAATGGCTGGAAGGGCATATGCCGTTCCGGCGGGCGGATTGAATCTCACGCAAAGGCGCGAAGGCGCGAAGAAGAAAATCTCACACGAAGACACGAAGAGGACGGTTTCTGCCGTTCTGTCTCGCGATCATCATAGGAGATTATCTGGCCGGACGTTGTCCGACCCTTTTTCAACCGACGTCGAAATCGGCGCAACGATCGAGTCGCATCACGCCCTCTTTGTGTCTTCGTGTGAGATTATCCGAAAACCGGCCATGCAATTCTCTTCGCGCCTTCGCGCCTTTGCGTGAGATTCAAGAACGCCCACGCAGACCGGGCAAGACGTCAGGCCGCGAAGCGGCGGGCGGCGGGACGGCGGGCGGTCTCGTCGAGCCAGGCGCGCGCCTGGCGCTGCGCCTCGGCGATTTCGTCGCGGCTCATTTCGTTCGACACGTCGGCGCGGCACTGCTGGCCTTCGACATTGCCGCCGAGCGCGGCGAGGTTGAACCATTTGTGCGCCTGGATCAGGTCGACATCGACCCCGCCGGTGCCGGTCGAGAATGCGACGCCCAGGTCGAAATAGGCACTCGCATCGCCGCGCGCGGCGTCGAGCAGCCGGCTTTCGATCAGATATTGGGCAGACTTCAGACTGTTCGCCATGATAACCCCCTGTCGCCTCCACCCCACATGGAGACCTCGGCCCCAAAGTTGCGGCTTATGGTCAACAAAGCGTTAACGATGCGGCGGTTTTTTGGGGATTGGTGGCGGCGGGCGCCGAAATCCGCGGGTTTTCGAACCATGCTTTCCCGAAAGATGGTGCTACTCGACCGCCAGATTGTCGATCAGGCGCGTGGTGCCGATCCGCGCCGCCGCGAGCAGGCGGGCCGGGGCGCGATATTCGGTCAGCCGTTCGAGGCTGTCGGCGTCGGCGAGCGCGACATAGTCGACGCTGGCGAAGCCGCCCGCGCGGATCGCCGCCTCGGCATCGGCTAGCGCCGCGGCGACCGTGCCGCCGCCGGCGATCGCCGCCGCCGCGGCGCGCAGCGCGGCGGGAAAGGCGGCGGCGGCCGCGCGCTGCTCGGCGGTCAGATAGGCGTTGCGCGACGACAGCGCGAGCCCGTCGGGATCGCGCGCGATCGGCGCCCCCAGGATATCGATCGCGAAGTCGAGGTCGCGCGCCATGCGGCGGATGATCGCAAGCTGCTGCCAGTCCTTTTCGCCGAAGATCGCGATGTCGGGGCGCACCTGGTTGAACAGCTTGGCGACGACGGTCGCGACGCCGTCGAAATGGCCCGGCCGCGCCGCGCCGCAATAGTCGGCGCCGAGTTCGGCGACCGCGATATGCGTCGCATGGCCGGGCGGATACATGACGGAGACGTCGGGCGCCCAGAGCAGCGCCGCGCCTTCCTCGACCAGCAGCGCGGCGTCGTGCGCCTCGTCGCGCGGATAGGCGGCGAAATCCTCGTTCGGGCCGAACTGCGTCGGGTTGACGAAGATCGACACGACGACATGGTCGGCGACGCGCCGCGCCATCCGCACCAGCGACAGGTGCCCCGCGTGCAGCGCGCCCATCGTCGGGACCAGCGCGACGCTCTTGCGCCCCAGTTTGAGTGCGTCGACCGCGCGACGAAGCGTGGCGATATCACGGATGATTTGCACGGCCGCCCGCCCTCCGATATTGGCGGCGTCCATACGCCACCCCATGCGGCCGCCATGCCGCGCCGACAGGAAAATCGCAACGCTCATGACGAAGCCAGCCCCCCATCGGATCATCTTTGCCAATGAAAAGGGCGGGACGGGCAAGTCGACCTGCGCGGTGCATTTCGCGGTCGCGCTGGCGAGCATGGGGTGGCGCGTCGCCGGAATCGACCTCGACCCGCGCCAGCGCACCTTTCACCGCTATCTCGACAACCGCACCAGCACCGCGAAGCGCCGCGGCATCGAACTGCCCATCCCGCATTTCGAGGTGTTCGAAGGTTCGACGGTCGAGGAACTCGACGAGCAGGTCGCGCGGCTGGCCGAGGACGCCGACTATCTGATCGCCGACACGCCGGGGCGCGACGACCCGTTCGCGCGGCACATCGCGACCAGCGCCGACACGCTGGTGACGCCGATCAACGACAGCTTCATCGATTTCGACCTGATCGGCCAGGTCGATCCCGAGACGTTCCAGGTCGTGCGCCCCAGCTTCTATTCGGAGCTGATTTGGGACACGCGCAAGGCGCGCGCCAAGAGCGACGGGCGGACGATCGACTGGATCATCCTGCGCAACCGCCTGCAGCATGTCGACGCGCACAACATGCGGCGCGTCGGCGAGGCGCTGAACCAGCTGTCGCGCCGCGTCGGCTTTCGCGTCATCCCGGGGCTCGGCGAGCGCGTCATCTATCGCGAGCTGTTCCCGGCCGGGCTGACGCTGCTCGACAAGGCGCATCTCGGCGGCATGGGGATGGGGCATGTCGTCGCGCGGCAGGAACTGCGCGAGGCGATGGCGGGACTGAACCTTCCGGCGCGCGAGCGGTTTCACCCCGATGGCGACCTGTTCGCCGTCGCCTGACCCCCTTCGCGCAGGAGCATCATCCATGACCGCCGTTTCCGAGCCCGTTGCCGCCCACGTCTTTCACCCGACGATGCTGCGCGAATATGATATCCGCGGCGTCGTCGGCGACACGCTGACCGCCGACGATGCGCGTGCGATCGGCCGCAGCTTTGCGACGCTGATCCGCCGCGCGGGCGGCCGGCGCATCGCCGTCGGCTATGACGGGCGGCTGTCGTCGCCGATGCTGGAGGAGGCGCTGGTCGAGGGGATCAACGCGGCGGGGGTCGATGCGCTGCGCGTCGGGCTGGGGCCGACGCCGATGCTCTATTACGCCGCGTCAACCGAAGAGGTCGATGGCGGCATACAGATAACCGGCAGCCATAATCCCCCCGATTACAACGGCTTCAAGATGGTGTTTCAAGGACGCCCCTTCTTCGGCGCCGACATCAGGCGGATCGGCGAAATGGCCGCCGCGGGCGACTGGGACAGCGGCGAGGGCGGATCGCAGCGCATCGACATCGTCGACGCCTATGTCGATCGGCTGGTCGAGGGATTCGCCGGCGGCGCCTTTCGCATCGGCTGGGACGCCGGGAACGGCGCCGCGGGCACCGTGATCGAAAAGCTCACCGCGCGGCTGCCCGGGGAGCATCATCTGCTGTTCACCACCATCGACGGCCATTTCCCGAACCACCATCCCGATCCGACGGTCGAGGCGAACCTCGCCGATCTGCGCAAGCTGGTCGCGGAGAGAAGCCTCGATTTCGGCGTCGCTTTCGATGGCGACGGCGACCGCATCGGCGCGATCGACGGCCAGGGCCGTGTGATCTGGGGCGACCAGCTGCTGCAGATCTATGCCGCCGCGGTGCTCAGGGAGCATCCGGGCGCGACGATCATCGCCGACGTCAAGGCGAGCCAGGCGCTGTTCGACCGCGTCGCCGAACTGGGCGGCACGCCGCTGATGTGGAAGACCGGGCACAGCCTGATCAAGGCGAAGATGAAGGAAACCGGCAGCCCGCTCGCCGGCGAGATGAGCGGGCATATCTTCTTCGCCGACCGCTATTACGGCTATGACGACGCGCCCTATGCCGCGGTGCGGCTGATCGAGGCGGCGACCAAGCTGGGCAGGAGCGTCACCGAATTGCGCGACGCGATGCCGGCGATGGTCAACACCCCCGAATTGCGCTTCCAGGTCGACGAGGCGCGCAAATTCGCCATTGTGGACGAGGTTCTCGACCGGCTGACGGCGGCGGGCGCGCAGGTCGACCGCACCGACGGCGCGCGCGTGCTCACCGACGACGGCTGGTGGCTGCTGCGCGCGTCGAACACGCAGGACGTGCTCGTCGCGCGCGCCGAGGCACGGGACGAGGCGGCGCTCGCGCGGCTGCTCGCGGCGATCGACGACCAACTCGCGCAGTCGGGGGTGGAAAGAGGACCGCAAGCGGTGCACTGATCCCCTCCCCTCCCGATGGCGCGAGGGGTCGTGAGACCCGGCTCGGTGCAGCGGGGCTATGGTCCGGGGATTCGGGTTTCGGCGCACTGCCCCGTTCGTTCGTCATGCTGAACTCGTTTCAGCATCCATGGCCGGACACCTCCCTTTTGTGCTGCCTTTCATTCGAGGGCAGACGATGGACTCCCGGATCGGGTCCGGGGGGGCGAGCTCTGAAACGAGTTGGCATATATGTTCTTCAGCCAAGTCAGGAGCTGTTCCCCGGCGGAAGCCGGGGC
>NZ_BCUA01000129.1 GCF_001591045.1 Sphingopyxis granuli NBRC 100800 | reverse complement strand
AGACAAGGTCAGGGAGACGGAAAAGAGAAACCGTGCATAAACCTGCAACACCCCTATCCGTTCGGGACGATGGGTCAGATTTTAAGGCTCGATGCTCTAATCCCCCGCGAAATCGAAGGCGCTGACCCCGCGCTCGCCCTCTCTGAATCGCAGCGGACGGCCGAGCGGCGGCATCGAGCGCTGGACGCAGCCGCTGCGCGTGCAGCGGCGGCAGCCGAGGCCGATCGGGGTCGCGGGACTACGCATCAGGTCGATGCCGCGCGCGGCGGCCAGCGGCGCGGCGACCTTGGCGTCGACCCCGATGCACACCGCGAAGCGCGCGGGCGTGCCCCCTCCCGTCGCGCCGGGCGCCGCGACCGAGCGGCTCTGCGTGAACCAGCGCGACCCGTCCTCCAGCTCGACAAGGTCGGCGATCACCTCGCCGGGGCGCGCGAAGGCTTCGTGGACGCCCCACAGCGGACAGCGCGCATCGCCATCGACGAGCGGCGACTGGCTGGCGCCCGCATAGCGTTTCGACCCCTGCCCCGCGCGGTCGATGCGGAGCATGAAGAAGGGCAGCCCGCGTGCGCCGACGCGCTGCAATGTCGTCAGCCGATGTGCGACCTGCTCGAACCCGGCGCCGAAACGCCGCTGGAGCAGCAGCAGGTCGTAACCCGTCGCGTCGCAGGCGCGCAGGAAGCGGCCATAGGGCATCATCAGCGCCGCCGCGAAATATTGGATCAGATGCCGCTCGAACAGGCGCGCGGCGGCGGGTTCGGCGAACTCTGCGCCCGCGACAAGGGCGGAAATCTCGTCCTTCGACTCCATCTGCGCCAGCGTCGCCGCGGCCTGAAAGGTGCGCGAGGCGGGGCGCAGCAGCTCGTTCAGCATCAACTGCCGCGCATGCCAGTCGAGCCAGCGCAGCCGGTCGGGCATGACGTCGGCGGGCAGGATGCGGATGCCAAGCTGGTGCCGCGTGCGCAGCCGCTCGGCGATGGTGCCATAGAGGTCGCCCCCCGCGAGCCGCAGTTCGTCGGCCAGTTCCTCGGCGCGCGCATCGAGATCGGGAAAATGGTTGCGCCATTTCTCGATCGCGCGGCGCACCGCATTGACCTCGGGCGCCTCGGCGGCGGCGGGCGCGGTCGCATCGCCCGCCGCGTCGAACAGCCGGATGAAGGCCGTCGCGGTCGCCGGCGCGCTCTCCAGCCATTCCTCGACCTCGCGCGACCCGATGTCGAGATCGGCGAAGCGCGGGTCGGCCAGACGGCGGCGCAGCGCGGCAAGCCCGCCCGGCACCGTCGCCGCCCCCAGCTTCGCCGCGTCAAAGCCGAAGCGCTCGGCCAGCCGGACGATCACCGTCGCGCTCAGCGGACGCTGGCCGTGCTCGATCAGATTCAGGTAGCTCGGCGAGATGCCCAGCGCCTCGGCCATCGCCGCCTGCGTCAATCCCGCATCGCGCCGCAACTTGCGCACCGCCGGCCCCGCGAACACCCGCCGCTCCGCCATGTTGTAACTTTCTTTACTGATTTACATGCTACAATGCACTTTATCCGCTTTATTCACAAGAAATATTCACAAAGCTTTTTCAATCCGGGCGGCGGGTCGGCACAAGGGCGGCATATTCATCGCCCACCGGGGCGCAGCCGAGGACAGTGAAGATGAGCTATACCGAAGACATGGCGCAGGCCGGCCGCCTCATCCGCGATCAGGACGGCCGCTGGGATGCGATCGGCGCCGAAAGCGTCGCCCGCATGCGCGCCCAGAACAAGTTCCGCAGCGGCCTCGACATCGCCCGCTACACCGCGCGGATCATGCGCGCCGACATGGCGGCCTATGACGCCGATCCCGCCAACTACACCCAGTCGCTCGGCTGCTGGCACGGCTTCATCGCGCAGCAGAAGATGATCGCGATCAAGAAGCATTTCGGCACCGTCAAGGGCCGCTACATCTACCTGTCGGGCTGGATGGTCGCCGCGCTGCGCAGCGAGTTCGGCCCCCTGCCCGACCAGTCGATGCATGAAAAGACCAGCGTTCCGGCGCTGATCGAGGAAATCTACACCTTCCTGCGGCAGGCCGACGCCCGCGAACTGGGCGGCCTGTTCCGCGAGCTCGACGCGGCGCGCGAGGCCCGCGACGAGGTCAAGGCAAAGCAGATCCAGCACGCGATCGACAACCATGAAACGCATGTCGTGCCGATCATCGCCGACATCGACGCGGGCTTCGGCAACGCCGAGGCGACCTATCTGCTCGCCAAGAAGATGATCGAGGCCGGTGCCTGCGCGCTGCAGATCGAGAATCAGGTGTCGGACGAAAAGCAGTGCGGCCACCAGGACGGCAAGGTCACCGTGCCGCACGAGGATTTCCTGCAGAAGATCCGCGCGCTGCGCTATGCCTTCATGGAGCTGGGGGTCGACGACGGCGTGATCGTCGCGCGCACCGACAGCCTGGGCGCCGGGCTGACCAAGCAGATCGCCTTCACCCGCGAACCGGGCGACCTCGGCGATCAGTACAACGCCTTCCTCGATTGCGAGGAAGTGACGGGCGCGGGCAATCCGGGCGACGTGCTGATCAATCGCGACGGCAAGCTGCTGCGCCCGAAGCGCCTACCCTCGAACCTCTATCAGTTCCGCCCCGGAACCGGCGAGGATCGCTGCGTTCTCGACTGCATCACCGCCCTTCAGAACGGCGCCGACCTGATCTGGATCGAGACCGAAAAGCCGCATATCGAGCAGATCGCCGGCATGGTCGACCGTATCCGCGAGGCGGTTCCCAATGCGAAGCTCGCCTACAACAACTCGCCGAGCTTCAACTGGACGCTGAATTTCCGCCAGCAGGTGTTCGACGCGTGGCAGACGGACGGCAAGGATGTCGGTGCCTATGACCGGGCAAAGCTGATGAGCGTCGATTACGACGGCACCGAGCTGGCGGTCGAGGCCGACAACCGCATCCGCAGCTTCCAGCGCGACGCCGCGAAGCGGGCCGGCATCTTCCACCATCTGATCACCCTGCCGACCTATCACACCGCCGCGCTGTCGACCGACAATCTGGCGAAGGAATATTTCGGCGAGGAAGCGATGCTGGGCTATGTCAAGAACGTCCAGCGTCAGGAAATCCGCCAGGGCATCGCCTGCGTGAAGCACCAGAACATGGCCGGCAGCGACATCGGCGACGATCACAAGGATTATTTCGCCGGCGAAGCCGCGCTGAAGGCGGGCGGCAAGGACAATACGATGAACCAGTTCGCCGCCTGAAGATCGAGCTAGGCGCGGGGGTTTTCGTTGCCCCCCGCGCCACCCTTCTCGGCGCGGGGTGCCTTGCACAAACGCCCCGCGCCTCCCGAGCTTTCCTGGGGAGGAAAGCCTGCCCGCCGGAAGTCGTTCGACCTCCGGCGGGCATTTTTATGCGATACGCGATTGTTTTCTCCGTGCGCGCCCCGCCCCCGGGCGCGACGCGGCTATGGCGCGTTCCGCGCCGCCTCGCGGGTCGCCAGATGGCGCATCCAGCGTTGTCGCGCCCATTCGTTGACTAGCCGGTCGGCGCGAGCCTTGTCCGCACCGTTCAGATCGCCGTAGCGCGCACGCCGACCGCTGTCGGAAAACCACATTTCCTCGGTTCCGAGCGCGAGCGTCGTGAAGACGCCGCCCGGTTCGACGATGCCGATCGCGGCGGGCGTATCGACCGCTCCGATATGCAGGAAAACCGGAGCGTCGTTGTCGGGCGCGGGCGCGCCGCCCAGTGCCTGGAGCAGGATCGACCGCATGCCGCTGAGGCCGAGCGGCCGGTCGCTGGACAGGCCCGGCACGTTCAGCACGAACGGGATATGGGTTTGCGCCGGCTCGATCACGTGGCCGTGTCCCAGGAATCCGTTTTCGAACAATGCCTCGCCATGATCGCCGGTGACCATCAGCACGGTGTCGTCCCACGCCCCCAGCGCCTTCAAGCGCGCCACGACCGCGCCGATCTGCGAATCCGCATAGGCGACGGCGTTCCAGTAGGTCTGCTGGACGCCGCGGGCGTTGGCGGCGGAAATGTCGCCGCGCGGCAGCGGATCGACACCCAGCATGTCGGGCATGCCCGGATGATGATAGGGGAAATGCGGCGACTGGAAATTGAAATAGACGAAGGTCGGCTGCGCCCACGGTCCCGGATCGCCCATCCGCCGATCGAATTCCGCCAGTATCTTCGTCTCGTCGACGAGCAGCGAGCCCTTGGCGGCGAAGCCGAAGGCGCGTTCGTGCGCCAGCGTTTCGGCGTCGACGAATATGTCGGCCGCCTTGCGCATCCCGACCACCGCCGAAATATCGCCGAAGCTTTCGGGCTGGCCCGAAAAGACGCCGATGCGATAGCCATTGGCCTTGAGGTCGGAGAATAAGGAGGGGTCTCCCACCCGCGGATCAAGCGCGCCCGAAAACAGGCTCTTGAGCGACGCCGTCGTGAAGCCGACGTGGCTGTAGGCGTGCGGAAAGCTGCTTCCCGCGCGCGCCAGCGCCGCGAGGTTCGGCGCCACCGGCCGCCCGTTCACCCGTTGCGTCAGCGCGTCCGCGCGCGTGCTTTCGAGCACGATGACGACAAGATGCTTCCGCTTCGCCGGCAGCTTCGGCGCGGGCGTCGCCGGATCGGCGCCGGTAAAGACGAAATCGCCGCCAAAGCCGTCTTCGTCGATCCCGTTCCCCGGAATGTCGAGCGCCAGCGGATGGCGCGACGCGTCGAAGGGATGCCGGTCGATCTGCGCCGAATACCAGCTATATCCGTCGCGATCGAAATCGGTCAGCTGTTCGAGTAGCCGGTTGACCAGCCCATAGGCGGTCATCCGGCGCAGGCCGTCGCGCGCGTCGGGCACCCCGTTGGCCTGCGCGGCGATCACCGGCATCGCGACCGCCAGCGCCAGCACCGCCCAGCGCAGCGGCGAGCGGCCCGCCGGCAGCAGGGTCCGATTGCCGCGACGGCGCAGGCGGACCACGACGATCCCATAGAGGATCAGCGCGCCGCCGAGGCCGATCAGCATCAGCGCGCCTTCGTTCAATACGAACAGGAAAGCGTCGAACAGGCTTCCCCCGCCCAGATTGCGGATCAACTGGAAGCTGACCGCGTCGCTGAAATAGGACAAAAGCTCGAACTTGGCGGTCAGCGCGACGAGAAAGCCGGCGACGCCGAAAAACAGCAGGTTGAACCGGAAGATCAGCGGGTCGTATTCGCGCCCGTGCAGCCGGCGCAGCAACAGGAAGAACAGGCCGAAAAGCAGCGCATGTGCACCGACGGCACCGAGCAGGAACAGGACGGTCTCGGCCGGCGTATCCAGCGTTTGCGACTGGCCGAAGCCGCCGCCGAACAGAGCGAACTTGCGTTCGACGAGCGCCATTTCGATCAACAATGTCGCGACGGCCGCAAGCAGCAACGTCAGCAGGTCCCCCTGCCCCTTCCTGGTCATCGGATCGTCATAAATATGGCATTGCTAATATGGTGTTAAGCCAATCCGAACGGCATTCGTCCGCAATTGCGGGCGACCGGGCGGACGAGCGATCAAGCGATGCTTGCCAGGCCCGCCGCGGCGGGTGTATGGTGCACCGCACAACGAAACCACCTCTCCCCGGGCCGATGAACGATACACGACTGAAAATGATGGAAGCGATCGCACGGCGACGCATCGTGTCCACTCGCTACAATGGCGACGCCATGACCCTTGCCCCGCACCAGATGTTCGAGCGGCACGGGGCGCTGTTCGTCAGCGCGCTGAATCTCAACAAGAACTGGCGGTCGGACGAGGAAAGGCGCCTCGGTCAGTTCAAGCTCGACGGGCTTGGCGAGACCGAGGTCACCGACGAGGCGTTCGAGCCGCTCCCGATGTTCCAGCCCGCCGCGCCGAGCGACAAGGACACGCTTCTCCTCGCCGTATGAGCGGCGGGCCGCGACAGCCGGCCCGTCACCGCACGGCCGAGTCGGACGGGCGACTGCTGACGAGCGACCACAGCACGCCCCCGGCGATGAGCGCGACCGTGACTCCCAGGCTCGCCAGCGGCGGGAATTTCGCGCTGCCGAGCAGGAAATCGGCCACGAATATCTTCGACCCGATGAAGACGAGCACCAGCGCCAGCGCATATTTCAGATAGTGGAATCGATGCACCATCGCCGCGAGCGCGAAATAGAGCGCGCGCAGGCCGAGGATCGCCATGATGTTCGAGGTATAGACGATGAAGGTGTCGGTCGTGATCGCGAAGATCGCGGGCACGCTGTCGACCGCGAACACCAGATCGGCGAGGTTGATGACGACGAGCGCAAGGAACAGCGGCGTCGCCGCCAGCACGACCTTCCCCGTCTTCGCGTCGGACACGCGCACGAAGAATTTCTCGCCATGCAGGTCCGCGGTGATCGGCATGCGGCGCGACAGCCAGCGCACGACGGGATTGCCCGCGACGTCCATCGGCTTGTCGCTCGCGAACAGCATCCTGATACCGGTGAAGATCAGGAAGGCGGCGAAGATGTAGAGCAGCCAGCCATATTCGGCGACCAGCGCCGCACCGCCCGCGATCATCAGGCCGCGCAGCACGATCACCGCGACGATTCCCCATAATAGCGCGCGATACTGATAGCGCGCCGGAATCGCGAAGGTCGCGAAGATCAGCGAGATGACGAAGATATTGTCGATCGACAGCGCTTTTTCGATGAAAAAGCCGGTATAATATTGAAGGCCCGCGTCGCCGCCCTTCTCGACCCAGATCCAGGCGCCGAACGCGAGCGCGATGCCGATGTAGAGCGCGGAGAGCTTCAGGCTTTCCGCGATGCCCATCTCCTTGTTCTCCTTGTGCAACACGCCAAGGTCGAAGGCCGTGAGGGCGATGACGAGGCCGAGAAAGGCCAGCCAGAACCAGGCCGGTGTTCCCAGCCAGTCGGTGAAGAGAAATTCCATGATGACGATCCCTGGACAGGCGAAACGCGCCGCCGAAAGCAGCGCGTTTCGCCTTCATTGCCGGATTCAGCGGGCGCGAACCGGGCGCCGCATCAGCGATGCGAGGCGGTCCTTGACCGCCAGCTTCAGCTTCTTGAGCCGCAGCACGCGAAACGGGTCGCCGCCGCGGCGGCGCGTCTCGCGCCGGACCGCTTCGTCGAGCCGCCGATGCAACGCGGTCAAGTGAAAGATATGGGGATTCACAGACATATGGCCTCCTGATTGAGCGAACTCAAAACAGGCGACGCCGATGCCGGGACCTGGATCAGGGGGGAGAATTGGCCGCCGTGCATCGGTGTCACCCGATGCGGTCCGACATCACGTGGCGGGATGTTGATCCCGCCGACGCCAGAGGGGCCCGGCCCGCATTCCCGCTAGATAGGAACGGCGGCCGGGCTTTTCAATCCCGGCTGCCGGGTTTGTTTCTTTCGGGGCGAAATCCCTGTTCCCGGACTCCGATGAGTTGGATTGACCCACTGCGTCATTGCGACCCCGGTTTCTCCCTTTCGTCACCCTGAACTTGTTTCAGGGTT
>NZ_BCUA01000128.1 GCF_001591045.1 Sphingopyxis granuli NBRC 100800 | reverse complement strand
AACATCCGGGCCATGTGGGAATTGCTGGAGAAGATGGGGCAGGAACCCGTCTCGGTGAAACTTCATCAAGATGGCACCTTCCGCATCATGACACGCAAGCATGTCGAAGCGAAATACGGCAGCGTGGCCCCCTTGACCGGCAATCCGTGGGATCAGGTGTTTACTCATGCCCCGATATAAGCGGCCTCCATATGTCCACGTTTATCGGGACAGGCACGGCAAGGAGCGCATTTACTACAATCGGCCCGGCGTGAAGAAAATTCCACTTCCCGGTCCCCTCTACTCTGAGGCCTTCATGATAGCCTACCAAAAGGCCGTTGAGGGGGAGGCGCAGCAGATCGCACCTACTGCCTCCTCCCGCCTTGTGCCGGGCAGTTTCGGCGACCTCCTGCGGCGCTATTATACCGCCCCCGAGTTCCTGAACTTGGCACCGGCAACTCAGCGCAACTATCGACGGATATTGGAACGGTTCGCCGAGAAGTGCCGAGATTTACCCGTCGCAGGTCTCAAACGCTCTCACATCAAGACCTTGATCGGTCAGATGGAAGATCGACCTCAGGCCGCGAACAGCCTTTTGAAGCGTCTGAAAACTCTGCTGAACTTTGCTGCTGACATAGACATGATACAGCACAACCCGTTGCTAGGAATGCGCGGCTTGAAAGTCTCATCGGAGGGCTTCCACACTTGGACAGAGGAGGAGATCGCCCAATTTGAAGCGATCCACCCGATCGGCACCAAGGCGCGGCTTGCCATGGCGATCATGCTCTATACGGGGCAGCGCAAATCCGATGCCGTCAAGATGGGCTGGCAGCACGTGAAGGGTGACAGGATCGCCGTTCGTCAAGACAAGACTAATGCACTGGTGGATATTCCTATCCACCCGGAGCTGAAACGCGTCTTGGAGGGAACGCCGCGTCAGAACATGACGTTCCTCGTCACCGAATATGGCAAGCCGTTTACGGCTAACGGTTTCGGTAACTGGATGCGGGACAGGTGCGACGAAGCGAGCTTGCCGCAATGCTCATCACACGGGCTTCGGAAGGCGATGGCCAAACGCCTTGCTGAGGCGGGATGCTCGGTGAACGAAATCATGTCGATCACGGGCCACACGACAGAGGGCGAGGTGATCCGTTACACCAAGGAAGCCCAGAAGAAGGTGCTCGCCGATCACGCGATGAACGCTCTCCAGCACGGTAGGGCGCAGCGGAAATCTGCTAACCCTGTCCGCAAAGTTAGCAAATCGAAAGGATAAACCCTTGGGAGATTGCCATTCTCATCAAGGGGTGGAGGCCCGAGCCGGAATCGAACCGGCGTATACGGATTTGCAGTCCGCTGCGTCACCACTCCGCCATCGGGCCTCAGGCGCTCAAAATGCGTGGAGAAGCGCCCCTAGCGATTTCGGCGCACACTGGCAATCCGCTTGTTGCGCAATTTTCGGTGACACGCCGCCGCTTCGGCCGCGACGAGGCTTGGCGCAGGACGTCCGGGCGGCTATGCGCGGCGGCAGCCGGACTTCGTTGCTGTATTATAATTGCAATACAGCGCGGCATGGGCTAGAAGCTCCCGGCGGAAACGAACGAAACAGCAGAATCGGAAACCGGCTGATGGCAACCAAATACAGCGAATTGAGCGCGGCGGCGATGCGGGCGGCGATGGTCGACAGCCAGCTTCGCACCAGCGATGTCATCGATCCCGCCATCGTCGCAGCGATGGGAGCCGTCCCGCGCGAGGCGCATGTGCCCGCGCAGTTGGCGAGCGTCGCCTATATCGACCGCGCGATCGCGCTCGGCGGCGACCGGATGCTCAACCCGCCGCTCGTCACCGGACGGATGCTCGTCGCCGCCGATATCCAGCCGGGGCAGAAGGTGCTGCTGATCGGCGGCGCGACCGGCTATGTGGCGCGGCTGATCGCCATGCTGGGCGCCAAGGTTCATGCGGTCGAGGAATCGCCCGAGCTGATCGCGGTCGCCCGCACCGCCACGGCCGACACCGACATCCGCTGGATCGAGGGCCCCCTCACCGCCGGCGCGCCCGACGCCGCGCCCTTCGATCGCATCATCATCGACGGCGCGATCGAGCAGTTGCCCGACACGCTGGTCGGCCAGCTCGCACGGCGCGGCCGGCTGGTCGCGGCGCGGCGCGACGGCACGGTTACGCGGCTGGTGCAGGGCATCAAGACCGACGGCACGCTGGCGCTGCGTCCCTTCGCCGACATGGACGTCGCGCTGCTGCCGGGTTTTGCGGCCCCCCGGGGCTTCCGCTTCTGATTCTCCCCTTCCCTCTGGTTCAGGCTGGCAACAGGATGCACGACTCCGACATGAAACCCGTTCGCCGGGGATATTGGCTTGCCGGCATCGCCGCCGGGGCGTTCCTGCTGACCGCGACGCCGGCCGCCGCCGAGACGCTGCAGGGCGCGCTCGCCAAGGCCTATGAGAACAACCCGACGCTGACCGCCGCGCGCGCCGGACAGCGGGCGAACGACGAGAATGTCCCGATCCAGCGGAGCCAGGGCCTGCCGTCGCTTGGCGCGCAGGGCGATTATAGCGAAAATCTGGTGAAGCCCGGCAACAGCTTTTCCTCACCGACGCGGCTGATCGACGCCGGCGGCCGGCTTTCTGTCCCCATCTATCAGGGCGGCGCGGTGCGCAACGCGGTGCGCGCCGCGCAATATCGCGTCGAGGCCGGGCAGGCGGACCTGCGCGCGACCGAGGCGAGCGTCTTCGCGCAGGTCGTCGGCGCCTATATGGACGTGATCCGCGACACCGCGATCGTCCAGCTCAATCAAAAGAATGTGTCGGTGCTCCGCACCAATTTGCAGGCGACCAGCGACCGGTTCGAGATCGGCGACCTGACGCGCACTGACGTCGCCCAGTCGCAGGCGCGACTCGCGCTCGCCGAGGGCGACCTGCGCAGCGCCGAGGCGAATCTGATCGCCAGCCGCGAAACCTATATCCGCCTCGTCGGCGAGGCGCCGGTCGACCTCCAGCCGCCGCCGCCGCTGCCCGGCCTGCCCGCCAGCGCCGAGGATGCGGTCACGATCGCGCTGCGGGACAATCCCGACATCGACGCGGCGGACCAGCTCGTCCACGCCGCGCGCGCCGACATCGGCGTCGCGCGCGCCTCGCGCATGCCCAAGCTCGACGGCACCGTCAGCGGCAATTACACCAATTTCCTCGGCTCGGCGTCGAGCGGCGTTCCCGGCGTCGGCGTGTCGCAGAGCCAGACCAGCGCCGCCGCCGGCGTCACGCTGACGCTGCCGCTGTTCCAGGGCGGGCGGCCGGCGGCGCAGGTCCGTCAGGCGCAGGCGCGCACGAGCCAGGCGATCGAGACCTATGTCGCGACCGAGCGCGACGTGATCGCGCAGACGCGCGGGGCCTATGCCGCATGGCAGGCGAACGAGCGCGTCATCGCCGCGACCGAGCAGGCGGTCGGCGCCAACGCGCTGTCGCTGGAAGGGGTCCGTGCCGAGAACAGCGTCGGCACCCGCTCGATCCTCGACATATTGAATGCCGAGCAGGAATATCTGAACGCGCAGGTCCAGCTCGTCTCGGCGCGGCGCAACAGCTATGTCGCGGCCTTCTCGGTCCTCGCGGCGATGGGCAAGGCCGAGGCGCGCGACCTGGGGATCGAGGGCGGCCCGCTCTACGATCCGGCGGTCAATTACGAGCGCGTGCGCGGCCAGATCTGGGATTGGGCCGACGATCCCGCACCGCAGCAGCAGGCGACCGATACGCGCGCGGTGCCCGCCGCCGATGCCGGCGTCCCGGCCGACGCCAGCAACCTGCCGCACCAATAGGGCGTTCCAGCCGGGCGAAAACGGCCGGCGACCCCGAAAACGCGGCAAAACGCAAATCCGGGGTGCCGGGCGTGAAATCCGCAATCTGGGGCTTGGCAAGCCCCGCCCCGGACCTTTATGATCGTGGTTAACGCCCGCCGCGCGGGTTCACCGAAGGGGGCAAGGATGGGCGATCTGTCGCGAGAGCCGTCGATGGAAGATATCTTGTCGTCGATCCGGCGCGTCATCGCCCGTGACGAGGCGCCGGGCGCCGCGCGCGCCGCGCGCACCCCGGCCGACGACATCCTCGACCTGCAGGAGGAAGAGGCAGCGGTGGACGCGCTTCAAGATGCCGCACCAGCGGCGCCGGGCGGCGAGGAACTCGTGTCAGCCGCCAGCGCCGATGCCGCGCGCCAGTCGCTCGACGCGCTGACCGCCGCCGTCGCGCCTGGCACGGCCGCATCGCCCGCACCGCCGACCGGCGGCCGCACGATGGAAGAGGTGGTGATCGACACGCTCCGCCCGATGCTGAAGGACTGGCTCGACGCCAACTTGCCGGCGATCGTCGAGACGATGGTCGCAAAGGAGATCAGCCGGATCACCGGCCGCCGGCTCTAGGCGGTCTTCTCCGAGCGCTGGGAAAGCGAAGGCGGACGCGACCTCGTCCGCCCGCTCTCAGGAGCGCTTAGCTGCGATATACCGCTCCACTTGATCTTCCAGCAGGTCAAGCGGCAATGCACCTTCGCCCAGCACCGCCTCGTGAAATTCGCGGATATCGAAGCGTGGCCCCAGTTCGCGTTCGGCGCGCGCGCGCAGCTCGGCGATCTTGAGCTGGCCGACCATGTAGCTCGTCGCCTGCCCCGGCCAGTTGAAATAGCGGTCGACCTCGCGCGCGATGTCGGTATCCGACACCGAGCTGTTCGACCGGAAATATTCGATGGCCTGCTCGCGGGTCCAGCGCTTGGAATGGATGCCGGTATCGAGCACCAGCCGGATCGCGCGCCATACCTGCAGCGACAGCATCCCGAAGCGGTCATAGGGGTCCTTGTACAGCCCCATCTCGTTCGCCAGCCGCTCCGAATAGAGGCCCCAGCCCTCGACATAGGCGCCATAGCCGCCGAACCGGCGGAATTTGGGCAACCCCGCCAGTTCCTGCTGGCGCGCGATCTGGAAATGATGTCCCGGCGCGCCTTCGTGCGCGGCGATGGCCGCAACCTGCACCTTCTGCGTCTGGTTCATGTCGATCAGGTTGACGTAATAGATACCGGGACGCGAACCGTCGGCGGACGGCGAATTGTAGAAAGCGGTCGAAGCGGTCGCCTCGCGCCACTTCTCCACCGCGCGCACCTCCAGCGCCGCCTTGGGCAGGACGGAGAAATAGCGCGGTGCCGCCGCTATCGCCGCGGCGATCACCGCGCGCGCATCGTGCAGATACGCTTCACGGCCGGCCTCGCTGTTCGGATATTTGAATTGCGGGTCGGTGCGGATGTGGTCGAAGAACTGCTCGAGCGTGCCGTCGAAGCCGACCTCGCGCTTGATCGCCTCCATCTCCTGCCGGATCGCCGCCACCTGCGCGAGGCCCAGCCCGTGAATCTGGTCGGCGGTGAGGTCGGTGGTCGTCGAACGCTTCAGCCGATCGGCATAATAGGCCGCGCCATCGGGCAGGCTCCACACGCCGAAATTGCCCTTCGATTGCGGTTCGATCTCGTCGAGCGCCGCGATCAGCGCGTCGTAGCCGCGTTGGAACGGCCCGGTCAGCGCGGCGCCGGCTTCCTGCAGCAGCTTGTCCTTCACCGCGGCCGGCGCGTCGAGCGCCGTCACCTTCTTGCGGAAATCCGCCATCAGCGTCGAATCGGCGCCGCCATCGAAGGGCGCGCCGGTGATGACCTTGCGCGCATCGGCGCGCGCGGGGGCGAAATTGACCTTGTTCGGCACGATTCCCGCCGCGGCCTGCTCGCGCATCGACGCCGCGACCTCGCGCATCACGCGCTCGGTATCGCGCAGGCGGGCGATATAGGCTTCGGCGTCCGCGACGCTGTCGATCTTGTGGTTGTTGATGAGCAGCACGGGAATCTGGCCCGCCGGGCTGCCGTTCGTCGTGACCGGGAACCGCAGTTTGCGGAACCGGGCCGATTCGCGGCCGCGTTCGACCTCATATTCGAACAGCCGGTAGCTGACCCGGGCGCGCTCGCCGAGCTGCTCGGGCCGGAAGCGGGCGTGCAGGTCCCGAAGCTGTCGCTCGGCCAGTGCCTGTTCGCGCACCGCGGCGGCATCGGTATAATCGTCGAGCCGGTCATAGTCGGTCTTGAACCCCAGCCGTGTCTGCTCCTCGGGACTCAGCTTCACCCGCTCGTCATAGGCGCGGTCGAGAAATTCGAGCAGCGCTTCGTCCTGGGTGCCCGCCGGCGTTACCTGCGCCAGCGCGGGGGCGATCGCGGGGCCGAACGGCAGCGCGGGGAACAGCAACAGAGCAAGGGCCAGACGCATCATATTCTCCTGATCGAATGGTATCGCTTGTAACCGCGCTTCGGCCCGGCGCAATTGCCGCTCGTCGAAATTTCGCGGCGATTCCATCGCGCGCGCTCGCTTCGTCGTTTATCATGATGGTGTAAGCGTGTAGGTTCTTTCTTCACCCTTCAACCTGTCGGGAGCCGATATTGAGCGCGAGCATGGACGACCCCGGCCTGAGCCCCAGACCGCTCCGGATCGGCGAGGTCGCGCCCGATTTTCAGGCGCGCACGACGATGGGCGAATTGCGCCTGTCCGACTATCGCGGCCGGTGGGTGCTGCTGTTCTCGCATCCGGGCGACTTCACGCCGGTGTGCACCAGCGAATTCGTCGCACTCTCGCGCGCCGTCGATCGGTTCGATGCACTGAACTGCGCGCTCGTCGCGATATCGGTCGACAGCCTTTATGCGCATCTGGGCTGGATCCGTGCGATCCGCGACCATTTCGGCGTGACGGTCGGCTTTCCGATCGTCGAGGATCCGTCGATGGTGATCGGCCGCGCCTATGGGATGATCGCGGCGGACGCGATCGACGCGGCGACGCTGCGCGCGACTTTCTTCATCGACCCGGACGGCGTCGTCCGCGCCCGCATCTGCTATCCCGCCACCGTCGGACGGTCGGTCGAGGAACTGCTGCGCGTCGTCGCCGCGCTGCAACGGGTCGACCGCGACAATGTCGTGACGCCCGAAGGCTGGCGCCCGGGCGACGACGTGCTGCTGCCGCCCTGCCACGATCAGGCGTCGGCGCTTGATGCGGCGGAAGGGCCCTGCTGGTTCCACCAGACGCGGACCGACAGCGATGGAAAGACGGGCCGGTGACGCGCTTCACGGAGACCGAACTCGGCACGATCGCGGCGCTCCTGAAGGCGCTTGCGCATGACGTGCGGCTCAAGCTGGTGCACACGCTGCTCGAAAGAGGCGAAACGTCGGTGGGCGAGCTCGAAAGCCTGACCGGCATCGGCCAGCCGGGCCTGTCGCAGCAGCTTGCGATCCTGCGAAAGGCGGAGCTGGTCAAGACCCGCCGCGACGCGAAACTCGTTTTCTACAGCCTCGTCCCCGAAACGCTGCAAGGCACGGCAAAATTGCTCCGCGCACTGTCGGCTTCTTCGCCCGAAGCGCCCGGGCCGGAGCAGGCGCGCGCGCGATCGCGCGTGCGGGGCTCGGCAGCCAGCTTCGCCAAGATGGTTTGAGGTTTGTGGGGATTCGGATAGCGGCGGATCTTCTCGTCACCCTGAACCTGTTTCG
>NZ_BCUA01000127.1 GCF_001591045.1 Sphingopyxis granuli NBRC 100800 | reverse complement strand
ACGATGGGGCCGATTTAAGGCTCTATGCTCCAGACCCTTCCTCACCGCGACGACCTGACGATCGTCAGCGCCGCCTGACCGCGACCGCTTTCGGGGCGCACGATCAGGTCGATGCGCAGCAGACTATCGTCGGCGGTGCGCGCGACGCGCTGTTCGATGCGCCAGTTGCGGCCGGCGTTGGCAACGCCGACCGCGCTGGCGCCGATCGTCGGCGGCACGGAGTCGGTCCAGATTTCGACCGCGCGATTCTGCGCGACGATGCCCGCGACCGTCCGCTCGTCGAGGTCGCCCGCCGAGCGGACCGCATAGGCGTCGAGCCGCACCAGCGTCAGCGCCGCGATGCTGATGATGCTGAGCGCGACGAGCATCTCGAGCAAAGTGAAGCCGCGATCATCGGCCCTTGATCGCGCCCCGGCGGACGCCGGGGCCCAGAGCGGCGGCGAGCCGCGCTCGATGTCGTGGACCCCGGCTTTCGCCAGGGAATGGTTCCGCCTATTCGTCACGGCCGATCTCCCCCGTCGCCGAGACGCGGATCACCGCGCGCGCATCGCCGCTCGACAGCCGCAGCGCCTGCGGCGTCGGGCTGGTGCCGACGCGGTCGAAAAGGATGCGCGCGACCGCCTGTCCTTCCCCGGTCGCGAACGCTGTCCCGTGCGGCCAGTTCCGCCGCTCGAACCCGCGGCCGAGAAGCGGCTGCCACGCGCCGTCGACGCGGCGCGCGAAGCCATAGCCCGAGGGCGCGAAATCGACCGCGACGCTGCGCCCCTCGATCACCGCGACGTCGCGCGCGGCGGCAAGCCGCGCCGCGAGCCGGTCGGCCTCGCTGCGCAGCCCGCGCTCCTCACCGGGAATGGTGAGCACGACCGCGGTGGCGGCCAGTGCGAGGATCGCCAGCACCACCATCAGTTCGACGAGCGTGAATCCCCGATCGCCGGCGCCGCGAAGCCGTGCCGTGGCCTTAGCTGTCTCCGCGGATATCGGCATTTTCGTCGGTCCCGCCCGGCGCGCCGTCGGCGCCGAGCGACCAGACGTCGAACGCCTTTCCGTTCGCGGCGGGCGCCTGATAATTATAGGGCCGTCCCCACGGATCGCTCGGCAGCTTCTTGATATAGCCGCCGCGACGGTAGCGTTCGGGCTGGCCGAGCGAGGGCGGCGCGGTGACGAGCGCGTTCAGCCCGTCGCTGGTCGCCGGATAGGTGAGATTGTCGAGGCGATATTGTTCGAGCGCATTTTCCAACGTGGCGATATCGGCCTTTGCCTTGGTCACCATCGCCTTGTCCTGGCTCGGCAGCACGTTGATCATCACCACCGTCGCGAGCAGCCCGATGATGAAGATCACCACCATCAGTTCGGTCAGGGTGAAGCCGCGTTCGCCTTTGCGGCGGCGGCGCCGAACGGCGTGGCGCGAGGGATCGAGCATCAGGCGAAGGAAAAGCTGCATCAGCGACATCTATTATAGCCCCGCAAGGTTCTGCAACTGGAGGATCGGAAGCAGGATGGAGAGGATGATCAAGGCGACGCACGACCCCATAACGACAATTATGACAGGTTCGAGTAACGCCATCGACGCCGCCGTGAAGCGGTCGAACTCGCGCTCCAGATAATCGGCGGCGCGTTCGAGCATCGCCTCCAGCCGCCCCGCGCTTTCGCCGCTCGCGGTCATGTAGACGAGCAGCGGCGGGAACACCCCCGCATCGCGGAGTGCCGACGACAGGCTGCCGCCGGCGCGCACCTGATCGACGAGCCCCGCGGTCGCGGCGGCGAGCGCGGCGTTGCGAATCGTCGGCACCGTCAGCCGCAGCCCCTCGACCAGCGGCAGCCGGCTCGACACCATCGTCGCGAGGGTGCGCGCGAAGCGGGCGGCGTACAGGTCGCGCAGCAGCCGTCCGAGCAAAGGCAGACGCAGAAGCCGCGCATCGACCCGCGCCTTGAACGCCGGGCGGCGCATCGCCGTCGTCCAGCCGAAGGCGGCCGCGGCGAGCAGCAGCGCGATCAGCCACCACCAGCCCGCGAGGAAGCCCGAGATCGCGATCACCGCGCGGGTCAGGAAGGGAAGCTGCTGCCCGACGTCGGTGAACTGTTCGACGACGCGCGGGACGACGAAGATCATCAGCGCCGCGACGACCCCGACCGCGACGATGGCGAGCACGATCGGATAGGCGAGCGCCGCGATCAGCTTGCCGCGCACCTCGGCCTGGCGTTCGAGCAGGTCGGCGAGCCGCGCGAGGATCAGCGTCAGGCTGCCGGTCGTCTCCCCCGCCGCGACCATTGCGCGGTAAAGCGGCGGAAAGCTGCGCGGCTGGCGCGCCATCGCGTCGGCGAGGCGGCGACCTTCGAGCAGCCCGGCGTGGACGTCGCCGATCACCGCGCGCGCGCTTTCCGCTTCGCTCTGACGACCCAGCGTGCGCAGCGCCTCTTCGAGCGGCGCGACCTCGGCCAGCGTCGCCAGCTGGCGCGTGAACAGCGCGAGGTCCCTCGCGGTCAGGCGCTCGCGGCGCCGCGCGAGAAACAGCGAACGGCCGGCCGGCCGCGCCCCCGCCTCTTCCACCGCGACGATGTGGAAGCGGCGCGCGGTCAGGTCGGCGCGCGCGGCATCGTCGTTCGCGGCGCGCAGGCGCCCGCGGCGCTCGCGCCCGCGCGGGTCGATCGCCACATAGCGATAGTCAGGCATCGACATCCTCGCGCCGCGCGATGCGGATCGCCTCCTCGGGCGTGGTCAGCCCCTTCGCGACCATCGCGCGCGCCGCACTGGCGAGCGTCGGGGCTTTCAGGAAAGCATGCTTGGCAATCATCGTCTCGTCGCCGCCGGCGTAGATGAAGCGGCGGATCGTTTCGTCGACCCGGATCGCCTCGAACACGCCGATGCGGCCCTTGAAGCCGCTGTGGCCGCACGCCTCGCACCCTTTCGGGCGCCAGATCACCGTGCCGATGTCGAGCCCGAGCACCGCGGCGATGCCGTTGTCGGCCTGCACCGGCTCGCGGCAATGGTCGCAGAGCTTGCGGACCAGCCGCTGCGCCAGCACTGCGCGCAGCGTCGAGGCGAGCAGGAAGGGCTCGACCTTCAAATCCTTGAGGCGGGTGATCGCGCCCACCGCGTCGTTGGTGTGGACGGTCGACAGCACGAGGTGGCCGGTCAGCGACGCCTGCACCGCGATGTCGGCGGTCTCGCGGTCGCGGATTTCGCCGACCATCACGACGTCGGGGTCCTGGCGCAGGATCGCGCGCAGCCCCGCCGCGAAATCGAGCCCGACCTTCGGGTTCACCTGCGTCTGGCCGACGCCGTCGACGGCATATTCGACGGGGTCCTCGACGGTCAGGATATTCCGCTGCCCGTCGTTCAACTGCTTCAGCGCCGCATAGAGCGTCGTCGTCTTGCCCGACCCGGTGGGCCCGGTGACGAGGATGATGCCGTTCGGTTCGGCGAGCGCCTCGCGCAATATGCGGTCGGCCTCGCCCGTCAGGCCGAGGACGTCGAAGTCGATCCCCGCCGTGTCCTTGTCGAGGATGCGCATCACCACGCGCTCCCCGGCGCGGCTCGGCAGGGTCGAGACGCGCACGTCGACCGCCTTGCCCGCGAGCGTCAGCGCGATGCGCCCGTCCTGCGGCACCCGGCGCTCCGCGATGTCGAGGCGCGCCATCACCTTGATGCGGCTGACGACCACCGGCGCGACGTGCGGCGGCATGCGCAGATGCTCGCGCAGCACCCCGTCGGTGCGCATCCGCACGACGAGGCCGCTTTCATAGGGCTCGACATGGATGTCGCTGACCCCCTGCCGCACCGCTTCGGCGATGATCGCGTTGATCAGGCGGATCGCGGGGGCGTCGTCGGCGCTGTCGAGCAGGTCCTCGGCGCTCGGCAGGCCGCCCGCGATCAGGTCGATGTCGCCGCCTTCGAGCGACCCCGCCATCGCCGCGGCCGACGCGTCGACGGCATAATGATCGGACAGCAGGCGGTCGAAATCGGCAGGCGGCGCGGTGGCGATGCGCAGCGGCGCCGCGAGGTGGCGCCTGACCTCGATCAGCACCGCGGGATCGCTGCCCTCGCGCAGCGTCGCCAGCCACACACCGTCCTCGCCCGGCGCGATGACGACGCCGTGCGCGCGCGCGAAGCCATAGGGGATATCGACCGGCGCCGCAGGGGGCATGGCCGGTTCGGCGGCGTTCACCGATCCCCTCCCCCCGGCCGCGGCGCGTCCCCGACCGACGGCGGCACCTCGGTCGGCGTGACGGTGCCGTCGGCGCCGCGCAGCGCGGGAAGGTCGACCGGGCCGACGGTGGTGTCGGCGGCGGTCGGCGCGCTCGGCAGCGGCGGCACCGTGCCCAGATAGTCGCGCACCAGCGCATCGATCGCCGGCTCGGCATCGGGATTGCGGCGAAGCTGGGCATCGCGGATGAAGCCGTAGCGGCGCGCGGTGAGCGCGGCATTGTCCTCGCGGCTGCGCAGCACGGTCGGGCGGATGAACACCATCAGGTTGGTCTTGGCGCGGCTGCGGGTGCGCGACTTGAACAGCTCGCCGATCAGCGGAATGTCGCTGAGCAGCGGCACGCGCTCGATCGTCCGCCGCTCGTCGTCGTTGAGCAGGCCGCCGATCGCCAGTATCTGTCCGTCGTCGACGGTCAGCGTCGTTTCGAAATAGCGCTTGTTGAGGATCAGGTCGCTGTTGCGCGACGATACCGGGCCGGCGACGCTCGACACCTCCTGCCGCACGAACAGCTTGACCTCGCCCGCCGCGTTGACCTGCGGCGTGACCTCCAGCTTGATGCCGACCTCCTCGCGCTGGACGGTGCGGAAGGCGTTGTCGAAATTGTCGCTGAGCGCCTCGCCGGTGGTGATCGGCACCTCCTGCCCGACGAGGAATTTCGCCGCCTGATTGTCGAGCGTCACGATATGCGGCGTCGCCAGCAGGTTCGAACTCGTGTCCGACCGCACCGCGTTGATGATCGTGCCGAACACGGTATTCTTGCCGATATCCCCCGCGAAACCGCCGAAGCCGCCGGTCGCCTGGAGGATCGAGGCCGCCGCCGCTTCCTGCAGGCTGTTGCCCAGCGCGCTCGTCGTCTGGGTGACGGTGGTGGTGCCGTTGACCGTCGTCGTTTCCTGGGTCAGCCGGTTGGCCGCATAGGCGCCGCCGATCGTCAGGATGTTCGGCACCGCATTGCTGTAATTGGTCGCGGCGAACGGGATATTCTTGCCGCCGAGCAGGAACTGGACGCCGAGCCGCTTCGCCGCATCGTCGCCGATCTCGACCACCACCGCCTCGACCAGCACCTGCTCGCGCCGTGCGTCGAGCTGGCGGATCAGTTCGCCGAGCATGCGCTGCACGTCGGAATTGGCGGCGACGATGATCGCGTTCGCGCCTTCGTAGCGGGTGACGATCGCGGGTCCGCGCGTCGCGATGCTGCCGCCCGATCCGCCGACGCTGGCGGACGCGGCGGCCGGCGCCGCGGCGGGCGCGGCCCCACCCTCGCCCGCCGATCCGAAGGAGGAGGATGCAGGGGGAAGCCCCGCCTTCTGCGCCGGGTCGCTGCCGCCACCGACAAGCTGCTGCAAGGTCGGAAGCAGCGTCTCGGCATTCGCATGTTCGAGCCAATAGACGCGCAATTCGGTGCCGCCCGCCGCCTTCTGGTCGAGGTCGCGCGCCATCTGGACGAAGCGCGCGACCATCGCCTGGTCGCCGCGCAGCGCGATGGCGTTGCTGCTGTCGATGGGGACGACCGCGAGCGGCGCCTGAGCCCCCTCCCCGGCCGCGGGCACCAGCGCCTGCAGGGCCGCGGCGATCTCTCGCGCGCCGGCATTCTTCAGCGACACGATCTCGCTGGTCGAGCTGTCGCGGTCGATGCTGGCGGCGAGCGCGCGGATGCGGCGGATATTGTCGGCAAAATCGGCGACGACGAGGCTGTTGGCGTTGCGGTTCGCGGTCAGCGACCCCTGCGCGCTGACCAGCGGGCGCAGCGTTTCGACCGCCGCGACCGCATCGATGTGGCGCAGGCGGATGATCTCGGTCACGAACTGGTTCTGCGCCGCGCGGTCGCTGCCGATGCGACCGGGCTGCGCCGCGGCGCCGTCGATCGGCTGGATGCGGTAGCTGCCGTTCGGGCCCGGCACCGCGACCAGCCCGTTCGAGCGCAGGGTGGCGAGGAATATCTCGAAATATTCGCTGCGCGACAGCGGCCGGTCGGTGACGACCGACACCTTTCCGTTGACGCGCCCGTCGATGACGAAGGTGCGCCCGGTGATGCGCGCCGCGTCCTGGATGAAGGCGCGGATGTCGGCGTCGCGGACGTTGAGTGTATATTGGGCCGACGCGGGGGCCGGTGCGGCGGAAACGAGCGCGACGGCCAGCATCAGGGAAAGTTTGAAGCGCATGAACCTACGGCTTTGACAGGAAGAGGGCGATGGGGACGACGCTCGCGCCGCGCTCGACCTCGAGCGACAGGCGCGCGCCCGGCGTGAGCTGGCCCGCGAGCGCGGCGGCGTCGCCCGCGGATGCGATCGGCCGGCCGCCGACCGATCGGATGACGTCGCCGGGGCGCAAGCCCGCGGCGCGGAAGGCGGTGCCGTCGCCCTGCGGCTGAACGACGAGGCCGGTGATGCGTCCGCCCTCGCTGCGCGGCGCGAAGGCGACCCCCGCCTTCAACGCGGCGGGCGAGAGTTCGCCGCCGGCGGCGGGAGTCGCAGGCTCAGGGGTCGGCGCGGGAAGCGGCGATGCGGGACTGGCGACCGGCGCCTCGCCGCTCTGGTCGAGGAAGAGACTTTCGCGCGCACCATCTCGGTCGAGCACGACATGGTCGAAGGCGACGCCCGCGAGCGTCACCCCCGGTGCGATCTCGTCGCCGACCGCATAGCTCGCCTGCACGCCGTCCTCGCCCGCGATGATCGCCGAGCCGCCGCCGGTCGCCTCGTTGATATTGACGCCGTGGAGGGTCAGCCCGAGCGCGGTGACGGTCGCGCTCGCCGGTCCCTGCGCCGCGGTGCGGAAGAAGGGATCGAAGCCCGCGAACAGCGCGCGCCGTTCGGCGGGCGACGCGATCGCCGCGGTCTGCGGCTGCCACGCGCCGAGCGGCGCCAGCGGCACGATCAGCGCCCACAGCAGGCGCACGGCCTGCAGCACGAGCAGCGCGCCGAGCAGGCCGACGAGCAGCGTCGGCGCCAGCGCGCGCGGCGAACGCCGGCTGCCGCGCAGCCACGCGGGAAACGCGCGCGGCAGCCGCAAGGCCGATCCGGGCATCACCATCGCCATGAAATCCCTTTGTCCCCCCGAGGCTGAATCTGCGGCACGCGAATCGCCCTAGGGCCGATCGGTGACAATCAGTTGACGGGAAGATTACAGTTTTTTGTCAGTGGAGCGAGTCCGAGGGTGAATGCCCTTCCGTGAAGAGCAAGGCAGTCGCATTGCTATGGCATGATGCCGTCAAGGGACCGTTACCCGCGAGCGGCGCAGCCGCGCGGCAATCCAGAGCAGGCGGTAACCGCCCTGGATTGCTTCGCTCCGCTCGCAATTACGCAAAAAGGGGGTCGATCCGAAGTCATCGGAATCTACGGCCTGTGGGGATTCGGGGTTCGGCGTGCTGCCCCATCCG
>NZ_BCUA01000126.1 GCF_001591045.1 Sphingopyxis granuli NBRC 100800 | reverse complement strand
AGTGCCGAAACCCGAATCCCCGAAGGCCATAATCTGAGTCACTTCCCCCCGCTCGACACGAACGGGAATATTCGACACTCGGCGTTCTGAATCGAAACCTCTCGAAGGAGGCAGATCGGATTCAACGCACGATGCTTTGGGCGAATGCGCCCGGTCACGCGGGCATCGCGGGCAGTCGCCCTATTGGCCGACGCGGCCGGTCGACCATGTCGCCAGCGTTTCGCCGCTGACCGGATTGGCGATGCGGACCGATTCGATGCGGACGTCGATCGCGCAGATCGGGCGCTGTTCGGTCCCGGCAGGCTGTACGCACCGGATCGGCGCGGAAGCGCCGGGGTTCGCGATGCGCCCCGACACCAGCAGCCGGAACCCGCGCGAGCCGTCGAAACGCTCCTTCGGCACGCGCTGGACGATCTCGTAGGGCCGGCCGCCGCGGTGAAGATCGCGATCCGCCTCGTTGCCCGCGAACTGCGCGATGGCGAGCGTCTGGCCGGGCAGCGTCACGGGCTCGACGCCGCGTGCCATCGCCCGATCGCCGCGTAGCGGGCAGTCCGGGCTGCTCATCCACGGACGGCTGATCCAGAATCCTTCGGCGACCTCGGCATCTGCCGGGCCGGACGATCCCCAGTCGCCGCCCTTCCACGTCTCGGACCGGACCGAGACGCGCAATATCTGTTCGCCCTCGTCGTAGCTCCAGCGCATCGGCACGCCGCTGTCGGCATCGGCCGGACCGCCGCAGCCGAAGGGCAGGGTGAGGTCGAAGGCGCGGCCGGCGGCGTCGGTGACCGCCTTCGGAGCCGACTGGCCGGAGGCGAAGGCGTCCGCCGCCTGCTGCGCCAGCGCGAGCAGGTCGCCGCGTTCGAGCGTTTTCACGACCGGCTTCGGCGCCGGCGTGGGGGCGGGCGCGACCGGTGCCGGCGCCTTGGGGGCCGGTGCGGTGACCCGGCCGAGGAAGAATCCGCTGCCGCCGATCGCGATGATGGCGGCGAACCCGGCGGCGATGGCGAGCCGGCTCGTTCTGACGCTGGGTTCCTGCATCGGACTTGGATAGCAAATCCTAGCTCATCCTCCAGACCCAAATGGATATTTTTTCACGAAGCGATTGACAGGGGGGCGCTGGCGATTGACGCAGGGGCGATGTCGGTGGACCAAGTTCTGACCCTGCTCGTCCTCGCGGCGGTGGTTGCGGCCCTCATCTGGGACAAGGTGCGCGCCGACGTGGTGGCCCTGACCGGCGCGGCCGTCCTGCTGATGACCGGCGTCGTGCGGCCGGTCGACGTGCAGGGGGCCTTTGCAAGCCCGGCGATCATCGCGCTTGCATCGCTGTTCGTCATCGCCTACGCGCTCGAACTCTCGGGGCTGCTCGACCGGGCGATCGCGGGAGCCGTCGCGCTGTGCCGGCGGATGGGGGCGACGGGGCTGTGGCTGTTGCTGTCGATGATCGGCAGCGTGTCCTGCTTCCTCAATTCGACCCCGATCGTCGTGCTCGGCGCGCCGGTCATCCGCGACGTCGCGACGACGCTGCGCCTGTCGCCCAAGCGCTTCCTGATCCCGCTGTCGTACATCACCATCCTGACGGGCTGCTGCACGTTGATCGGGACGTCGACCAACCTGCTGGTCGACGACATGGCAAGCCTGGCCGGGCAGGCACGCTTCGGCATCTTCGAGATCACGCCCGTCGGCCTGCCGATGGCGCTGATCGGCGGCCTCTATCTTTTCCTGTTCAGCGGCCGGCTGCTCGGCGGCAAGCACGAGGCGGACGAGCGCGCGGGCGACGCGCCTGAAATCGACCAGGCGCATATCGCCAACGCCCAGGTCGGCGACGCCTCGCTGTTCGCGAAGGAACGGCCGTTCCGCCCGCTCAAGGCCGCGATCTCGCTCGCGATCTTCGTGGCGGCGGTGGCGCTGGCGACCGCCGGCGTCGCGCCGATCGCGGCGACGGCATTCGCGGGCGCGGTGCTGCTGATCCTGCTGCGCGTGATCAGCGCCGACGAGGCCTATAGCGGCCTGAAGCCCGAGATATTGATCCTGATCGCCGGTATGGTGGTGATCGGGATCGCGATGGAGAAGAGCGGGCTCGCCGCCGCGGCCTCCGAGCGGCTGATCTCGGGCGTCCACGGACTGAGTCCGCTGGCGGCGTTGATCATCCTCTATCTGGTGACGATGGTGCTGACCGAACTGCTGTCCAACGCGACGGTGGCGGTGCTCGTGACGCCGGTGTCGGTTGCGCTCGCCGAAAGCCTTTCGGTCAGCCCGCGGCCGTTCCTCGTCGCCGTGATGATGGCCGCGAGCGCCGCCTTCGCGACGCCCTTCGGCTATCAGACCAACGTCATCGTCTACCAGATGGGCGGCTATCGCTATCTCGATTTCGTGCGCATCGGCCTGCCGCTCAACCTCATCACCTTCGTGGTCGCGATCGCTTCGATCCGGTTCTTCTTTCCCTTCTGACTTCGGGCCCCGGCCGCACCCGCAACCTGCGACGCGCATGGGCGTTGAAGGCGGGGGCGGCTTGGCAACGGAGAGCAGACAATGTCGGTCGATGCGGTATTCACGAAGATCGCCTCGCGATGCGCCCATATCATGGGGCAGCCGCAGACGTTCATGACCGCCATGGCGCTGGTCGTGATCTGGGCCGCAAGCGGCCCCGTGCTCCACTATTCGGACACCTGGCAACTGATCGTGAACACCGCGACGACGGTGCTGACTTTCCTTGCCGTCTTCCTGATCCAGAACAGCCAGAATCGCGACGGCGCCGCGATGCAGGCCAAACTCGACGAGATATTGCGATCGCTCGAAAAGGCGCGCGAGCAGTTCGTCGGGATCGAACATCTGACCGACGCGCAGATCGAGGAGATCCGGCGCGCGCTGGAAAAGGACATAGAGGCTGGCGACAGCAGGAACCGCACCGCGATCCCCTCGGTCGAGCGCCTGTTGCAGCGCTATTGATCCCGCGACGAACGGCGAAGCGAACGGACGTGGAGAGCGAAGATGCGTCTGCTGAAAGACAATAGCCTGACCCTCGTCCTGCTGCTGCTGTTCGCCGGGAGCATCGTCGGCCAGTGGCTTGCCGGCTGGCACGTCGCGATCGAGGATGCCGCCCGTCATGGCGCGGTCGCTCCGTCGCTTCTGTTCTATACGATCAGTCCCGAATTCCTCTCGTCTGTCTTCGAGAATTGGGAGAGCGAGTTCCTCCAGATGTCGGCCTATGTCGTGCTGACCGCCATATTGATCCAGCGCGGCTCCGCGGAATCGAAGGACCCCGACAGCCCGCCGCGCGATGCCGATCTGGCCGTGCAGGCGATGAAGCCGGGCGCCCCCGCGATCCTGCGCAAGGGCCGGCTGGCGCGCGCGCTCTATGCGCGGTCGCTCGGGATCGTCCTCTTCATCCTCTTCCTGCTGTCCTTCCTCATGCACTGGACCCAGAGCGCGAAGGCCGCGGCGCAGGAGGCGGCGGAGCATGGAGAGGCCGCGCTGTCGACGATCGCCTATCTCGGCGACCCGCAGCTCTGGTTCGAATCCTTCCAGAACTGGCAGAGCGAGTTCCTGTCGACCGCCGTCCTCGTCGTGCTCTCGATCTTCCTGCGCCAGCGCGAATCGCCCGAATCGAAAGCGGTCGCCGCACCGCACGCGCACACCGGCGCCGAGTGATCGCCGCGGGGGCGCGGGCGAAGCCAGCCGATCAGTAGGCGGGCGGGTCGCTTGCCGGAAAGGATTCGTCGACGGCCTGATCGACCTTGTTCCAATCGCGGCGCGTTTTATCGCGCATGCCCTCGGGACCGGCGGAGCGGGTCTGGTCGAAATTCTCGGGGTCGGTCTCATTGTCGCAGAAGGCGGCCGAATGCTCGTCGCTCTTGACGGGTTCGGCCGCCGTGGGCCGCCGGGCGAACCAGAAAAGCGCTCCCACGGCGAGAGCTCCGATCATTTTGACAGATGTCCGTATCATGTGTCGTTCCTCTTCCACGGAGGCAACGGCGGATCGGACACAAGGTTGCGCCGATCCCCACGTCTCGTCGGATTATCGGGGCGACGCGTGTCCTGCGCGGTCTCGTCGTGACGCGGCGCGGAGAACGGAACGTGGATTGCAGCGATCGAACCCCAGGGGAGGCATTCGGCGACCGGCCGTCCGTCGATCCGCGTTTCGAACGCGGCGCCCTGCGGGTCGAGCGCCATGAGCCGCCCCTCGCGCCATTCGGGCTCGGCCTCCGCCCTGCTCAGATACCGGACCAGCGGCGGGTGGGTGCGATCGCCGGCCAGCAGGCGTCCCAGAAATTGCAGCATGCCGTCTCCCTTCGAGGCTGCGCCTCATTATCGCGGCAGCGCGGCTTCGGTCCGGTAGGCGCGCGCCGCGCTTGTCACCAGCGCCAGCGCCGCCATCACCGCATGGTCCAGCACGCGTTCGCGCCCCAGGTCGCCGAAATGGCATGTCTGTTGCGCCAGCCCGGTCCGGCTGCTTGCGCAGGCGAGATAGACGAGACCCACTTCCTCATCCTTCTGCTGCGGCCCGCAAAAGCCGGTCACGGCAATCGCGATGTCGGCGCCGCTGCGTTTGAGCGCACCGGTCGCCAGTCCTTCGGCGACCGCGGCATTGACGGCTTCGCAGCGGGCGACGTCGGCGGGCGGAACCCCCAGCATCTCGGTCTTGGACTGCGCCGAATAGACGACGAAGCCGCGATCGAGATGCGGGCCCAGGCCGGGATCGCTCGCCAGCAGCGCGGCGAGCTGGCCGCCGGTACAGCTTTCCGCGGTCGCGATGCGGAGATCACTGCCGGCGAGAGCCGCCGCCAGTTCCGTCTTGCGAACCTCCATTTCGGGATGTGGTGATGCGCCCATCGCGCGTCACATCGTCGCGGCGAGAATATGGGTCGCGGCGAGAATATGGGTGGCGTCGGTATCGGTCCTGTCGGTCACATCGGCCTCCATCGTCGGCCCGCCCGCGAGAGCGAAACGACGGGGCAGGGCCATGGTTGCGCGCGCCGTTCCTTTTTGACGGGGCGAGATTGACGAAGAGCGGTTTCGCCGCGGCGGCGTCTTGTCACGCCATCGCCCGTCTTATAGAAAGCAGCAGATAAATAGATGCGATTTGCGATTGAAAGAAAAATTGTTGATGGATGTCGGCGTCGCCCGCACCTTTCTGGAAATCGTGAAAACCGGCAGCTTCGTCGGTGCGGCTGCCGATCTCGGCCTCACGCAGACGGCGGTCAGCGCGCGGATCCGGGGGCTGGAGGCGCAGCTTGGCCGGCCCTTGTTCGTCCGCAACAAGGCGGGCGCGCGCCTGACCCCGGCGGGCGAGCAGTTCCTGCGCTTCGCGACGACGATGGTTCAGGTGTGGGACCGCGCGCAGCAGGCGGTGGCGCTGCCGCCCGGACGGCATACGGTGGTGACGATCGGCGCGGAGCTCAGCCTGTGGAGCCCGCTTCTGCGCCATTGGCTGATCTGGATGCGCCGCGAATGCCCCGACATCGCCGTCAGCACCTCGATCGATGCATCCGACCGGCTGCTCGACCGCGTGCAGGACGGGTCGCTCGACATCGCCGTGCTCTATGCCGCGCCGCGCCTGCCCGGCGTCGTTGCCGAACTGCTGTTCGAGGAGAAGCTGGTGCTCGTCCGCACCGCGCCGGTCGACCGCCCGCTCGCGGCCGACGATCATGTACGCATCGACTGGGGCCCCGACTTCGCCGCCGGCTATCAGGCCGCCTTTCCCGACCAGCCCAATGCGGTCGTGTCGATCGACTATGGGCCGCTCGCGCTCGATTATATCCTCGCGACGGGCGGCAGCGGCTATTTCCGCGAAGGTTTCATCCAGTCGCATATCGAGCAGGGGCGGCTCGCGCGGGTGCCCGACAGCCCCGAATTTTCCTATTCGGCCTATGCCGTCCATTCGGCGACCGCCGATGCGGGGGTGATCGAGCGCGCGCGGCGCGGCCTGCACGCGGCGGCGGCGGCATGAGCGACGAACGCGCCTCGCCCGTCTGCTACGGCGCCGAAGCCGACGACGTCTATATGGGCTATGCGTCGCGCGAGGAGATACTGGCGGCGCTCAACGAATTGCTCGAGGCCGAGCGCGCCGGAGCGCGCGTCGCGCTGGCGAACGTCGGCGACGCCACCGGGCCCGAACATGCCGCGATGATGCGCGTCGTTCGTGCCGACGAAGCCCGCTGGTGCGCGATGCTCTCGCGCCAGATCCGGCGGCTCGGCGGCACGCCGTCGCGCCGGTGCGGCGCCTTTCACGGCAAGGCGATGGCGATCGCGGACCCTGTCGAGCGGCTCGCCTTCCTCAATCGCGGTCAGGCGTGGGTGGTGCGCAAGCTCGCCGACCTGACGCGGCGGGTGCGCGACGATGCGCTCCACGCCGACCTGCGCCGCATGGCCGACAGCCATGTGGTGAATATCGACAGCGCCGCGGCCTTTCTGGACCGGGTGCGCCCGCCGGAGCACGGGAAATAGAAGCGCTTCATCGCGATGCGGCCAGACGGAAGGATATGAAATGACGGAGCGGGCACAGGGCTTGCGGCCAGAGACGATCGCGGCCGCGTACGGCGTCGCGAGCGACACGGCGTTCGGGGCGATCGCGCCGCCGCTCTATTTGTCGAGCACTTACGAGTTCGCGGGGTTCGAACAGCCGCGCGCCTATGATTACGGCCGCGCTGCCAATCCGACCCGCGACCTGCTGGCGACCGCGCTGGCAAAGCTCGAAGGCGGCGCGGGCGCGATCCTGACGGCGAGCGGGATGGCGGCGCTCGACCTGATCGTGTCGCGGCTGCCCGCCGGCGCCGTCGTGATCGCTCCGCACGATTGCTATGGCGGGACGATGCGCCTCCTCAAGGCGCGCGAGCAACTCGGGCAAGTGTCGCTGCGGCTCGTCGACCAGCGCGACGGGGATGCGGTGGCGGCGGCGCTGTCGGGCGCGCCCGCGCTGATGCTTATCGAAACCCCGAGCAACCCGTTGCTTCGCGTCGTCGATATCGCCGCGCTGGCGGCGCGGGCGAAGGCGGCGGGGGCGGCGGTCGCGGTCGACAACACCTTCCTGTCGCCGGCGTTCCAGCGGCCGCTCGCGCTCGGCGCCGATTATGTCATCCACTCGACCACCAAATATCTGAACGGCCATTCGGACGTGATCGGCGGCGCCGTTGTCGCCGCCGACGCCGAACAGGCCGCCAGCCTGTCGCAATGGGCGAATATCGTCGGATGCGGCGGATCGCCCTTCGACGCATGGCTGACGCTGCGCGGCCTGCGCACGCTGTTCCCGCGCATGCGCCAGCAACAGGCGAACGCGATGGCGATCGCCCGGATGCTGAGCGACCATCCGGCGGTCTCCGCGGTCCATTATCCGGGGCTGGAAACGCATCCCGACCATGCGCTCGCGGCGCGCCAGCAGCAGGGGTTCGGCGCGATGCTCAGCTTCGATCTGGCGGGCGGCGCTGCGGCGGCGAAGCGGCTGGTCGCGGCGCTGCGCGTCTTCACCTTCGCCGAATCGCTCGGCGGCGTCGAAAGCCTGATCGTCCATCCCGCGACGATGACGCACGCCGACATGGGCGACGATGCGCGGCGCGTGGCCGGGATCGGCGAAGGCCTGCTGCGCGTGTCGGTCGGTATCGAGGCCGAGCACGACCTGATCGAGGATATGAAAGCGGGGCTGGCGGCCTGCTGACACCGCTGCCATGGATTGACCCCCTT
>NZ_BCUA01000125.1 GCF_001591045.1 Sphingopyxis granuli NBRC 100800 | reverse complement strand
ACGCACCCCACTTCCGTTGGTGTTTTTCAGAGGGCCGGGGCGACTTCCCCTCTCCCCGGCCCTCTCCCCTGAAGGGGAGAGGGAGTTTCTATGCCGCTCTATCACAATGACGACCAGGCGATGCTCAAGGACAGCGTCGCGCCCTTCGTGGCCGAACAGGCGCCGGTCGCGCACCTCCGCCAGCTTCGCGACAGCGCCGATGCCACCGGCTTCTCGCGCGATCTGTGGGCGCAGTTCGTCGAAATGGGCCTGCCCGGCATGCTGGTGCCGGAAGCGCACGGCGGCCTCGGCATGGGCCACATGGAGGCGGGCATCGTGCTCGAGGAGATTGGGCGCAACCTAACGCCATCGCCCTTCCTGTCGACCAGCGTCGGCGCGGTCGCCGCGCTGGCGAAGGCAGGCGGGACGCAGGCCGACCGCTGGCTTCCCGCGATCGCGGCGGGCGAGGCGATCGTCGCGCTGGCGATCGACGAGGGCGCCAAGCACCGCCCCGACCGCATCGCCACGACCGCGACGCGCGCCGGCAACGGTTTCCGCCTCGACGGGAAGAAGAGCTTCGTCCTCCACGGCCATGTCGCCGACATGAGCATCGTCGCGGCCAAGACCGACGGCGGCCTCACCCTGTTCGCGGTGCCCAGGGATGCGAAGGGGCTGACCGCCGACCCGCGCCGCCTGGTGGACAGCAGCCTTGCGAGCCACGTCACGCTCGACGGCGTCGAGGTCGACGCCGACGCGGTGATCGGAGAGGTCGACGCGGGCGAGGCGGTGCTGAATGCCTTGCTTGCCGCCGCCCGCACCGGCGCCGCGGCCGAGATGGTCGGCGTCGGGCAGGGCGCGATGGACATGACGGTCACCTACCTCAAGGAACGCAAGCAGTTCGGCAAGCTGATCGGCGAGTTCCAGGCGCTCCAGCACCGCGCCGCGCATCTCTATGGCGAGATGGAAGTCGCGCGCGCCACCGTGATGAAGGCGCAGCAGCTTCTGGATGAGGGCAGCGAGGGCGCGAAGCTGATGGTCTCGGTCGCCAAGGCGAAGGCCGGCCGCGCCGCCAATCTCGCGGTGCGCGAGGGCGTCCAGATGCACGGCGGCATCGGCATGACCGACGAATATGACATCGGCCTCTACATGAAGCGCGACCGCGCGCTCGCCGAATATATGGGCGACGTGCATTACCACATCGACCAGGTTGCTCGGATGAACGGATACTAAGTCCGCCTAGGAGTTTTCAAACCCCGTTCGCCCTGAGCTTGTCGAAGGGCCGTCCCTTCTTTCGGGCGTCGCGGGGAAGAACGGTGCTTCGACAAGCTCAGCACGAACGGAAGAGAGATAATCCTATGAACCTCACTGACATGTTCGGCCTCGACGGCCGCATCGCGCTCGTCACCGGCGGCTCGCGCGGGATCGGCGCGATGATCGTCGAGGGCTTCCTCGCTGCGGGCTGCGCGCGCGTCTATATCTCGGCGCGCAAGACGGCGCAGGTCGAGGCGGCGGTCGAGGATTTCAACAGCCGCTACCCCGGCAAGGTCGTCGGCCTGCCGGTCGACCTGTCGACGGTCGAGGGATGCCGCGGCCTCGCGAAGGAACTCGAGGCGCGCGAGGAGCGGCTCGACATCCTCGTCAACAACGCCGGCGCCGCGTGGGGCGAACCGTTCGAGGGCTTCCCCGAGGCGGGCTGGGACAAGGTGATGGACATCAACGTCAAGTCGCCCTTCTTCCTGACGCAGGCGCTGCACGGTCTGCTCAAGGCCGCGGGCACGGCGGACCGGCCGGCGAAGGTCATCAACATCGGCTCGATCGACGGCATGCGGCTCAACCCGTGGGAGACATACAGCTATCACGCGTCGAAGGCGGCGATCCTCTACCTCACCAAGCGCCTCGCGGCGCGGCTGGTGCAGGATCATATCATCGTCACCGCGATCGCACCGGGCGCCTTCCAGTCGGACATGAACAAGGCGGCGCGCGACCATGGCGACGCGGTCGCGAAGAGCATTCCGGTGAAGCGCATCGGCGCGCCGGAGGACATGGCCGGCGCCGCGATCTTCCTCGCGTCGAAGGCGGGCGACTATGTCGTCGGAGACACGATCGCTGTCGACGGCGGGCTGGTCCACGGCGACCTGAAGACCAGCATCGACGCCTGATCGAATCCCCAGACCCTCGCTCCGTTCGTGTCGAGCGAAGTCGAGACACCCGTCGGTCTTGCGCTTCGCTTTCCCGATGGGCATCTCGACTTCGCTCGATGCGAACGGTGATGGTTGAGCTTTGCGCTACCCGCTATTCCGCAGCGCCGTCGCGATCGCGTTGATCGTCAGTTGGATGCCCTCGGCGATGCGCGGGTCGGTCTCGCCCGCGCGGTGGCGCTTCATCAGCTCGATCTGGAGCAGGTTGAGCGGCTCGATATAGGGCAGGCGCAGCCGGATCGACGCTTCGAGCGCCGGATTCTTCTCCAGCAGCCGCGACTGGCCGGTGATCCGCAGCAGGCCGTCGTGCGCGCGCTGCCAGCCGTCACGTATCGCCATGAAGATCGCGTCATGCCCGTCGATATGGCTCGCGAGCCCGGCATAGCGCGCCGCGATCCCCATGTCGGACTTGGCGAGCACCATCTCCATATTGTCGAGCAGCGCCGCGAAGAAGGGCCAGCCCGCCGCCATCTCGGCGAGCAGCGTCTGGTCGGGGAAGGCGGCGAACGCCTCGCCCGTCCCGTACCATCCGGGCAGCATCGTGCGCGCCTGCGCCCAGCTGAACACCCAGGGAATGGCGCGTAGGTCCTCGATCGCGCTGCTCTTCGTCCGACTCGACGGGCGCGACCCGATCTTCAGCGTCGCGATCTCCGCGATCGGCGTCATCGCGCGGAAGACATCCCGAAAGCCCGGCGTGTCGTAGACGAGCCCGCGATAGGCGGCGAAGGCATGATCGGACAGCGCATCCATCGCGCCCGCGAAGCGCGCCGCATCGGCCGCGCTCTTCGCCTCGGGCTCCAGGCTGGCGAGCAGGCTGGCCGACACCATCGCCTCCAGATTGGTCGCGGCGCTATCGGCGGTGCCATATTTGGCCGCGATCACCTCGCCCTGCTCGGTGATGCGGATGCGGCCCTGCACCGTGCCCGCGGGCTGTGCGCGGATCGCCGCAAAGGCGCTGCCACCGCCGCGCCCGACCGCGCCGCCGCGGCCGTGGAACAGCTGCATCGCGGTGCCCGTCGCCGCGAACACCGGGGTCAGCGCCGCCGATGCCTGATGCAGCCCCCAGGTCGAGGTCAGATAGCCGCCGTCCTTGTTCGAATCGGAATAGCCGATCATCACTTCCTGCGATCCGCGCGCGCCGACGCGCTGCGCGATCTCGGGCAGCGCGAAATAGGCGGCCATGATCGCGGGCGCCTGCTCGAGGTCGGCGATCGTCTCGAACAGCGGCACGACCATCAGCGCGTCGTCGGCATCGCCCGACCACAGCCCCGCCTCGCGCGCGAGGACATGGACCTCCAGCAGGTCGGACAGGCTTTCGGCCTTGCTGATGATCCACTGGCAGATCGCCTCGCGCCCCAGCCGCGCGCGGATCGCGGCGGCGGCGTGGACGATCGCCAGTTCGCCCGCCGTTTCCTCGCTCCACCGATGCCATGGCGCGGCGAGCGGCCGGTCGACCGCCAGTTCGCGGCGCAGCAGCGCGACGCGCGCCTCCTCGTCCAGCGCCAGATAATCGCCCTCGACCCCCGAGACGCGCAGCAGTTCGGCGAGCACGCGCTCGTGCACCGCGCTGTTCTGGCGCATGTCGAGCGTCGCGAGGTGGAAGCCGAAGACCTCGACCGCGCGGATCAGCCGCCCCAGCGCGCCGAGCCCGCCGAGCTGCCCCTCGCCCCCCGCAGACAGCCCGTCGGCGAGGGTGACGAGGTCGCGGCGGAAATCGGCGGGCGCGGCATAGGGCTCGCCCGCCAGCATCGACGGGCGCGGCGGCGGATGGCCGACGATCGCGACATGGGTGGCGCACAGCCGCGCATAGATGCCCGACAGCGCGCGGCGATAGGGTTCGTCGCTGCGGCTCGGCGCTTCGTCGCCGCTCGCATTGGCGAGCGCCGTGACCGTTTCGGGCACCGGGGCCAGCGTCTGCGATACCGACAACTCGGTGCCGAGCGCGTGCACCGCGTCGCAATAATGGCCGAGCACCGCCGCCGCGTTGCGTCCGGTCGCCGTCTCCAGCGTTTCGGCGGTGACGAAGGGATTGCCGTCGCGGTCGCCGCCGATCCAGCTTCCGACGCGCAGGAAGCTCGCGGGGCGCCGCCCCAGCTCCTTTTCCCAGCGCGCATAGAGCCGCGGCACAACGGGCAGGAAGACGTCGCGCAGATAGGTGAGCGCATTGTCGATCTCGTCGGCGACGAACAAGCGTTCGGTGCGCAGCGGCCGCGTCTGCCACAGCAGCGCGATCTGGCGGCGGATCGCCGCTTCGACGCTGTCGCCCTCGGGCGTTTCGTCGCGCCCCGCGTCGCGCAGCCGCATCAGTTCGGCGATGCGGTTCTTATGGTCGAGCACCGACTTGCGGCGCACCTCGGTCGGGTGGGCGGTCAGCACCGGGGCGACCAGCGCCCGCTCCAGCAGTGCCGTCACCGCATCGCCGTCGATTCCCTCCGCCGCCAGCCGCTCGAGCGCCGCCGCCACCGTCGCCCCGGGCTCGGCGGCGACGCCCTGCCGGTCCTCCGCCAGGTTGGCGAGCATCGAAAAGAGCATGAAGCCGCGCACGAAGGCGATTGTGTCGTCGAGACTCAGCGCGTCGAGCCCCGGGTCGATCGCCTCGGCCCCCGCAATGCCGCGATGCCGGTCGACGCTCGCCGAACGGATATATTCGGTCCGGCGGAACAGCGTCTCGCCGCCCTGCGCGCGAATGACCTCGCCCAATATCCGCCCGAGATAGCGGATGTCGGGATTCTGGCTGATCTGGATCGGCTGGTTCATGGCGCCTTTGCTGCACCTGCGAAGGGGTGCGGTCAAGCGGCGCGTCGCGCGGTCAGCGCGCGCGGACCAGATTCAGCGTCCCCATGTCGACCCGCGCCTTGCCGGCGAAATCGACGCCGTTGTGCGTGTCGGTGATGAACATCAGCCGGCCGTCGGCATCGCTGATCCGCGCGGCGACGGCATAGGCGTGGCGCGGATCGAGCCGGTTCCGGTCGACGGTCAGCGAGAAAGCGAACGGCACCTGCCGGCCGTCGGCGGTGAAGGCCTGCCGTGCCAGCGTGCGCGCGGGGGCGTCGGCGAGGCTGACGTCGTCGAGCCGGATTTCGACCTGCGCCGTCGGCGGCAGCGCGATACGCTCGCGATAGGCGATGCTGCCGGTCACCGTGACGGGCTCTTCGGACGGCATGATCGTCGCGCAGGCGGCGAGCGACAGGGCGGTGAGGCTGAGCGCGACGGCGCGAGCGATGGGAACCACGGCTGTTCTCCTGCGAAAAGGCTGCCGGCCGGCTAGGGCTGCGCGAATGAACCCCGGCTGACCCGTCCCGATACGCGCCGTTCAGCCTTCCAGTTCCACGTCCCAGTACAGCCAGTCGATCCAGCTTTCGTGCAGATAATTGGGTGGAAAGCCGCGGCCGTGGTCCTGAAGCTGCCAGCTCGTCGGGCGCCACGGCTGGCGGTGCAGCGGCATGTGCGCCTGCGCGGGGGTGCGGCCGCCCTTCTTCAGGTTGCACGGCGCGCAGGCGGTCGCGACATTTTCCCAGCTCGTCCGCCCGCCCAGCCGGCGCGGCACGACATGATCGAAGGTCAGATCCTTGCCCGATCCGCAATATTGGCAGGCGAAACGGTCGCGCAGGAACAGGTTGAAGCGCGTGAAGGCGGGATATTGCGACGGTTTCACATATTGGCGCAGCGCGATCACGCTGGGGATCGGCATGGTGCGCGTCGGCGACCGGATTTCGCGCTCGTAATTCTCGACGATGGTGACGCGGTCGAGGAAAACCGCCTTGACCGCGGTCTGCCACGACCACAGGCTCAGCGGATAATAGCTCAGCGGCGTATAGTCGGCGTTGAGGACCAGCGCGGGACAATGATCGGGATGGCGGGCAAGATCGGGATGGAACATGGCTTCGCTGCGCAACCCCCTGTGGTGCGGGATGGCGCGCCACTGCCTTTCCCGAGTGACAGCAGCATTACATCACGCAACGGAATCCGACGTCAAGGGGGCATGTGCCGCAATATGTGGCAAGTCCCCTGTCGTTTCGCCACAGCATATGGATAAGGGCGCCGTTCGATGCTGACCCGCTTCGCCCCCAGCCCGACCGGCGAGCTGCATCTCGGCCACGCCTACAGCGCGCTGCTCGCGCACGATGCGGCGCGCGCGGCGGGCGGCCGCTTCCGGATCCGTATCGACGACATCGACGGCGGCCGCTCGCGCGAAAGCCATGTCGCGGCGGCGCTCGCCGACCTCGCCTGGCTCGGGCTGGCGTGGGACGGGGCGCCGGTGCGCCAGTCGGCGCATCTCGACGCCTATGCCGCGGCGCTCGCCGATCTGGCGGCGCGCGGGCTCGTCTATCCCTGTTTCTGCACCCGCGCCGACATCGCCGCCAGCCTCGCGGCGCCGCACGGTCCCGCCGGCCCCCTTTATCCGGGCACCTGCCGCCGCCTGACCGCCGCCGAGCGCGAGCGGCGCCGGGCGGCCGAGCCGCATTGCTGGCGGCTCGACATGCGGCGCGCCGCGGCGCTCGCGGGCTCGCTTCGCTGGGAGGAAGAGGGGCAGGGCGCGCGGCTCGCCGATCCGGCCGCGCACGGCGACGTCGTGCTCGCGCGCAAGGACGCGCCGGCCAGCTATCATCTCGCGAGCACGATCGACGATGCCGCGATGGGGGTGACGCACGTCGTGCGCGGCGCCGACCTCATCGCATCGACCGACGTTCACCGGCTGCTTCAGGCGCTGCTCGCCCTGCCGACGCCGCGCTATCGCCACCATGCGCTCGTCTGCGGCGCCGACGGCCGGCGGCTCGCCAAGCGCGACGGCGCCGCGACGCTCGCGATGCTGCGCGAAAAGGGCGTCGACGGGGGCGCGCTGGCGAATGATTTGCGCGCCGGGCGCCTTCCCGCTGGATATTCGCTGCGGATGGCCTAAATAGGGGGAATGCAGATTCTGCTCGTCCTCGCGGTCGTCGTTGCGGCCGGTCTCGTCCTTTTCTCGCTCGCGCGGGGTCTCATCTATTTCGCGCAGGGGCATCGCGCCACGACCGAAGGGGCGATCCACGACAATCAGGTGATGCAGAACCGGATGATGATGGCCCGCATAAAATGGCAGGCGATCACCATCATCCTGCTCATCATCATCGGTGTGACGGCGGCCGGTTCCTGAGCGCTTCGCCCGTATGCGGCACCGGCTCACGCCCCCACCCGGCCTCCCAAACAGCGTAACATGGCGTTGGGAGGCCGGGTGGGGGCGCGGGCCGGTGCCGAGCTCTCCATAGGAATCCCATGGTCAAGCTCAACAAGATCTACACCCGTACCGGCGACCGCGGCACGACGGGGCTCGTCGACGGCTCGCGCATCGCCAAGTCGACGCCGCTGATGCAGGCGGTCGGCGATGTCGACGAAGCGAACAGCGCGATCGGCATCGCGGTCGCGGCGCTGCCCGCGGACGGCGACGAAGCGGCGATGCTGGCCCGTATCCAGAACGAATTGTTCGACCTCGGCGCCGACCTCGCGACCCCCGCCGATGCCGAGCACGGCTTCGG
>NZ_BCUA01000124.1 GCF_001591045.1 Sphingopyxis granuli NBRC 100800 | reverse complement strand
TTTCTTTCGGGGATGCAAGAAGAAGGACGGTGCTTCGACAAGCTCAGGGCAAACGGCAGAAAGGGTGATGCAGATTTAACGCACGATTTTCTAGAACACCGCCTTCGGCGCGTCTTCCTTCATCATCGCCTGGCGCACCATCGGGATCGGCGGGCCGCCGTAGGACAGGAACTGGTCGTGGAAGGCCTTCCACTTGGTCCGGTCGCCCGCCCCCCCGTTCTTGGCTGTCCAGTCCTCGCGCAGCTTGCGGATCATCAGCTTGCCCATCGTGTAGTTGAGGTAGAGCGGGTCATAGGTGCCGCGCGCCGCCTGTTGCCGGGCGTTGCCCTCATCCTGCCAGCATTGTTCCTTGAACAGCTTTTCGGAGTCGGCGACGGTCATGCCCTTGGTGTGCAGGCCGATCGCCGAAAGATAGCGGCAATCGCGCAGCAGCGCGTTCGAAAGCTGGCCGATATGCGTTTCGGGGTCGCCGTCCCCCAGCCCGGCATCCCACATCATCTCCTCGGTATAGTGCGCCCAGCCCTCGGCGAAGGCATAGCCGACGAACAACTTGCCGAAGATGCTCTCGGCGCGGTTCGAGTGGAGGAAGTTGAGGAAATGGCCCGGCCACACCTCGTGGACCGAGGTGAACATCAGGTCCTTGCGGCCCGGCACGAAATCCATCTGCGTCTGCTTGTCCCACGCGGGGTCGGGCGGCGAGATGTAATAGACCGACGGCAGGCCTTTCTCATACGGCCCGGGGATGTCGATATAGGCGCTGTTCTGCCGGTTGTAGGGCGGCGATTCCTCGACCTGCGCCTGTTCGGTGCCGGGGATCGTGACGAGGTCCTTTTCGACGAGGAAGGCGCGCAGGGCGGGCAGTTGCCGCCGCGCCTCGGCGACCGGACCGTCGGCGGGCTTGTCCGCGTTCATCTTCTTCATGCAGTCGGCGATCGTCATGCCCGCGGCATAGGTCGCGCAGGCGGCCTTGAGCGCGTCCTGGTTGCGCTTGAGGTCGGCCTGGCCGATGCGTTCGAGTTCGTCGAGCGGCGTGTCGACCCCCTCGTTGGCGAGCAGCATCTTCGCGAACCGGTCAGGCCCCAGCGCCCAGCCGTCGGCGGTGCCGGGCTTCGAGCCGACATAGGCCGCAAGGTCCTTCATCGCCGCCGCCGCCTTTGCCGCCGCGTCGTCGAACTGCTTCTGGAGTTCGGGATCCTTGACCTCGGCAAAGGCCTTCTTGGCGTCGCCGGTATAATAGTCGGCAAAGCCGCCGAAGCCCGCCGTGCCGAACTTGACGAAGGTCGCGGGCAGCGGAAGCGTCAGGTTCGCCTTGATCTGCTCCGCGGCGGCGGGGACCTTCTGCGCATAGGCGATGAACGCCTTCATCCGCGTCGCAGCGTCGGCATAGGGGCGCGAGACATAGACGTTGGGATCGAGCGAGCCGACGTAGAAGGCCGGGTTCCGGTGCGGGAAGTCCGCATCCTTCAGGAAGAAGAGCTGCCCCTCGGCCACATGGACCAGATAGTCGCGCTCGAATTTCTCGGCATCGGTCATCTGCGCGTCGAATGCCCTGGCGTCGGCGATCGTCTTTTCGAGATAGGCGATCTGCTTCTGGATGCCTTCGGGCGACCAGTCGGGCAGTTGCCCGTCATATTCATGCTTGCCCTGATAGACCGCGAAGTTCGGATTGAGCGGGAAATAGCCGGCGAGGAAATTGTCGCGGAACTCGGTCCAGTTCTTCGCCTGCTGCGTCGAGGCGGCCCCGTCGCCCGATGCGTCGCCCGACGCGTTGCAGGCGGTCAGGACGAGGAGCGCGACCGCCATCGCGGCCCCGCCGAGGTGGGCAAATCTGGGTTTCATGCGGGTATCTCCCTGTTTTCCGATGGCGCCTCTTCTGGCATCCGCCCCCGCGCGTGGCACCCGATAATCGACGAACGACAGCATCGCGCCTCTGGACAGCCGGGATTGCCGGGCTAGGAGCGGGACCATGGCCACCATAGCACCACCGCCCGACGAAGAGCCCGCGTTGCCGGGAGACGGCGCGGCCAGGGCCCCTTCCCCGCTGCGCTATGCCGATTACCGATATTACTGGTTCGCACGCTTCACCGCGGTGATGGCGACGATGGCGATGGTGGTGGTCATCGGCTATCAGCTCTACGATACCGCGCGCACCGATTACGGCATGTCGATCCGCGAGGCGTCGTTCCAGCTCGGCCTGCTGGGACTGGTGCAGTTCGTGCCGCTGGCGATTCTGACCCCGGTCGCGGGCTGGGCGGCCGACCGGTTCGAGCGGCGCAGCGTCGCGATCTTTTCCAACCTGATCGACATCGGCATCGCCGCAACGCTCGGCTGGTTCACCTGGACCGGAGGGCTGACGCTGCCGCTGCTGTTCGCGCTCGCCGCGCTGCACGGCGTGGCGCGCGTCTTTTCCGGCCCGGCGATGTCGGCGATCGCCCCCAATATCGTCCCCATCGAGGTGCTGCCGCGCGCCATCGCGATGAGCAGCATCGCCTGGCAGTCGGCCGCGGTCGTCGGCCCCGCCGCAGGCGGGCTGATCTACGCCGCGCATCCGGCCTCGGTCTATGTCTTCGCGGCGGTGCTGCTCGCGCTGTCGGCGCTCACCCTCGGCCGGGTGCGCCCCGTGCTGCCGCCGCCCGCCGAGGTGCGCGGCCACCCGCTACGCGAGATGGTCGACGGGCTGCAATTCACCTGGAAGGAGCGCTTCCTGCTCGGCACGATCACCCTCGACCTGTTCGCGGTGATCCTGTCGGGCGCCACCGCGATGCTGCCCGTCTACGCCCGCGACATCCTGCACGCCGGGTCGGAGGGGCTGGGCTTCCTGCGCGCCGCGCCCGCGATCGGGGCGGCGATCGTCGCGCTGGGGCTCGCGATCCGGCCGATCGAGCGCAACGTCGGGGTCAAGATGCTGTGGGCGGTCGCGGTGTTCGGTGCCGGCACCGTGGCGTTCGGCCTGTCGACCAACTTCGCGCTCTCGATGCTGCTGCTGATCGTCATGGGCGCGGCGGACATGTTCTCGGTCTTCGTGCGCGGCACGCTGATCCAGCTCAACACCCCCGACCATATGCGCGGCCGCGTGAGCGCCGTGTCGGGCCTCGCCATTTCGGCATCGAACGAGCTTGGAGAGATGCGCGCGGGCGCGATGGCCGCGGTGCTCGGCCCGATCGGCGCGGTCGTCGTCGGGGGCGCGGCGGCGATCGGCGTCACCGCGATCTGGGCGTGGCTGTTCCCCGAACTGCGCCACGCGCGCACCTTCAAGCCGCAGTTCGAACCGGCGGCGCGCTGAGCGCATCACCGCTGGTCGCAAAAGGTCCTCGCTCCGTCCAAAAGCTATTGTCTATTTATTTAGTTGAATTATGGTGAGCACACCCGTCACCGCGGCTTCCTCTTCCCTCGATGGAGAAACCGCCATGCACAATGCCACCATCCACTACCGGATCCTGACCATCCCCGGCCTCAACAACAGCGGGCCCACCCATTGGCAGAGCCTGTGGGAGCGCAAATTCTCCCGCTGCGAGCGCATCGACCTCGGCCGCTGGGATGCCCCGGACAAGGGCGAATGGGTCGAGCGGATCGACCATGCGATCGCCGATGCCACCGACGACGAACCGATCCTGGTCGCCGCGCACAGCCTGGGTTGCCACGCCTTCGCCCACTGGTTCGCCGCTGCCGGCGGACTGGCCCGCGCGCGGCTGGCGGGGGCGCTGCTCGTCGCCCCGCCCGACCTGTCGCGCCTGCGGCACGATCACGGCCTGACCGGCTTCGCCGACGCGCCCGCCTTCACCTCGCGCGTCCCGATGACCGTCGTCGCCAGCGACAACGATCCCTATGCGAAGACCGCCCACGTGTGGCGCCTGTCGCGGCAATGGGACGCGCGCTTCGTCAACGCCGGTCCCTTCGGTCACCTCAATGCCGACTCGGGGCTCGGGGACTGGCCTTATGGACAGTATCTGCTGGCCTCGTTACAACCTGCGCCGACGCCCGCGCTGGCCGACGAAAGGCTTTGGATCCGCTCGGGAGACTGGCCGAACCGGGTCCGTCGCGATCCCCGCTTCGAACATAGGGAAAGTGCACACAGACGATGAAAGCCAATTCGATCCTCGAAACCATCGGCAACACGCCGCACATCCGCGTCGCGAAACTGTTTCCCGACGCGGAGGTGTGGATCAAGTCGGAACGCAGCAATCCCGGCGGGTCGATCAAGGATCGTATCGGGCTGGCGATGATCGAGGCAGCCGAGCGTGACGGCAGCCTGAAGCAAGGCGGCACCATCGTCGAGCCGACGTCGGGCAACACCGGCATCGGCCTGGCGATGGCCGCCGCGGTCAAGGGCTACAAGCTGATCCTCGTCATGCCCGAAAGCATGTCGATCGAGCGGCGGCGCCTGATGCTCGCTTATGGCGCGACCTTCGACCTGACCCCGCGCGAAAAGGGCATGAAGGGCGCGATCGAACGCGCGATCGAACTGGTCGAGACGACCCCCGGCGCCTGGATGCCCCAGCAGTTCGAGAATGACGCCAACGTCGAGGTCCACCTTCGCACGACGGCGCAGGAAATCCTGACCGATTTCGCCGATTCGCCGATCGACGCGCTGATCACCGGCGTCGGCACCGGCGGCCACATCACCGGCTGTGCCCAGCTGCTGAAACAGCATTGGCCGGATCTGAAGGTGTTCGCGGTCGAACCGACCGCGTCGCCCGTCATTTCGGGCGGCCAGCCGGGTCCGCATCCGATCCAGGGCCTCGGTGCCGGCTTCATCCCGCGCAACCTGCACACCGACCTGCTCGACGGCGTCATCCAGGTCGATGCGGGGGATGCCAAGCAATGGGCGCTCCGCTCCGCGGCGGAGGAGGGCCTGCTCGTCGGCATCTCCTCGGGCGCGACGCTCGCCGCGATCCACCAGAAGCTTCCCGACCTGCCCGCGGGCGCGCGCATTCTCGGTTTCAACTACGACACCGGCGAGCGTTACCTGTCGGTCCCCGATTTCCTGCCCGAAATCTAGGATCACCGCCATGCCGGGCAGCGACGAGCGCGATCCGCCGGCCTTGCGGCGCGACGGCGCGGGATGGCTGTTCGCCCTGCTGGCGGCGATCGCGATCGTCGCCGTCCTGCATGCCAGCGCGCGCGGGCCGGGCGCGGACGCCGCCGTCCGGCCGCACCCCGTCGCTCCGCCGCCCGACGTCGTGCCCGCGGTGCTGCCGACCGAACTCGCCCCCCTCACCGAGGATGATGCACGCACCGAAAACGCCCATATCCCGCTGGTGAAGAAGGGTTTCGTGGCGGCGCGCCCCTTCGTCTATCCCGGCAACGGCGACAATCGCGCCCGCGCGCGCGACTGCCTTGCCTCGGCGATGCTCTACGAGGCGGGCGACGATGCCAAGGGCCAGCGCGCGGTTGGACAGGTCGTGATCAACCGCGTCCGCCACCCCGCCTTTCCCAAGTCGATCTGCGGCGTCGTGTTCCAGGGATCGGAGCGGGCGACCGGATGCCAGTTCACCTTCACCTGCGACGGGGCGCTCGACCGCCGCTATTCCGATGCGGCATGGACGCGCGCCCGCGCACTCGCCGACCGGATGCTGTCGGGATCGACCGACCCCGAGGTCGGGCTCGCCACCCATTATCATACCGACTGGGTCCGCCCCTATTGGAGCGACAGCCTCGAAAAGATCGCGGTCGTCGATACGCATCTCTTCTTCCGCTGGCCGGGCTATTGGGGCACGCCCGGCGCCTTTCGCGGCGCCGTCGCGGGAAGCGACGGCCCGGTTGCCAAGCTTGCCGCGCTGTCCCCGTTCCATGCGGCGGCGCTGATCGCGCCGGTCGAACTGGCGGGCGCCGATGCCAAGGCCGAGATCGGCGAGACGCGGATCGTTCCGGGTTCCGGCGGCGGCGCGGGGCGCGACGCCCTCTATGTCCAGCTCGACCACCGCGCCGCGCCCGAAAGCTTCGTGGCCACGGCGCTGCGGCTGTGCGGCGACCGGCCCTATTGCAAGTTCATGGGCTGGACCAACCCGGTGCTGAAGCCCGATTCCGACGCGATGAGCGAAATCCAGCGCGCGGCGATGACCTTTTCCTATCTGCGCGACGACAAGGCGGCGTTCGAGAAGGCGCTGTGGAACTGCACCGAATACAAGCGCGACGACAAGCGTCAGTGCATGAAGCGGTAAGGCGGCTCCGTTTCATCGTCATTGCGAGCGGAGCGAAGCAATCCAGAGCGGTTACCACAAGCTCCGGATTGCCACGCGGCTTCGCCGCTCGCAATGACGAGCGGGTTCATGCCGACGCTGCCCTGGATCAGCGGTGCGGACGGATCAGATATTTCTCGCCTGTCCGCTTGGCGTTATAGGCGGCGACCGCATCGAGCGACAGCGTATCGACCAGCGAGATTTCGTGGCTGTAGTGGCTCTTGAAGGTCGTGGTCAGTTCGTCCGCGACGCGCTGGCGCATGCGGCCGACGACCTCGGCACCGGCCTTCTGCATGAAGGGGGTGAGCAGGAAGCCCGAGAGCGACCAGGCGAAACCGAAGCTGCGGTTGAGCACGGTCGGCCCCATGTCGAGCCCGCCATAGATATAGACCTGCTTGAAGCTGTCGGAGCCATAGCGGCTGTAATTGGTCATCCGCTTCACCGCCGCGGCCTCCATCGCCGACAATATCTGTCCCGCCAGCTTGCCGCCGCCGATCGCGTCGAAGCCGAGCGTCGCGCCCGTCTCGGTGATCGCGGCGATCAGCCGGTCCATGAAATCATCGTCGCTGCTGTTGACGATATGCTTCGCACCCAGCCCTTTCAGGATTTCGACCTGCGCGGCGCTGCGCACGATGTTGACGAGCGGAATGCCGTCCTTCGCGCAGATCTTCACCAGCATCTGGCCCAGGTTCGACGCCGCCGCGGTGTGGACGATCGCGCTGTGCCCCTCCATCCGCATCGTCTCCGTGAAGGCGAGGCTGGTCAGCGGGTTGACGAAGCAGGAGGCCCCGTCCTTCGGATCGGTCCCGTCGGGCAGCGGCATGCACATCTGGACGGGCAGGCAGCGATATTCGGCGTACATCTCGCCGCCGAGCAGCGCCACCGTCCGGCCGAGCAGCGCCTGCGCCTCCGGCGAATCGCCGGCCTTGACCACAAGGCCGCAGCCTTCGTTGCCGATCGGCAGCGCGTCGCCGACGCGGCTCGCCATCGCGCGCATCCCCTGCGGCGGAATGTCGGCGGTGACGACCGGCAGGCCGTCGCGGGTCGCGGCGCGTGCCGTCGTCATGTCGGCCCCGCCGAACAGCAGGCCGAGGTCCGACGGATTGATCGGCGTCGCCAGCACTTTCACCAATACCTCGTGCGCTTTGGGTTCGGGCATCGGGCGCCGCTCAAAAAAGACTTCGAGCTCGCCCTCGGGCTTGACCAGCGTCAGCATGACGAGGTTGGTGGCTGGCAGGTCGGTCATCGCATATCTCCCGGTTTTCAGTTTCTCGATGCAACCGATCTAGGCGAGCGCGTGCCGGCTGGCAATGGCGACCTCACCCCTGCGCGGGTCGATATGCCGCTGCCAGTCGCAGCACTGCGTCGGCCAGCTCCTTCCGGCAGATCAGCAGGTCGGGCAGATAGGGATCGGGGTTGTTGTAGCGGATCGGCGACCCGTCGACGCGGCTGACGTGCAGCCCGGCGGCGGCGGCGACCGCGGCGGGGGCGCAATTGTCCCATTCATACTGGCCGCCGGTGTGGAGGTAGATGTCGGCCTGCCCCTGCACCACCGCCATCGCCTTGGCGCCTGCCGATCCCATCGCGACGAGTTCGGCGCCGAGCCGCTCGGCGACGAACACCGCTTCGGCGGCGGG
>NZ_BCUA01000123.1 GCF_001591045.1 Sphingopyxis granuli NBRC 100800 | reverse complement strand
TCCCAACTCATGTCATCATGCTCTAAGCAATTGCATATCGCGGCAGGAAGGCTTAACCGGCCCCCACCGACCGGATAGAGTCTGACAAGACGGGGCTGCAATATGGCTGGCAAGCAACCAGGCGCGCGACCGCGCGCACCGCACCTTCAGGTGTATAAATGGGGGCCGCACATGGCCACCTCGATCCTCCACCGCGTCAGCGGCGACGGGCTGGCGATCGTCGGCGCCTGCATGTTCCTCTGGTGGCTCGGGGCGCTCGCGGCGGGACCCGATGCCTATGCGGCCTTCATCGCCTGCGTCTGGCACGATCCCGATGGCGGCACCGTGCACCAGATCACCAACATCCTCGGCAAGGTCGTGCTGATCGGCCTGACCTGGGCCTTTTTCCAGCACCTCTTCTCGGGCCTGCGTCACCTGCTGCTCGACACGGGTGCGGGCTACGAGCTTCGGACGAACCGGCTCTGGTCGACGATCGTGATCGTCGCCGCGCCGCTCGCGACCGCCGCGACCTGGCTCTATCTCTGCAAGGAGGCGCTCAATGGGTAACGGAACGCCTCTCGGCCGCGTGCGCGGGCTCGGCGCCGCGCATCACGGCACCGGTCACTGGCTGCAGCAGCGCCTGACCGCGCTCGGCAACGTCCTGCTCGTCGGCTTCCTCTTCGTCTCGCTGCTGCGCCTGCCGCTCGGCGAGCATGGCGCGGTGCTGCGCTGGGCCGCCAATCCCACGGTCGCGCTGGCGCTCGCGCTGATGGTGGTCAGCGTCTTCTGGCACCTGCGGCTCGGCCTTCAGGTGCTGATCGAGGACTATGTGCATGGGGAGGCGACGCGGCTGCTCGCGCTCGTCGTCCTGAATTTCTATGCGATCGGCGGCGCCGCCTACGGCCTGTTCGCCATCGCCCGTATCGTTTTTGCCGGCGGAGCCGCCATGGGGGGGGCTGGGGCATGACCGACGCCTACAAGATCATCGACCACACTTACGACACCGTCGTCGTCGGCGCCGGCGGATCGGGCCTGCGAGCCACCATGGGCAGCGCGGAGGCCGGCCTCAGGACCGCGTGCATCACCAAGGTGTTCCCGACCCGCAGCCACACCGTCGCGGCGCAGGGCGGCATCGCCGCCAGCCTCGGCAACAACACGCCCGACCACTGGCAGTGGCACATGTACGACACCGTCAAGGGGTCGGACTGGCTGGGCGACCAGGACGCGATCGAATATATGGTGCGCGAGGCGCCGGCCGCGGTCTACGAACTCGAACATGCGGGCGTGCCGTTCAGCCGCAACGCCGACGGCACCATCTATCAGCGCCCGTTCGGCGGCCACATGCAGAATATGGGCGCCGGCCCGCCGGTGCAGCGCACCTGCGCCGCGGCCGACCGCACCGGCCACGCGATGCTCCACGCGCTTTATCAGCAGTCGCTGAAATATGACGCGGACTTCTTCGTCGAATATTTCGCGCTCGACCTGATCATGGAGGACGGCGCGTGCCGCGGCGTGATCGCGCTGTGCCTGGAGGACGGCAGCATCCACCGCTTCCGGTCGCAGGCGGTCGTGCTCGCGACCGGCGGCTATGGCCGCTGTTATTTCACCGCCACTTCGGCGCACACCTGCACCGGCGATGGCGGCGGCATGGTGCTGCGTGCCGGTATCGCGCTCCAGGACATGGAGTTCGTGCAGTTCCACCCGACCGGCATCTACGGCGCGGGCGTGCTGATCACCGAGGGCGCGCGCGGCGAGGGCGGCTATCTGACCAATAGCGAGGGCGAGCGCTTCATGGAGCGCTATGCCCCCTCGGCGAAGGACCTCGCGTCGCGCGACGTCGTGTCGCGGTCGATGGCGCTCGAAATCCGCGAGGGCCGCGGCGTCGGTCCGCACAACGACCATATCTATCTGCACCTCGATCACATCGATCCGAAGGTGCTGCACGAACGCCTGCCGGGCATCACCGAAAGCGGCAAGATCTTCGCGGGCGTCGACCTGACCCGCCAGCCGCTCCCCGTGGTGCCGACCGTCCATTACAATATGGGCGGCATTCCGACCAACTATCATGGCGAGGTGGTGACGCTGCGCGACGGCGATCCCGACGCGGTCGTCCCCGGCCTGTTCGCGGTCGGCGAAGCGGCGTGCGTGTCGGTCCACGGCGCCAACCGCCTCGGCTCGAACAGCCTGATCGACCTCGTCGTCTTCGGCCGCGCGACCGGCCATCGCCTCAGGGAACTGCTGAAGCCCGGTGCGGCGCAGGCGCCGCTGCCGCAGGACAGCGCCGATCTGGCGCTTGGCCGGCTCGACCATTTCCGCAATGCCAGCGGCGGCTCGCCGACGGCGCAGGTCCGGGTCGAGATGCAGCGCGCCATGTCGCAGCACGCGGCGGTGTTCCGCACCGACGAACTGATGGCCGAAGGCAAGGAGAAGCTGGCGCAGACCTATGCGCGGATGCAGGACATCCATGTCAGCGACCGCAGCCTGATCTGGAACACCGACCTCGTCGAAACGCTCGAGCTCGACAATCTGATCGCGCAGGCGACGGTGACGATGCATTCGGCGTTCAACCGCAAGGAAAGCCGCGGCGCCCACGCGCACGAGGATTTCCCGAACCGCGACGACGCGAACTGGATGAAGCACACGATCAGCTGGTTCGACGGCTGGGGCGGCAAGGGCGGCCAGGTGACGCTCGATTATCGCCCGGTCCACGAATATACGCTGTCCGACGACGTCGCCTATATCGAGCCGAAGGCGCGGGTGTATTGAGGAGGCGCGGGGAGGGCGGTTGGCGGATTGCAGGCAATCGCGCCACTCCCTGCGCTCAACCCTTCAGTTGCCTCGTTGCATCGCGCCGTTCGTGTAGTACGCGGATCACATCGACCTGCTCGTCGTCGATCAGGTAGAATATGAAATGATGTCCGCTCCGCGCCCGTCTCAGGCCCGGAAGCACGTCCGCCTCTTTCGGGTGGCGTAGTCCGTCCATCGCGAGGCGTTCGATGGCGCGGCGGATATCGCCGATATAGTGGCGGGCCTGCTCGATGCCCCATTGTTCGATGGTGTAGTCGGCGGCATTGTCGATATCGGCCTCCGCCGCGGGGCGGACGGTGATGTTACGCATCGCTTTCGGGGCCGAACTTTCGTTCCATGAAGCTGTCCCAGTCGAACGGGCGGGGCGGGCCACTGTCGATGCCCTTCTGAATTTCGCGCCGTAACGCCTCGACGCGGTCATCATATGCGATATAGCGCCGCATCGCTTCGCGCACGACCTCGCTGGTTGTCGCAAACTGGCCCGATTCGACCTTGCGGCGGGCAAATTCGATGAAGGGTTCGCCAAGTGCGACCGATGTGTTCTTCGCTGCCATGACGGGCACGTTACCAAATTTTGGTAACCCCGTCCAGAATGGCGCTCTCTGGCCCTATCCGCCCAACAGGCCCCGGATCGGGTCGAGGTCGGAGAAGGGGCGGTCGACCTGCTGGCCCATCAGCCACAGCTTGTGGCAGGCGATGGCGAAGAACATCAGCGCGATGGTCCAGACGATGATCGTCTTGATCACCCGCCACCGCTTCTCCTCATAGGCGAGGCGGGCGCGTTCCTTGTGGTCGATGCCCAGGTCGCCCTCGAACTCGGCGACGAGCTGCGCGCGGCGGGTGCGCGAAATGTTCGCGATGCTCGCGGCATATGAGTCCCTCGTCGGACGGCGAGTTGCCATGCTTTTCTGCCCTGCGCACGATGGTCACGCTCCGGCAGGATAGGCGAGAGGCGCTGACAAAGGGTTAACGGACGGGGGCGACCGGCGACGGCCCGGCGGCTCAGCGCGCCGCAATGGCGACCAGCTTGATCCGCGCGCCCGCGCCGCGCACCAGGGTCAGGTCGCGGCGCGGCCGGTCCAGCGCGGCGGCGAGCAGGCGCAGCACCGCGTCGTTCGCGGCGCCGTCGGCGGGCGGGGCGGTGACGCGAAGCTGCACGACGCCGTCCGTCAGCTTCACCTCGTCGCGGCTGGCGCCGGGGGTGACGCGCACCTCCAGCCGCCCGGCGGGCGCGGCGAGCGCGTGCAGGGCGGCGGTCAGCGCGGGATCGGGCCGGTATTTCAGATCGTCACGACCAGCTTGCCGACCGCGCTGCGGTCGCCGAGCCTGGCGATCGCCTTGCCGCCGTCGGCCAGCGCGAAGGTTTCGGTGACGCGGGGCTTGATCTTGCCCTGCTCCCAAAGCTGGAACAGCCGCGCGATATTGGCGCGGTTGCGTTCGGGCTCGCGGGCGACGAACGCGCCCCAGAAGACGCCGGCGACGTCGCAGCTCTTGAGCAGCGTCAGGTTCAGCGGCAGGCGCGGAATGCCGGCGGGGAAGCCGACGACCAGATAGCGGCCCTCCCATGCGATCGAGCGCAGCGCGGGTTCGGCATAATCGCCCCCGACCGCGTCGTAGATGACGTTGGCGCCGTTCGGGCCGACGGCTTCCTTGAACGTGTTCGCCAGCGCCTTCGAGGCATCCTTGTCGAACGGCTGATAGCCATAGACGACCACCTCGTCGGCGCCCGCCTGCCGCGCGATGTCGGCCTTCGCCTCGCTCGATACGCCGGCGACGACCCGCGCGCCGAACGCCTTGCCGAGTTCGACCGCCGCGATGCCGACCCCGCCCGACGCGCCGAGAACGAGCAGCGTGTCGCCCTCCTTGATGTGGCCGCGGTCGACCAGCGCGTGGATGCTGGTGCCATAGGTCATCAGCAGCGCCGCGCCTTCGGTGAAGTCATGGCCTTCGGGCAGGTGATAGACATTGTGGACCCCGACCGCGACCGCTTCGGACATGCCGCCGTTGCCGCAACCGGCCAGAACGCGGTCGCCGACCTTGAATTCGGTCACGCCCTCGCCGACTTCGGCGACGATCCCCGCCACCTCGCCGCCGGGCGCGAAGGGGCGTTCGGGACGGAACTGATATTTATCCTCGATGATCAGAACGTCAGGGAAATTGACCGCGCAGGCCTTCACGTCGATGACGATCTGGCCCTTGCCGGCGGTGGGGCGCGGCAGATCGCCGAGCACGAGCGTTTCGGGACCGCCGGTGGCGGTCGACAAGAGAGCCTTCATCCTCATCATCTCCTCTGCTTTATCTTTATCGGGCGTCGATCGTCGCGGGACGCAGCCACGGACGATCTTCGTCCAGTCTTTGCTCATAGATATCGATCGCGGCGCCGCTCTTTTCGGTCAACGAGATTTCGTCGAGACCGTGGAGCAGGCACATCTTGCGGAACGGGTCGATGTCGAAGGAAAAGCGGTCCTGGAAGGGCGTCGTCACCGTCTGCGTGTCGAGGTCGACGTGCACCGGGTCGGTCGCGGCGACCTCCATCAGCCGATCGATCGCCGGCTGCGGCAGCACGACCGGAAGGATGCCGTTCTTGACCGCATTGCCCGAGAAGATGTCCGAATAGGAAGGCGCGATGACGACGCGGATGCCCAGATCGCCCAGCGCCCAGGCGGCATGCTCGCGGCTCGACCCGCATCCGAAATTGTCGCCGGCGATCAGGATCGGCGCGCCCTTGTATTCGGGGCGGTCGAACAGATTGTCGGGGTCGGCGCGCAGCGTCTCGAACGCGCCGCGCCCCATGCCCTCGCGGCTGGTGGTCTTCAGCCAGTGCGCCGGGATGATGACGTCGGTATCGACATTCTTGAGCCCCAGCGGAATCGCACGGCCCTCGACCTTGTCCAGCGGAGTCATGCATGACCTCCAGCGGCAACGCCGATTTGGTTCACGCGAAGACGCGAAGACGCGAAGGCCGTATGATTGTTGACGATACGGCGGATTCCTTCCTTGAAGGTTGCGCCGCCAAAATTCATCAGCAGCCCGACGGGCTGTTGCATCAAGCGTAGATAGGTCAACATTTGTTTCCCATGTGCCTTGGACAAGGCTTCGACAGATTTGATCTCGACGATCAACTGGTCTTCCACCAACAGATCGATACGAAAACCGTCGGCAAAATGCATTCCGTCAAACGTGAAACTGACGGGTTTCTGCCGCTCGACCTTCAAACCCGCCCGAGCGAGGCTGGCGGCGAGCACTTGTTCGTATACCGTTTCAAGCAGACCGGGTCCCAGATCGCAATGGATATGAAATCCGCAATCGATCGCCTGTGCCGCGATGGCTTCCACATCAGCCATGGGTGCGGCCTTTCTCCCTTCGCGTCTTTGCGTCTTCGCGTGAACCCGAATGGGACCGCCCTGTCATCGCATCAGCTCCCTGACATCGGTGAGCTTGCCCGTCACCGCCGCCGCCGCAGCCATCGCCGGGCTGACCAGATGCGTGCGCGCGCCCGGGCCCTGACGGCCGACGAAATTGCGGTTGCTGGTCGATGCGCAGCGCTCGCCGGCGGGCACCTTGTCGGGGTTCATCGCGAGGCAGGCCGAACAGCCCGGCTCGCGCCATTCGAGCCCCGCGTCGAGGAAGATGCGGTCGAGCCCCTCGGCCTCGGCCTGCGCTTTCACCAGCCCCGATCCGGGGACGACGATCGCCCATTTGACATTGTCGGCCTTCGTGCGGCCCTTGATGACCGCGGCGGCGGCGCGCATGTCCTCGATGCGGCTGTTGGTGCAACTGCCGATGAAGATATTCTCGATGGGTACGTCCTGCATGCGGGTGCCGGGTTCGAGCCCCATGTAGGCGAGGCTCTTGGCGGCGGCGGCCTGTTTCGACGGGTCGGCGAAGCTCGCCGGGTCGGGAACGATGCCGGTGATCGGCACGACGTCCTCGGGGCTGGTGCCCCAGGTGACGCTCGGCGCGATGTCCGCCGCGTCGATCACGACGATCTTGTCGTAGGTCGCGCCCGGATCGGTCGCGAGGCTCTTCCAATATTCGACCGCCGCATCCCAGCCGGCGCCCTTCGGTGCATAGGGGCGGCCCTTCAGATAGGCGAAGGTCGTCTCGTCGGGCGCGATCAGCCCGGCGCGCGCGCCGCCCTCGATCGCCATGTTGCTGATCGTCAGCCGGCCCTCGATCGACAGCGCGCGGATCGCGCTGCCGGTATATTCGATGACGTGGCCGGTGCCGCCCGCGGCGCCGATCGTGCCGGTGATGTGGAGGATGATATCCTTGGCGCTGACGCCGGGGCCGACGGCGCCCTCGACGCGCACTTCCATCGTCTTCGACGGCTGGAGGAGCAGCGTCTGGGTCGCGAGCACATGCTCGACCTCGCTCGTCCCGATGCCGAAGGCGAGCGCGCCGATGCCGCCGTGGCACGCGGTGTGGCTGTCGCCGCAGACGATCGTCGTGCCGGGCAGCGAGAAACCCTGCTCGGGCCCGACGACATGGACGATGCCCTGCTCGGGCGCGACCGCGTCGATATAGCGGATACCGAACTCGGGCGCGTTCTTCTCCAGCGCGGCGAGCTGCGCCGCGCTCTCGGGGTCGGCGATCGGCAGGCGGTGACCGGCCGCGTCCCTGCGGGCGGTCGTCGGCAGATTGTGGTCGGGAACCGCGAGCGTCAGGTCGGGCCGCCGCACCTTGCGCCCCGCGGCCCGAAGCCCGGCGAAGGCCTGCGGGCTGGTGACTTCATGGACGAGGTGGCGGTCGATGAAGATCAGGCAGGTGCCGTCGGGGCGCCGTTCGACGACATGCGCATCCCAGATTTTCTCATAAAGCGTGCGGGGCCGAGTCATGCGGATCACTTAAGCCGCCCGCGCAAGTTTGCAAGCGAACGGCGGTCGGAAAACGCAATTTCCGGTCGCGCTTATCGTCACCCCTGCCTGGGGGGAGGGGAGAGACCGGGCGATCTCGCAGCGACGATGCGCGCTGGAGTGTTTTCAGGTCAGGTGGAATCACCTGACGAGTCGGAAAACACGGCAAAACAAGAATCGGGAGCGTCATGACGTTGGATTGACCCGCTTCGTCATTGCGACCCCGGACCTGATCCGGGGGAAGCAATCCAGGGCGGTTTACGAGACTCTGGATTGCCGCGCGGCTTCGCCGCTCGCGGGTGACGAACCCAGCCGATGTCATTATGTTAAGGCGTGTGGGGGTTCAG
>NZ_BCUA01000122.1 GCF_001591045.1 Sphingopyxis granuli NBRC 100800 | reverse complement strand
GCAGCGGCCAGCCGCGGCGCAGCGCGTCGATCGCGCGCGCGGCGCGGCGCGCGCCCGCGGCGGCGGCGTCGCTCAAAAGGCGAACTCCGTGATCAGCGGAATATGGTCCGACGGCCGCTCCCAGCTTCGCGCCGGCTGGACGACGCGGTGCGCCTGCGCGCGGTCGCCGAGGTCGGGCGTCACCCACATATGGTCGAGCCGGCGGCCGCGGTTCGACGCCGCCCAGTCCTTCGCGCGGTAGCTCCACCAGGTGTAGAGCGGGGTCGGTGCGGCGATGAAGCGGCGGCCGAGATCGACCCAGTCCGACGCCGCCTGCAGCCGCGCCAGCGTCTCGACCTCGATCGGGGTGTGGCTGACGACGTCGAGCAGCGCCTTGTGGTTCCACACGTCGCTTTCGAGCGGCGCGACGTTGAAATCGCCGGTGAGCACGGTCGGCTGGTCGAGCGTGCCCGCCCAGTCGGTCATGCGGCCGAAGAAGTCGAGCTTTTGCCCGAACTTGGGGTTGAGCGTCCGGTCGGGAATGTCGCCGCCCGCGGGAATGTAGACATTGTCGACCCGCACGCCCGACGGCAGCGTCACCCCGACGTGGCGCGCCTCGCCATTCGCCTGCCAGTCATATTTGCGCACGTCGGTCAGCGGCAGCCGGCTGACGATCGCGACGCCGTGGTGCATGCGCTGGCCGTTGGTGACGATGTGGGTGTAGCCGAGCCGGCGGAACATGTCGGCGGGGAAGAGGCCGCATTCGACCTTGGTTTCCTGAAGGCAGAGGACATCGGGCGCCTCTTCGCGCAGCAGCTTCTCGACGATGCCGATGCGGGCGCGGACGCTGTTGATGTTCCAGGAGGCGATGCTTGTCATGCGGCGGCTCTATCGGGGGCGGATGCGGTTCGCAATGCCGGGCAGCCCGAAGAAGAGCGAGAGCCATGGCCCGGAAAAACATAAACCCCCGTCCCAGGGGCGGTGGGACGGGGGCTCAAGGTCAGCGTTCGTCACGCTCTTGAAAGAAGGTGCCGGGCCATCCGGATGGGGCAACAGGGGGAAACCCAAAACCGGGAGCCGTGTTGGCGCCTTCGAGGGTTGGAATAGCCGCTTTTCCCTGTCGCCAAGCTGAACGAAACGGCGCCCTGCCAGCCTGTGCCTTCCGTTCGTCGGCGCCAGAACGCCGCTCGTCGAACATCGGCCCGCCTTCCCGTGGGGAAAGCGGGCCGGTGCCGCGCGACGATGGGCAGATGGGGGCGGGATGGACCGGAAAGAGTGCGCGTCAGCGGCCGCCGCGCTTCTTCGGGCGCGGGTCGGTCCAGCGGAAGGCCGAATCGGCCACCGCGACGTTGAACTTCTGGTTGCTGAGGTCGATGCGGGTGCGGTTGTTCTGCGAATCGAGCGCGACCCAGCCGCGCAGGCGCAGCCCCGCCGGCGCCGCCGCGTCGCGGATGAACACCATCGTGATCGTGCCATATTCGGGGCGCTTCGGATCGTGGACCTCGACGCTCAGCACGTCGCTGCTGTTGGTCGGCAGCACCTTCGCATATTTCGACAGGTCGCGGTCGGGATCGAGCAGCGCGCCGAGCGGCGAATTCTTCACCGGCCAGCGCTGTACCTGCTTCACCTCGTAATCGATCATCGTCAGCGCGCTGCCGTCGCCGACGATCAGCATCGGCACGCCCTTCTGATACTGGAAGCGGATCTTGCCGGGGCGCTTGAGGGTCAGCGCGCCGGACAACCGCTGGCCGTTGCGGTCGGTCTGCACGAAGTCGGCGGTCATCGAGCTGGTCGACTTGAGGTGCGCCTGCACCGCCGCCAGCGTGCTCGACGCCTGCGCAAGCGCCGGGGCGCCGGCGGCAAGGCCGGCGACCGCCGCGGGCGCGAGCGTCCAGGCGGCAAGGCGGGTCAGGCGGCGGCGGAAGGTCTGTTCGGTCATCGGGCTCTCGTCATTATGGAATCGGTCTGTGAATCGGGTCGTTATCTGGACGCAAGGCCTTGAACCGGCCCTGAACCCCGCGTCCAGCCTTCCAGCCGTCATTGCGAGGAGCGTAGCGACGAAGCAATCTCCTGCCGTCGTCCGGCCTTGCCGATTGCTGGAGATTGCTTCGTCGCCTGCGGCTCCTCGCAATGACGTGGGGGTATTCGTTCAAATCGCGGGCGGGCGCTCCGGTTCCGTGTTCCGCTATCGCGGCTGGCCATATTGGTCGGTCAGCACGTCGCGCCGCCCGACATGGTTGGGCGGGCTCACCAGCCCTTCCTCCTCCATCCGCTCGATCAGCCGCGCCGCGCTGTTGTAGCCGATGCGCAATTGCCGTTGCAGCCAGCTCGTCGAGGCCTTCTGGCTCTCGGCGACGATCTGGCATGCCTTCGCATACATGCGGTCCTCGGCGCTGTCGCCGCCCGCCGGGGCGCCCTCCATCGCGAAGCCGCCGTCCTCGGGCTCCTCGGTGACGCTCTCGACATAGTCGGGCGCCCCCTGGCCGCGCCAGTGATCGGCGACCGCGCGCACCTCGTCGTCGGAGACGAAGGGGCCGTGGATGCGGGTGATCTGCTTGCCGCCGGGGACGTAGAGCATGTCGCCCTTGCCAAGCAATTGCTCGGCGCCGCCCTCGCCCAGGATGGTGCGGCTGTCGATCTTCGAGGTGACGTTGAAGCTGATGCGCGTCGGCAGGTTCGCCTTGATGACGCCGGTGATGACGTCGACCGACGGACGCTGCGTCGCGAGGATCAGGTGGATGCCCGCCGCGCGCGCCTTTTGCGCGAGGCGCTGGATCAGGAACTCGACCTCCTTGCCCGCGGTCATCATCAGGTCGGCGAGTTCGTCCACCACCACGACGATCTGCGGCAGCGGCTGATAGTCGAGCGTCTCCTCCTCATAGACCGGCTGGCCGGTGTCGGGATCGTAGCCGGTCTGGACGCGGCGCCCGAGCGACTTGCCCTTGGCGAGCGCGGCGCGGACCTTGTCGTTGTAGCCCGCGAGGTTGCGAACCGACAGCGACGACATCATCCGATAGCGGTCCTCCATCTGCTCGACCGCCCATTTGAGCGCGCGGATCGCCTTCTTGGGCTCGGTGACGACGGGTGCGAGCAGGTGCGGGATGCCGTCGTAGACGCTGAGTTCCAGCATCTTCGGGTCGATCATGATCAGCTTCACCTGATCGGGGCCGAGCCGATAGAGCAGCGACAGGATCATCGCGTTCAGCCCGACCGACTTGCCCGAGCCGGTGGTGCCGGCGATCAGCAGGTGCGGCATCGGCGCGAGGTCGGCGATCACCGGGTCGCCGCTGATGTTCTTGCCGAGGATGATCGGCAGCGATCCCGTCTGCTCCTGAAACAGCGCGCTGCCGATCATCTCCGACAGCACGACCGATTCGCGGTGCGCGTTGGGCAGTTCGATGCCGATCACGGTTCGCCCGGGGATCGGCGCGATGCGCGCCGACAGCGCCGACATGTTGCGCGCGATGTCGTCGGCAAGGTTCGACACGCGGCTCGCCTTGGTGCCCGGCGCCGGCTCCAGCTCGTACATGGTGACGACGGGGCCGGGGCGGACCGCGGTGATCACGCCCTTGACCTGAAAATCCTCGAGCACCGATTCGAGCAGGCGCGCATTGCGTTCGAGCCCCGCCTTGTCGACCTGGCCGGTCGGGCCTTCGGGCGCCGGGGCGAGCAGGTCGAGCGAGGGGAGCTGGTAATGGGTGAACAGCTCGGTCTGCGGCTTGGGCTTGGGCTTCGACGGGGCCGAGCGCTGCGCGGGGTCGGCGATCTCGGGCGGCGCGCGGTCGCTCGGTTCGGCGCGCGGGCGCGGGCGGATGACGCGCTCGACGAGGTTCGGCGCCTTCGCCTCGGGTTCCTTCAGCCGCGCCGGTTCGAGGACGCGGGCGCCCTCGGGCGCGGGCAGGCGGAAGCGCTGGTGCCAGCCCTTTTCGAGCCGCAGCGCGCGCCACGCGAGCCACAGGCCGAGCAGGACGAGCAGCAGGATGGTGCCGAAGCGGATCAGCGCCGCCGCCGGCTCTCCCGCCTGATCGAACAGCGGCGCGACGGCGCCGCCGACGATCAGCGCGAGCAGTCCGCCCCAGCCGGCGGGAAGCGCCGCGCCCGAAGCGGGCGCCCACAGCTCGATCCCCAGCCCGACGAGCAGCACGCCCGCGAAGCCATAGGCGAGTTGGCGCGGCCAATAGGGTTGCGGTTCGCCGATCCACAGTCGCCACGCGATCAACCCGAACAGCGGGACGAGCAGCGCGATCGGCGCGCCGCCGACCGACAGGCCGAGGTCGGCGAACCAGGCGCCGGTGCTGCCCATCCAGTTGGCGGCGTGGCCGCCCGCGGCGGTGTTGAGCGCCGCGTCGGTGCTGTCGTAGGTGAGGAGTGCGAGCGCGAGGAACAGGGTGAACAGCGCGAGCGCGGCGGCGGCGGCGATCACCAGCGATCGCGCGATGCTCTGCTTGAAAAGGGTGCGCCAATCGGCCTTTGCGGCGACGGGCTTGCGGCTGGCCATGCTGGTTTCGGTCCCCATCAGAGTGAATTCCGGCGATATGCGCATGCGCCGGACTCGCCGTCAAGCAGCCCACGGCGAGGTGCGCGGGGTCGCGGCACGGAATCGGGGCGTGTCGCCGGGCGGGGCGAGTGCCGAGTGCCGGTCCGGGACGGACAGGGATCGCTGAAGCGGCTGCTTTTGAGGGTAGGAAGCCGTCGTTCGTGTCATCCACCGGTTTCCCTCCCGCCTGCGGGTGGGGCAGCGAGAGTTGCGAGCTTGCTCGCTACTCGCAGCGGGGTGGGCCTCTGCGCCGCCGCTGCCCACCCCCGACCCCTCCCGCAAGCGGGAGGGGAGGCAGGATGCAAAAGGGGGCAATGCGCCCGCTTCCCAATCGCGCCGTTGCGGTCTAGGGCAAAGGCATGAGCGAACCCCTGCGCAGCGATGTCCTGATCTCGGGCGGCGGCCTTGTCGGCCAGGCCCTTGCCCTCGCCCTCGCCCATCACGGCCTGTCGTCGCAGATCGTCGACCCCGCCGACCCGGTCGCGACGATCGCGCCGGGCTTCGACGGGCGCGCCTCGGCGATCGCGAGCGCGGTGTGGCAGATGTTCGGGGTGATCGGTGTCGCCGACCGGCTGGCGGCGCACGGCTGTCCGATCCGCGCGATCAAGGTCAGCGACGGCGGGCAGGCGGGCGAACTCGATTTCGTCGCTGCCGAGGATGCCCCCGCGCTCGGCACGATGGTCGAGAATCGCCAGCTTCGCCTCGCGCTCGCGGCGGCGCTCGCCGATGCGCCGCTGGTGCGGCTGTTCATGCCGGCGAAGGTGGCCGACCGCGCGGTCGACGCGCACGGCGTGACGCTGACGCTCGCCGACGGCACGCGGCTGACGGCGCCGCTGCTGATCGTCGCCGAGGGACGCCGCTCGCCGACGCGCGACGCGGCGGGCTTCACCATCGCCAATTGGTCCTATCATCATCACGCGATGATCGGCGCGGTCGCGCATACGAAGCCGCACGATCGGGTCGCGCACGAGATATTCTTTCCCTCGGGTCCGTTCGCGCTGCTGCCGCTTGTCGACGACGAGCAGGGCCGCCATCGCTCGGCCTTCGTGTGGACGGTGTCCGAAAAGGACGGCCCCGCCTTTGCGAAGCTGGGTGATCGCGGCTTCCTCGCCGAGCTGGGCAAGCGCGCCGGCGGCATTCTCGGCGACATGGAACTGGTCGCGCCGCGTATGACCTATCCGCTCGGCTTCCACCACAGCGCGCGGATCGTCGCCGACCGGATCGCGCTCGTCGGCGACGCCGCGCACGGCATCCATCCGATCGCGGGGCAGGGGCTCAACCTCGGGCTGCGCGACGTCGCGGCGCTGACCGAGGTGCTGGTCGAGGGGGCGCGGATCGGGCTCGACCTCGGCGATGCGGCGCTGCTCGCGCGCTACCAGCGCTGGCGCGGTCTCGACAATCTGATGGTCAGCCTCGCGACCGATGGGCTGACCCGCCTGTTCGGCATCCCCGGCCGCCCCGCCTCGCTCGTCCGCCGCGCCGGGCTGGGCGCGGTGCAGCGCATGCCGCTGCTCAAGCGCTTCTTCATGGACGAGGCGCGCGGCGAGGCGGGCGACCTGCCGCGCCTGCTCGCGGGGGCGGAGATTTAGCGGGCGGGGCGAAAGCTGGCGCGCGATGGCTTTGGACGGACTCCTGTCTATCCGCTCGACACGAACGGGTTTAAGTCAGGTCATCCGGTTCTAAGTATTGTCCCCTAGCCGCGCGGCAGGCCGTGATTCAGCATGATGTCCTATCCCGCCGGTAACGCAGTCGTTACCGGGAGGGGCGCATGTCGGCGAAGAGCGAGGCGATCGAACGGGCGGCGGAGGCGCTGATCGCGGCGCGCACCGAGGGGGAGGCCGCGCCCGGACCGCGGACCCGCGCCGGGGTCGACCGCGCCTTCGCCCGGCTGATGGCGCTTGCGGCGCCGCGCATCCGCTATTTCATCCGCGCCCATGGCCTTTCCGATGTCGCTGAGGATGCCGAACAGGCGTGCGCGATCGCGCTGCACTGCGCCATCGGGCGCTACGATCCGCGGCGCGCGCGCTTCGCCACCTATATGGCGTGGCCGATCCGCGCCGAGTTGCAGGCGCTGCGCCAGCGACTGCGCGGAGGCCAGCGCGGCGGGTCGGCACGAGCGGGCGTCTCGCTCTCGCTCGATGCACTGGCGGGGGAGGGGGCCGACGGCTGGCTCGCCGACCCGCAGGCCGAGGCGGCGACCGAACGGGCGGCAGCCGACCGCCTCGCCAATGCCGCCGCCGACCGCCTCGTCGCGGCGTGGTCCGCGCGGCGGCGGCTGGCGCCCGGTGCGCGGGGCTCGCACCGGACCGACGCCCGCCTTGCCGCCGAGGAGGCGCTCGTCCGCCGTCATCTCCTGCCTGTCGAGGCGGGGCCGCGGCTTTGCGAAAGCGACCGCCACATCGTGCGCCGCGCGCTCGCCGACATCGCGCGCCACGCGGCGGCGGGCTGAGCCGCTAGAGTGCCGGTTTTGATTCAATCAAAACCGTCACTCCAGATTGTTTTTTTTTTGCGTTTTCCGAGTCGTCAGGCGGTTCCGCCTGACTTGAAAACACTCTATTGCAGCGTCGCGCGGCCGTCGTCGCTGTCGAAGCGGCCGAAGAATTGCATGAACTGGATGACCAGTTCGGCGCGCGCGCCGACCGGCGTCACCTCGAGCAGCGCCTGCTTCGCCGCGGCGTCGAAGGGGGCGACCTGCGCGATGCCGTTGACCAGCGTCGCATCGTCGAGCTGGCTGACCGAATCCCAGTCGACGACATAGCCCTGGCGCTGCGCGAAGCGCTTCGCCTCACGCTCGAGGCTGGCGCGTTCGACGCTGGACAGCACCGCCTCCTCCTCGCCTTCGGCTTCGATCTCGGCCTCGACCTGGCGAAAGGGGGTGGTGACGTCGAGCTCGCGGCGGATGCGAAAGCGCGCGACGCCCTCGAGGACGAGGTTGAAGCGCCCCTCGTCGAGCGCTTCGACATCGACGATGCGGCCGACGCAGCCGATGTCGTAGAGCGCGGGGGGTTCGCGATCCTCCTCGCCCGGGATCTGGCGCGGCTGGATCATCCCGATCTGCCGGTCGCGCGCCAGCACCTCCTGCACCATCGCCTTGTAGCGCGGCTCGAAGATGTGGAGCGGCAGGTGCAGCCCCGGGAACAGCACCGCACCGGGCAGCGGAAAGATCGCGATCCGCTGGATGGTGAGGGGCGCGGTTTCGTCCATGTCCGGCCTAACCGAAGAGGATCAGCGACAGGCGGCGGCGCTGCGCCGCGACCCAGGCGTCTTCGAGCCCGACCGCCTCGAACAGCGACAGCAGCTTCGCGCGCGCCGCGCCCTCGTTCCATTCGCGGTCGGCGGCGATGATGTGGAGCAGATTGTCGGCGGCCGCGTCGCGCTGTCCGGCGCCGATCTGCGCCGCCGCGAGATCGAAGCGCGCCTGATGGTCGGCGGGGTCGGCGGCGACCGCGGCTTCGCGCGCGCCGAGCTCGCCCGCGTCGGGCGCGTCGGCGGCGAGCGCCAGCGCGCTGC
>NZ_BCUA01000121.1 GCF_001591045.1 Sphingopyxis granuli NBRC 100800 | reverse complement strand
GCTCAGCGCGTCGAGCCGCGCGATGTCGATGCCGCCCGGGACCAGCATCACCGGGCAGGGCAGGGTGCCCGCATCGTGCCCGGTGAAATGGGTGACGAGCGGGCCCGGCGCGCCGCTGGCGGCGGTTGCGAGCACCAGCGCCGCGACCTCGTCGCTTTCGCCGATCACCTCGCGCACCACCTCGGCGGGCTTGCCCGATTTGATCAGGATCTGCGGCGAGATATTGGCTTCCTGCGCGATCGCGGCGGCGGCGGACGATGCCAGCGCTTCCGCCTGTTCGCGCGCCTCTGCCTCGATCGTCGCCTGCGCGCTGCCGAAGGCGAGGAAATCCTGCGGCGGCACGATGGCCAGCACCATCACCCCGCCGCCCGTCCGCGCCGCGCGCCGCGCCGCAAAGCGCAGCGCCAGCGTCGCTTCGGGGCTATCGTCGATCACCACCAGATAGGTCCGCATACCCCCGACCCCTTATGCCTTTTGCCACTGGAAGAGTGCGGCACATTCGTATGAAACGCAAGTTCCACCCGCTGGACCTTGACCCGGCGAATGCGTATGGCGAGGAGGAAAGCCGTTACGGCAGGCTTCGCCTCCCAAGTGACAGGAACCAGAACAACGATGCCCATCGAACTCAAAATGCCCGCCCTTTCGCCGACGATGGAGGAGGGGACGCTTGCCAAATGGCTGGTCAAGGAGGGCGACACGGTCCAGTCGGGCGACCTGCTCGCCGAGATCGAGACCGACAAGGCGACGATGGAATTCGAGGCGATCGACGAGGGCACGATCGCGCAGATTCTCGTTCCCGAGGGCACCGACAATGTGAAGGTCGGCACGGTGATCGCGGTGATCGCGGGCGAGGGCGAGGATGCGAGCACAGCGAAGGCCGCGCCGGCGCCTGCTGCTGCTTCTGCACCCACCCCTGAACCCGTTCGCGCTGAGCCCGTCGAAGCGCCGTCCTCCTCTTCGGCGACCGCCGCGAAAAAGGACGGTCCTTCCCCCGGACGCGATCCGGAATCAGGACAAATGGATAAGGGGGAGAGGATCAAGGCCAGCCCGCTCGCCAGGCGCATCGCCGCTGAAAAGGGCATCGACCTGTCGGCGGTCAAGGGCAGCGGCCCCGGCGGCCGCATCGTCAAGGCCGACCTCGAGGGCGCGCCCGCCACCGCCGCCGCTCCGGCGCAAGCCGCCGCGGCGACTCCGGCCCCGGCCGCTGCGCCGCAGCAGGCGGCACCGTTCGAAACCGATATCCCGCATACCGCCGACAAGCTCAGCAACATGCGCAAGACGATCGCGCGCCGCCTGATCGAGGCGAAGCAGACGATCCCGCACATCTATCTGACCGTCGATATCCAGCTCGACCGGCTGCTCAAACTGCGCGGCGAGCTCAACGCGGCGCTGGAGCCGCAGGGGGTCAAGCTCAGCGTCAACGACCTGCTCATCAAGGCGCTCGCCAAGGCGCTGGTGCAGGTGCCCAAGTGCAACGTCAGCTTCGCCGGCGATCAGCTCATCAGCTACAGCCGCGCCGACATCTCGGTCGCGGTCAGCGTCCCCGCCGGCCTCATCACCCCGATCATCGTCGGCGCCGACGAGAAATCGGTGAGCAAGATCTCGACCGAGATGAAGGAACTCGCGGGCCGCGCCAAGGAGGGCAAGCTCCAGCCCCACGAATATCAGGGCGGCACCGCGAGCATCAGCAACATGGGCATGTTCGGCATCAGCCAGTTCGATGCGGTGATCAACCCGCCGCAGGGCATGATCATGGCGATCGGCGCAGGCGAGAAACGGCCGTGGATTGTCGACGACGCGCTGGCCATCGCCACGGTGATGTCGGCGACGGGCAGCTTCGACCACCGCGCCATCGACGGCGCCGACGGCGCGCAACTGATGCAGGCGTTCAAGCAGATCGTCGAAAACCCGCTCGGACTGGTGGCGTAACATGGCTGACACCAACTACGATCTCATCGTCCTCGGTTCGGGGCCCGGCGGCTATGTCGCGGCGATCCGCGCGGCGCAGCTGGGCCTGAAGACCGCGATCGTCGAGCGCGAGAATCTCGGCGGCATCTGCCTCAACTGGGGCTGCATTCCGACCAAGGCGCTGCTGCGCTCGGCCGAAATCTATCATTATATGCAGCACGCCAAGGATTACGGCCTCGCCGCGGCGAGCATCAGCGCCGATCTCGACGCGGTGGTGAAGCGCAGCCGCGGGGTTGCGAAGCAGCTCAACCAGGGCGTCACGCACCTGATGAAGAAGAACAAGATCGCCGTCCATATGGGCGAAGGCAAGCTCACCGCGCCCGGGAAACTGGAAGTGAAGGGCGAAAAGGGCAGCGAAACCCTGACCGCGAAGCACATCATCGTCGCGACCGGCGCCCGCGCGCGCGATCTGCCCTTCGCGCCCGCCGACGGCAAGCGCATCTGGACCTATCGCCACGCGATGACGCCGGCCGAAATGCCGAAGAAGCTGCTCGTCATCGGGTCGGGCGCGATCGGGATCGAGTTCGCGAGCTTCTACAACGACATGGGCGCCGAAGTGACCGTGGTCGAGATGCTCGACCGCATCGTCCCCGTCGAGGATGCCGACGTGTCGAGCTTCCTCGAAAAATCGCTGAAGAAACAGGGCATGACGATCCTGACCGGTGCCGGGGTCGAGGAGCTGAAGGCGACCGGCAACGGCGTCTCGGCAAAGATCAAGACGAAGGACGGCAAGGTCCAGGCGGGTGATTACAGCCATGCGATCGTCGCGATCGGCATCCTGCCCAATACCGAGGGCGTCGGCCTCGACACGCTCGGCGTGAAGACCACCAAGGGGCATATCGACACCGACCCTTATTGCCGCACCAATGTGAAGGGGCTGTGGGCGATCGGCGACGTCACCGCGCCGCCGTGGCTCGCGCACAAGGCGAGCCACGAAGGCGTGATCGCGGCCGAAGCGATCGCGCAGGAACTGGGCAACAAGGATGTCCACCCGCATCCGATGGACGCGCGCAACATCCCCGGCTGTACCTACTGCCACCCGCAGATTGCGTCGGTCGGCCTGACCGAGGCGAAGGCGAAGGAAGCGGGGCACGAGGTGAAGGTCGGCAACTTCCCCTTCGTCGGCAACGGCAAGGCGATCGCATTGGGCGAGGTCGAGGGCTTCGTGAAGACGGTCTTCGACGCGAAGACGGGCGAACTGCTCGGCGCGCATATGGTCGGGGCCGAGGTGACCGAGATGATCCAGGGTTACACCGTCGGCAAGACCGCCGAACTGGTCGAGGCGGATTTCATGCACACGGTCTTCCCGCACCCGACGATCAGCGAGACGATGCACGAAGCCGTCCTCGGCGCCTGGGGCCGCGCGCTGCACATCTGAGGTCGCCGATTTCTTAAGCTTTGCACGCTATGCCGGCCGGCGAAGGGGACGGCCATGCGCACGATCAGGTTCGGGACCGGAAAGCTCGTCATCGGAACGCTGGCGGGGATCGTCCTGCCGGTGATGGGGTTGCCGATGCTGTTCGGCGGCGGTCTGCTTGCCATTCTCGGCGTCGTCCTGATCGTCGCGGGGCCGCTCGCTTCGGCGTCGAGCATCAAGCGGCTGCTCGGTGACGGCGTGGCGCTCGAATATGACGCCGCCGGGGTGCGCGTCGCGACAAGCTGGTCGTCGGAGCGCTTCCGCTGGTCGCAGGTCCGCAGCATCGGCCGCAGCCAGCTCGTCACCCGCATGTACGGCTTCATTCCGGTGAACCGGCAGAATTTCATCGACTTCAAGGTCGAAGGCGGCGTGTTCGGAACGCGCACGATCCGCCTTGCCGCATCGGTGCTCGACGTGAAGAAGCGCGACCTCGATTCGCTCGTCGGCGACCTGCAGGCGGCGCATGCCGGGCAGGTCCCCGCGGCCGCAATGGAACCGACAGCGTCCGCGAGGCCGGAGCGCGGTCGCGATCCGCTCGAAGGCGCCCCGCGCGGCGACGCGTTCGACGCCGACGCGGCGCTCGCGCGCTATCTCGCCCATCGCCCGGCGCCCCAACCCGAGGCGCCTGCCGCGACGCCCGGCCTGCGTCCCCGCCCGACGTTCGGCCGCAAGGTCGCCTGACCGCCCGCTTGCGCGGCGCTTCGCGGTCGCTTAGGCGCCGGGGATGACCGCGCGCAGTTCGCTTTTTTGGGCCGCATTGCTGGTCGCCGCCGCGCTGCTGCTCGGCTTCGCGACCGGCGCTCTGGCCCCTGTCGATGAACGCCTGTCGAAGGCATTGGCGCTGCGCGAGGGCATAGCGGCGCCCGCACTGATCGCTTTTCTGCAAGGCGTGAGCTGGTTCGGCGGCGGCGTCGCGCGCTGGGCTCTCGTCCTCATCCTGTGCCTTTCGTTCTGGCGCTGGGTGGACAGGCAGGCGGCGCTGCGGCTGTTCGGCGCGGCGCTCGTCGCCAATCTGGCGTCGAGCCTGCTGAAGACTGTCTACGGCCGGCCGCGCCCCGACCTTGTCCCGCACCTCGATCAGGTGTCGAACTGGTCCTATCCCAGCGGTCATGCGACGAGCGTTGCGGCGATCGTGATCGCGCTCGCGCTGCTCGTCCCGCCGCGCTGGCGTCCGGCGGCGGCCGGTTTCGCGGCGCTCGCGATCCTGCTGACCGCGCTGTCGCGGGTGATGCTCGGCGTGCACTGGACGAGCGATGTCGTGGGCGGCACGCTGCTCGGCGCCGGATGCGCGCTCGCGGTTGCGGGAACCGGGCGCGTCAGCCGCTGAGCAGCACGACGCCGACGACGAGGCCGAGCGAGAGAAAGGTCATGGCAAGCCCGGGCCTTCCTATCCGATTGCCGGCGCCGATCAATCACCCTCGACAGTCGCGCCGAACGGACTAACGTCGCGTGCATGGCACATGGCACCCACGACTTCGCCCCCGACCCGCGCAACGATGCGATCCTGATCAACGTCAACGGCGCGCTCGTCCCGCGCGCCGAGGCGAGCGTATCGGTGTTCGACAGCGGTTTCATGCTTGGCGACGGCGTGTGGGAAGGGATTCGCGTCCACAAGGGACGCATGGCCTTCCTCGACCAGCATCTCGACCGCTTGTGGGAAGGCGCGAAGGCGATCGCGATGGATATCGGCCTGTCGCGCGCGGAACTGGAGCGGCGGCTCTACGACACGATCGACGCCAACGGCATGGACGGCTGCCACATCCGGCTGATGGTGACGCGCGGCATCCGCTCGACGCCCTATCAGGACCCGCGCGTCGTCATCTCGCCCGCGACGATCGTCATCATCGCCGAGCACAAGGACCCGCTGCCCGCGACGGTGGAGACGGGGCTTTCGCTCTTCACCGTCCACGTCCGCCGCGGCGACCCCGCGGTGCAGGACCCCAAGCTCAATTCGCATTCGAAGCTCAACTGCATCACCGCCTGCATCCAGGCGGCGCAGGCGGGCGCCGACGAGGCGCTGATGCTCGACCCGCACGGCTTCGTCGCGACGTGCAACTCGACCCATTTCTTCATCGTCCGCAAGGGCGAGGTGTGGACGTCGAGCGGCGACTATTGCCTCGGCGGCATCACGCGCGGCAACGTCATCCGCATCTGCCGCGAAAACGGCATCCCGGTATTCGAGAAGAATTTTTCGCTCACCGACGTCCATGGCGCCGACGAGGCGTTCGTCACCGGCACCTTCGCCGGCGTCGTCCCGGCGCACACGGTCGACGGCCGCCGGCTGACCGAGGGCAGGGGCCCGATGGTCGAGCGCCTGCAGGAACTCTACAAGCAGCTGATCGAGCGCGACATCGCGGAGCGGGGGCGGCCGTGACGACCGTCCGCATCGCCATGTGGTCGGGGCCGCGCAACCTGTCGACCGCGATGATGCGCAGCTTCGGCAGCCGTGCCGACACCTTCGTCACCGACGAGCCCTTCTATGGCGCCTATCTGAAGGCGACGGGCGATCCGCAGCCGATGGCCGACGCGGTGATCGCCGACATGGATTGCGACTGGACCGGCGTCGCGCGCAGCATGACCGGGCCGTGCCCCGCCGGGAAGGCCGTCTGGTACCAGAAGCATATGGCGCATCACATGGTCGGCCCGGTCGCGCACCACGACCTGCCGGGGCTGCGCCATGCCTTCCTGATCCGCGACCCGGCGCGCGTCGTCGCGAGCTATGCCGCAAAGCGCGAGGCGGTGCGGCCCGAGCATCTCGGCACCGCGAAGCAGGTCGAATATTTCGACCGCGAGGCCGACCGGCTCGGCCATGCGCCGCCGGTCGTCGACAGCGCCGATATCCTGCGCGATCCCGCCAATATGCTCGCCCGGTTGTGCGAAGCGCTCGGCATCGCCTGGGATCCGGCGATGCTGCATTGGCAGGCGGGGCTGCGCGACACCGACGGCATCTGGGCGTCGCACTGGTACGACGCGGTCGCGGCGAGCACCGGCTTCGGCGCGCCCGACAAGCCGATGCCCGATCTCGACCCCGCGGCGCGCGCGGTCGCCGATGCGTGCCGCGCCGATTATGATTATCTGGCGCGCCACAAGATTTCGATCTGAGACCTTTTCCGCTGTCCTGCCGCGCCGCTTTTTGCCATCAGGGTCGCGGGCACCAAAAACGGGGGCGGATATGCAATCCAGTGTGAAGTTCGGCGGTTTCCTGCGCGCAATCGCCTTGGGCGCGGGCGCGGTCTTCGCCGCGAGCGCGGCGCAGGCCGATGGCGGACAGACGGTGATCACCGCCGCGCGCTATGTCGACGTGCTGACCGGCAGGACGGTCGAGCATCCCGCGATCTTCGTCGGCGCCGACGGCCGCATCGCGAACATCGCCGACGCGCGCACCGTGCGCTGGGGCAGCGACGTGAAGCAGATCGACCTCGGCGACCGCACGCTGCTGCCCGGGCTGATCGACATGCACGTCCACCTGACCTCGCTGGCAGAGGTCGGCGGCTATCAGGGACTGCGCTACACCGACAGCTTCTGGACCGTCGTCGGCGTCGCCAATGCGAGGAAGATACTCGACGCCGGCTTCACCACCGTCCGCAACCTCGGCTCGGCCGATTTCGGCGATGTCGGGCTCAAGCAGGCGATCGAGGGCGGTCATATCACCGGGCCGCGGATCATCCCCGCGGGCTGGGCGCTGGGCGCGACCGGCGGACATTGCGACAGCGGCGGGCTGCCGCCGTCGATGGACCGCAAGCAGCCGTCGATCGTCGACAGCCCCGAGGAAGCGCGCGCCAAGGTGCGCTGGCTGCACAAATATGGCGCCCGCGCGATCAAGATCTGCGCGACCGGCGGCGTCTTTTCGCTCGGCGACAGCGTCGGCGCGCAGCAACTCACCTTCGACGAGATGAAGGCGATCGCCGACGAGGCGCATATGCTGGGGCTGAAGGTCGCGGCGCACGCGCATGGCGACGACGGGATCAAGACCGCGATCCGCGCCGGAATCGACACGATCGAGCATTGCAGCCTGGCGAGCGACGAGGCGATCCGACTCGCGGTCGAGCACAAGACCTGGTTCGACATGGATATCTACAACGACGATTATATCCTCGCGACCGGCACCGCCAACGGCACCGAGCAGGAAAGCCTCGACAAGGAGAAGGCGATCGGCCTCGCGCAGCGCCAGACCTTCCAGCGCGCGGTCAAGGCAGGGGTGCGGATGATCTTCGGCACCGATGCGGGGGTCTACCCCCACGGCGACAATGGCAAGCAGTTCGCGAAGATGGTCGAATGGGGCATGACCCCGCTGCAGGCGATCCGCGCCGCGACCGTCAACGGCGCCGAGGCGCTGGGAATGACCGGCGACGTCGGCGCGATTGCGGTCGGCCGCTATGCCGACATCATCGCGGTCGACGGCGACCCGCTGGCCGACGTGACGCGGCTGGAACATGTCGCGGCGGTGGTGAAGGGCGGGGCGCTGGTAAAGAGCGAATAGACGTCGCCCGGCGAAAACAGGGAAACGTCATCCCCGCGAAAGCTAGAGTGTTTTCAAGTCAGGTGGAAACACCTGACGACTCGGAAAACACGGTAAAACAAGAATCTAGAGTGCCGGTTTTGATTCCATCAAAGCCGAACGCGCTCTAGACTCTGATGACTTTGGATTGCCCCACTCCGTCATTGCGACCCCGGACCTGATCGG
>NZ_BCUA01000120.1 GCF_001591045.1 Sphingopyxis granuli NBRC 100800 | reverse complement strand
CCCCGATTTCCACACCGCTTTCGGACATTTACATGTTCACAATCGAGGGACCGCTCTCGCTTCAGCAAAAGCGTGAACTGCTCGACTGGACCATCCGCCCCGCGCTTCGCACCGTGCCGGGCGTCGCCGATGTGAACGCGCTGGGCGGCTTTGTGCGAACCTTCGAAGTCCGCCCCGATCCCGTTGCGCTTGCGGCGGCAGGCCTCTCGATCGCGGACATCCAGACGGCGATTGAAAGCGGCAACCGTAACGATGGCGCGGGACGGCTGAAAAGCGGCGAGGAATCGCTGATCGTGCGCGCGGTCGGCGCAATCCGGTCGGTCGAGGATCTACAGCAACTGGTGGTTCAAAGCCGCAACGACCGCATCGTTCGGCTGGGCGATCTGGCGACGGTCGGAACCGGCAGCCTGACGCGCTATGGCGCGGTCAGCAAAAACGGTCAGGCCGAAGCGGTTCAGGGGCTGGTGATCGCCCTGCGCGGCGCCGATGCGCGGCAGGTGGTGGATGGTGTCCGCACCCGCCTTGCGGAAATCGAAAGCACATTGCCCACAGGCACCCATGTCGATGTTTTTTACGACCGCTCCGACCTGATCGCGCGCGCCGTCGGCACGGTCGAGAAAGCCTTGCTCGAAGCGGCCGTCCTTGTCGTCGTGCTGCTCATCCTGTTCCTTGGCGACTGGCGTGCGGCGGCGATTGTCGCCGCCACTCTGCCGCTGGCGGCGCTCATCACCTTCCTCTTCATGCAGGGCATGGGCCTTTCGGCCAATCTCATGAGCCTTGGCGGTCTTGCCATCGCCATCGGCCTGCTGGTCGACGGGTCGATCGTGGTGGTGGAAAATATCGTCGAACGGCTCGGCCGGGCACACGAGGAGGGAACCCCGCGCCTCAACCTCGTCTATCAGGCGGCAAGTGAAGTCATCGTGCCGGTCTCGGCCGGTATCGCCATCATCGCACTGGTGTTCCTGCCGCTGCTGTCGCTGCAGGGCCTTGAAGGCAAATTGTTCGCGCCGGTTGCGCTCACCATCGTCTTTGCGCTGGCCGGCTCGCTCCTGCTCGCGCTCACGCTCGTTCCGGTGCTTGCATCCTTCGGCCTGAAAAGCGGCCATCATGGTGAGCCGTGGCTGATGCGCCAGCTTGGTCCCCGCTACCGGGGTCTCCTCGATGGCGCCTTCGCGCGCAAGCGGCTGGTTTATGGACTATCGGCGGCAGGGCTGGTCATCGCCGGCATCGCCTATGGCGCGGTCGGCAAGACCTTCATGCCGACGATGGATGAAGGCTCTATCATCGTCCAGCTCACCAAGCTGCCCTCCATCGATCTTGACCAGTCGGTTCAGGGCGACATGGCCGCGCAGCGCGCATTGATGCGCGTGCCGGAAGTGCAGGACGTGATCGCGCGCGTCGGATCGGACGAAATCGGACTTGATCCGATGAGCCCCAATGAGACCGACAGCTTCGTCCGCCTGAAGCCGCGCTCCGAATGGCGCGGCGACAAGGATCTCATCGTCGAGGATATGCGCAAGGCGATGGCAGGCCTGCCCGGCATCGAGCCGAGTTTCACCCAGCCGATCGAGATGCGGGTTTCCGAAATGCTGACCGGTGCGCGCGGCGATCTTGCCGTCAAGATTTTCGGGCCGGATCTGGCGACGCTGGGCGATCTCGCGGGTCAGGTGCAGGAGATTCTGTCAAACGTCGATGGCGCATCCGAAGTGCTGACCGTCGCCAATGACAGCGTAGACTATCTCCAGCTCGACATCGACCGCGCCGCCGCCGGGCGCTTCGGCATGCCGGTCGACCAGATACAGGATGCGTTGCGCGCGCAGATCGAAGGCGTCCATGTCGGCGTCGTCGCCGATGGCCAGAAGCGCGTGCCGATCGTCATTCGCGGCGATGAGACGCTGCGCGCCGATCCCGCCCGCTTTACCGATCTGCAATTGCACACGCCCGCCGGAATTGTCGCCCGGGTCAGCGACATGGCGCGGATCGAGCGGACAGAGGGGCCGGTCAAGCTTGACCATGAGAACGGGTCGCGCTTCGCGCTGGTGCAGGCGTTCGTCTCCGGGCGCGATCTGGTCGGCTATGTCGATGAAGCGAAGGCCGAGGTCGGCGCGAAGGTCAAACTGCCTTCCGGCTACAGCATCGTCTGGGGCGGACAGTTCGAAAACCAGCAGCGCGCTTCGGCCCGGCTGGCGCTCGTCATTCCCATCGCGCTGCTGCTGATCTTCTTCGTTCTCTTAGGGACGCTGCGCTCCCTGCGTGCATCCGTGCTCATCCTTGTCAACATTCCCTTCGCCATGGTGGGCGGGATCGTCTCGCTCTGGGCTAGCGGCGAATATCTGTCAGTCCCCGCCTCGGTGGGCTTTATCGCGCTGCTTGGCATCGCGGTGCTCAACGGGCTGGTCATGGTCACCTATTTCCGCCAGCTCCGGGCCGATGGGCGGAGCATGGCCGAAACGGTGCGCATCGGCGCCGAGCGCCGCCTGCGCCCCGTCCTGATGACCGCCAGCATCACGGCCTTCGGCCTTGTGCCGCTGCTGTTTGCGACCGGCCCCGGATCGGAGATTCAGCGCCCCCTCGCCATCGTCGTGATCGGCGGCCTCATCACCTCCACCCTGCTGACGCTCATCCTGCTGCCGATCCTGTTCGAGCGTTTCGGCGAAAGCGCGGGAGAAACCGACAATGGCTGACATCCTGCTGACCTTCCATTGCGCCTCGCATGACGCCGATAGCGTGACCGACGCACTCCGCGCCGCCTGCAACGCGCCGATCCATATCGCCGAGCAGGCCGTGCGCGGCTGGGACTTCGGCGACGCCAGCACGGCGGAACGGGTGTCGGGTCTGCTACGCCGCAGCGCGCTGGAACTGATTGTCGATGAGGACGTCCTGGGGACACTGGTTGACGCGGTCACGCAATCGAAGCGGTCGCTGCCAGTGCGCTGGCACGTAGTCCCGGTGTCAGCCCAGGGGAGGATCGCATGAGATCGCCGCTTTTCCTAGGGGCGCTTGTCGCGTTGCTCACGCCCGCCGCGGTTCTGGCCCAGCGCGCCGATTTGCCGCCGAGCGAAAAGGTTGCCGAAGCGCTGGACAATCATCCGGCCGTAGCGGCCGCGCGGGCACGGGTGGACGCAGCCCGTGCCGACCGCGACATGCTGGCGAAGGGAACCCATGAAATTGCCGTTACCGGCAGCTATGTTCGCCGCAGCGTGGACAGGGAAGGCGGCTACGACGAGTTCGACGCCACGATCGCCCGTCCGTTCCGTCTGCCGGGCAAGGCGGCGCTCGATCGCGAGGCCGGCGCTCTGGGCATAGAGGTCGCGGAAAACCGGATGGAGGATGCCCGGCATCAGACGGCTTTGCTGCTCTCCGGCTATTGGAACGATTGGCTGGTTGCCGGTGCGCTGTATCGCAACGACCTCGATACGGTGCGCTGGCTGGAAAAGGAGCTGTCCGCGCTGCGCCGGCGCGTGGCGTTGCGCGATGCGGCGGCGATCGATGTCGATCAGGCCATGGCGGCGCTGGCCCAGGCCCAGGCCCAGGCCGCGAACTCGCTCGCGGCGCGCGAACAGGCGCGTGTGGCGCTTGCCGCGAATTTTCCAGAGATACCGCTTCCCACCGAGCCGCCGGAAACCTCCGTTGCGATGGTGCCGCCGCAGAGGCTTGCGGCGATGCGGGATCTGGTGATCGAACGCAGCCATGAAATCCGCGCCGCCGAGCGTGAGGCACAGCGGCTGGCGGTCGTCGCGCGGCGTGTTCGCGCGGACCGGATTGCCGATCCGTCCTTCGGCGTCCGGCTGTTCAGTGAGCGGAGCGGCATGGAGCAGGGCGCGGGGGTCGTCATGTCGATGCCGCTGGGCGGCGGCCACAGGCGCGCGGCGGCGGACCGGGCTTTTGCGGAAGGCAATGCCGCGCAGCTTGAGCATATGTCCGTCCAGCGGACCGTGAGGGCCATCGCGGACGCCGATCTGTCCAGCGCCACCTTGCGGCTGGAGGCGTGGAAAAACACGGATCTGTCAGCGCAAAGCGCCGCCAACGCGCTGGTCCGAACCGAACGTGGCTACCAGCTCGGCCAGATCGACCTTGGCGACCTGCTCTATGCCCGCCGTCAGGCGGGAGAAGCGCGCCGGTCGGAGATCATGGCGCGATCGGAAGCGGCCCGCGCCCTGCTCAAGCTGGAGATCGACTCACATAGCCTGTGGGTGGTTCACGATGAGGATGGCGGTTGACGCCAGGTCACGCGCGGGCGCTCACCAGCCAGGCTTTCGCGCCCATGCGAACACCTTCATCATCGCAATTGCGCTCGAACAGTTGGACGAGGCTGCGGTGAACGGCCACGCGCGTGTCGTTCCCGCTCGCCCGGACGAGATCGCCGACCTGCATGCCGTCGAGCACGAAGCGGGTGGCGCTCTCGGGATCGCTGCCGGGTCCGCCGACGCGCTGATCCCCGGTCCAGGCGTCGAACGATATGTTGGAGAAACCGGCGCTTCGCAGAAGATCGGTCACATAGTCCTGCTCACCCAGCGCGAACGGACCAGGCTCGCGCGGCTGCGGCGTGGGCAGGTCGATATGCCGACGGATTGCGGCCATGACATTGCGCTGCCACGGATTGTCGGCGATCGGCGCCCACACCGCGATGTCGAGCCTTCCACTAGCACGCAGCATTCGGCGCAGATTGGCGAAGGCGGCATAGGGATCGGGAAAGAACATCGTGCCGAAGCGGGAATGCAGCCGGTCGAAGGGGGCTTCTTCAGGCATGGCCGTCGCGGCGTCGCCTTGTTCGAAGCGGATGTTGGCAAGACCGGCGCGCTGCGCCCGATCCGTTGCCGCCGCCACCAGTTCGGGCGATATGTCGAGGCCGAGCGCCAATCCCGTGTTGCCCGTCCTTTCGGCGATCCGCCTCGTCGTCCAGCCGCCGCCGCAGCCGATATCGACCACCTTCTCCCCGGCAACATAGGCTGCTCGCGCGAGCAGCGCTTCGCCGATCGGTTCGATCATGCTCTCGAAACGATCGAGCTGGGCAAGCCAGCGTGTGCCCGCTTCACCCGCCCAGTCGTGCGCGGCAGGTTCCTTGCTGTTCCCGTCAGCGTCATTCATTGCCCTTCTCCCACTGTGGCACCAATTGAAACGTGTTTGGAAGTCGGCGCATCGGGCAAGTCCCAGCCCCCACCGATCGCCTTGTACAACGCCACCAGTTGCACCGCCGTTGTGGCATGCGCGCGGGCACAGGCGGTTTCAGCTTCGTGCAGGAGGCGCTCGGCCGCAAGCAGTTCAATCCGCGCGATATCGCCGGCGGCAAAACGAGCCTCGGCGTGGCTGAAACTCCGGCGTGAAGCCTCGAGCGCCGTTTGACGACGCGCGAGCGCATCGCGTCCGGCGTCATAGTCGCTCAAGGCGCGCTCCGCGTCGCCCAATGCGGCCAGGACGGCCTGTTCATAGCCCAGCGCGGCCTGCCGCTGAACGGCCTCCCGCGCGCGTATCTCCGCACGTACGCGGCCGCCGTCGAACAAGCGCCAGGAAATGAGCGGCAGGATCGAGTAGCGGGTGCTGGAGGCGTCGAACCAGTCGCCCGTGCTAAGCGCCTGAAATCCGCCGCCCGCTGCGATAGAGAGCCTGGGAAACAGTTCGGCGGTCGCCACGCCGATCTCGGCGGTGCTGGAGGCGAGGCGCCGTTCGGCAGCCAGAACATCGGGGCGACGCCGCAATATATCGGCACGTTCCCCCACGGGCAGCGCCGGCAGTATGAGAGACGACGCGGTGGCATCGAGCAGCTTGAGTTCACGTTCCGGCGGTGAGCCGAGCAGGACACCAAGGCCGAGCACCGCCCCGCGCTGCCGTGCCTCTATGCCCGGCAGCAGGGCGTTGGCGGCGGCCCAGCGTTCATGGGCTGCGTCCACGTCGGCACCGGCAACATCGCCGAGCGCAGCGCGTCCGCGCATGAGTTCCAGCGTTTGGTGCAGCGTCGCCACCGTCGCCCGCTGCGCGCGTAATTCTTCTCTGGCGCCGGTCGCCTCGAACCATGCGCGTGCGACTTCGGCCGCGATCCGCATACGCACGCCCTGCGCCTCCGCTTCGGTCGCCTGCAAGCGGGCGTTCGCGCCTTCCAGCGCCCGCCGGTTGGCGCCGAACAGGTCGAGTTCCCAGGCCGCGTCGAAGCCGGCTTCGTAGATCGTCTGAGACGCATCGAGGCTGGGAATGGACCCAACGGGCAGCGGGCCGTTCTCGCTTTGCCGACGCTGGTTCACACTGGCGCCAGCAGAAACCGTGGGCAGTTGCCGGCCAGCGGCGCGGTCTCGCAGCGCGCGCGCCTCGTCGATCCGCGCGGCAGCTTGACGGATATCCAGATTTTGCGCCAGTGCGGTATCGACCAGCCTCTCCAGTTCGGGATCGCCCAGGGCCCTCCACCAGCGGGTAAGGCCGGTTGGCGCGGAGTCTGCCGCGACCGGCCGGGTCCAGCCGCTGCCGGTATCAACGGACGGTGGCGCGCGATAGTCGGGGCCGACGACACAGGCCGTCAACGAGGTGCAGCCGACTATCACCGCCGCAAGGTGCGGCCACCGATGGGGGATGCGTATCATTGCAGGCGTCCTCGAACGAAGATGGTGGCCATGGTGAGCGACACCAGGGCGATCAGCGCCAATGGCCAGAGGCTGGCAAATATGTCGCCGGGCGCCATGGCTTTCAGAAAGCTGCCTTCGACGATGATCAGGAAATGGGTGAGCGGAATCGCCTGCGCCAGCCATTGCAGCAGCATGGGCATGTTCTCGACCGGCGTGGCAAAGCCCGACATCAGGACGGATGGCACGCCGATCGCGAAGGCGCCAAGGATGGCTTGCTGCTGGGTCGCGCTGATCGCCGAAATCATCAGGCCGATGCCCACCACCGACAGGATGAACAGGACCAGGCTGACAAACAGCAGCGCGAACGACCCGTTGAACGGAATCCGGAACGGTCCCGCAGCAGCCGCCATCATCAGAAGTCCGAGCATGGTGCCGATAACTAGCGCCGGCAAGGATTTGGACAGGATGATTTCCAGCGTGGAGGTTGGCGACACCAGCAACTGGTCGAAGGTTCCCAGTTCGCGTTCACGGGCGATCGACAGCGAGGTTATGAGCAGCGCGCTGAAGAACGCCAGGATGCCCGAGAGGCCGGGCACGATGAACCAGCGATAGGTCAGATTGGGATTGAACCAGTTGCGCACCGCCACCGGCGTCGCAGGACCTGTGCCGGGGTTGGCCTCCGCGCCGACTTCGGCGGCGATGGCGGAGAGATAACTGGCGGTGATCTGTCCTGAATTGCTGCGCCGGCCGTCGATCAGCATCTGAACGCGACCGCTGTCTCCGGCAGCGATTGCGCGCGAAAAGTCCGGTTGGATATCGATCGCCGCGATCACCTTGCCCTGGTCGATCAGGCGTCCCAGTTCCTGACTGTCGGTCACGCGATAGACTTGGGTAATGAAGTCGGCCCGATCGAGCCGCGTGATCAGTTCATGCGACCAGCGGCCCGCATCCTGATTGTGCACGGCAATATCGACATTGCGCACTTCGAGCGTTGCGGCGAAGGCGAACACCAGCAGTTGCAGCAGCGGCGGCATGAACACCACCATGCGGCTGCGCGGATCGCGCAGGATGCTCAGCACTTCCTTGACGAACTGGGCTCGCAGCCGGGTGAAACTGAAATAGCTATCGGGTCGCGCCATCGCCGCTCACTCCAGGTTCTTGCGCGTGGCGCGCTTTGCCAGAAGGAAAAACAGGATGCCGATTGCGCCCATCGCCAACAGGTTCGGCACGAAGACGGCCCAGATGTCTCCGGTCAGAAAGACGGTTTTCAGCGAAGACACGAAATAACGCGCCGGTATCGCCCAGGTGATGGCCCGGATCGGCGCGGGCATCGCGTCGATCTCATAGAGAAAGCCCGACAGCATGAAGGCCGGCAGAAAGCCGGAGAACAAGGCGATCTGCGCGGCCAGGAACTGGTTGCGGGTGACAGACGAAATCAGCAGTCCCTGACCCAGCGCCGGCACCATGAAGGTGGCCGAAAGCAGCAGGAGCGCCGCCAGCGATCCGCGCAGCGGCACGCCGAACACGAAGACCGCCAGCGCGGTCGCACCG
>NZ_BCUA01000119.1 GCF_001591045.1 Sphingopyxis granuli NBRC 100800 | reverse complement strand
GGCGCGACGACGTTGGCGGTGTTCGTGTTCGGCGTGCCGCTGCGCGGATCGCTGGCCGCGCTCCTGCTGCTTTCGGCCACTTTCATGGTGCCGGCGCTGGGCCAGGGGCTGCTGATCTCCTCCGTCACCCGCAACCAGTTCCTGGCCGCTCAGATCGCGTTGTTTTCGGGCTTTCTGCCGGCCTTCATGCTGTCGGGCTTCCTCTATGAGATCGACGCCATGCCCGCGCCGATCCGGGCCATCACCTGGCTGATCCCGGCGCGCTATTTCGTCGCTTCGCTGAAAACCGTCTTTCTGGCCGGAGACATCTGGGCGATCCTGTTGCCGAACCTGCTGGCGATGGCTGTCATCGGCCTGCTGCTTTTCCTGCTGGCAAAACGCGCCACGCGCAAGAATCTGGAGTGACGAGCCATGGCGCGGCACAATGGCTATCTCTCTATCACCCGATTGCGAGCGCAGTTCATCAAGGAAGTGCTGAGCATCCTGCGCGACCCGCGCAGCCGCATGATCGTGTTCGTGCCGCCGCTGCTGCAACTGCTGGTGTTCGCCTTTGCCGCCACGCTGGAAGTGCGCAATATCGATATCGCCGTACATAATCAGGATGCGGGCCGCTGGTCCCATGAACTGGTGACACGGCTCGATCGGGCCGACTTCATCACCCAGGTGCATCGCGTGACCGACAGCCAGGAGCTGCGGCGCCTTATCGACCAGGGCAAGGTCATCGCGGCGCTCGATATCCAGCCGGACTTTTCGCGCGCAATCGCTGCCGGCGACACTGGCCGCGTCCAGCTGCTGGTCGATGGCCGGCGCAGCAATTCAGGGCAGATCACCGCCAGCTATCTCTCCGCCATCGCCGCCGAAGTCGGCGCGGAGGCAAATGCCGGCACCGGGCCGGCAACGCCGGTGGCGGTGCGCAACTGGTTCAATCCCAATCTGACCTACCGCTGGTTCATCGTGCCCGGCCTCTCCGGCATATTGGCGTTCTTCAGTGCGCTGCTCATAACCTCGCTATCGATCGCCCGTGAGCGCGAACTGGGAACCTTCGATCAATTGCTGGTGTCGCCAACCTCTACGCCGGAAATCATCATATCCAAATCCCTGCCGGCGCTGGTCATCGGCACCATGCTCGGGCTATTGATGATGGCGGCCGCAGCGGGGCCGTTCCAGATACCGTTCAACGGCTCGTTTGGGCTGCTGCTTGTCAGCCTCATTCTGTTCATCCTGTCGGTGGTGGGCATCGGCCTGATGATTTCCGCGATCAGCGCGACCCAGCAGCAGGCCATCCTTGGCGCCTTCGCCATCGGCGTGCCATCCGTTCTGATGTCGGGCTTCGCCACGCCGGTCGAGAACATGCCCATGCTGCTGCAATGGCTGGCTCAGGCGATTCCACTGACCCATTTCCTGATCATCGTCGAAGGCAGCTTTCTGAAAGCGATGACGCCCGGCGATATTCTGGCGAGCCTTTGGCCATTGGCGTTGATCGCGTTGGTATCGCTCACCATGGCCACCATTTTCGTTCGAGGACGGCTGCAATGATATCCACCCCCCATCGACGGTCGCGCGCCGCACTAGTGATAGCCGGCTGCGCCTCGTTGACGGCCTGCGTCGTCGGCCCCGACTATCGCGCGCCGCCTGCCGTTGACACGGGCGGCGGCTGGACGCGGCCAGTTGACCAGGCTTCCGCGCCAGCCGAGCTTGCCCGCTGGTGGTCCACGCTCGGCGATCCTGAACTGGAGAGACTGGTCGACACCGCACTGGCGCAAAATCTCGATATCCGCCAGGCCGCCGCGCGGATCGACGAAGCGCGCGCCCTGCGGGATCGCGCCGCTGGCCGGCAACTGCCCACTGTTGCCGCGGGCGCCAGCGTGAACCGGCGCCGGCAAAGCGAAAACGGGCCGCTGCCGATCGGCACCATTCCCGGCCTCGAGGCGTCGCAGACGATCTATGATGCCGGTTTCGACGCGAGCTGGGAAGTGGACCTGTTCGGCGCCAACCGGCGGGCGCTGGAAGGCGCGAGCACCCGGTTGCAGGCCACGCAAGCCGAAGCGCAGGGCGTGCGCATGAGGATCGCCGCCGAAGTCGCCCGCACATGGTTTGAGGCGACCGGCGCCGGAGAGGAATTGCGCGCGCAGCGAGCGGCAGTCGCGACGTTTCAGCAGACGTTGGAGCTCACACGCAGCCGCGCCGCGCTCGGCGATGTGTCCGGTGCCGATGTGGACGCCGCCCATGAACAGTGGGCCGCGGCCAATGCCCTGTTGCCGGGTATAGAGGCGCGGCAGCGCGGAGCGGTGCTCGGCCTTGGTGTCCTGCTCGGCGCACCGCCGGAACGGGAACTCAAGCTGCTCGATACCGCCGCGCCGGCGCTGGCTTTGCCGGCGCTGCCAGTGGGGGAACGGGCCGACATATTGCGCCGCCGCCCCGATGTTCTGGCTGCTGAACGCCAACTGGCCGCCAGCACCGCCGACATCGGCTTGGCGACGGCGGAACTGTTTCCCAAGCTGTCCATCGGGGCCGGCGGCGGGTTCCAGGCGCTCAGCACAGGCGAATGGTTCGACGGGTCCAGCGCCCGCTTCTCGATCCTGCCACTCATTTCGTGGCGATTGTTCGACGGCGGCCGCGTGCGCGCGGAGATACGCGCCCGTAAGGCCGTTCAACGGCAGGCGGCGCTGGGCTATGAGCAGGCCGTATTGACCGCACTGGGAGATGCCGAGCGCGCATTGGGCGATTATAACGCCGGCCTTGATACAGTGGCGCGTCGGCAAGCGGCGCTGGATGCCTCACGTCGGAGCCTCGGTCATGCCGAGGCACGTTTTGCTGCCGGCGATATCGCGCGGGTGGAGTTGCTGGCGGCCCAGCGCCTCCTGCACGAGGCTGAAACCGCCTATGTCCGCGCGCATGCCACAACTGCTGTGCAACTGGTGGCGGTGTACAAGGCGATCGGCGGTGGCTGGGACTTGTCCAATGCACCGTCCTCGGCTCCGGTTTCGTGACCGGCCATGTCGATTGGCCGCTCACCGCCCTCTGCGTCGTGGGCGGATTTCGATTGATATGATACTGGGAGGGCTATGATGAACAATTCCGGCGGGAACAGCGAAGCGCTGGCCGCGCACGACTGGGCGGGTGAAGCCGGCGCGCGCTGGCTCGGCCAACTCGACCGTTTCGAGAGCATGATCGAGCCGATCGGCGAAGCGCTGCTCGCCCGGGCCGCCTATGCCGCCGGGGAAAGGGTAGTCGATATCGGATGCGGCGGAGGCTGGACGACCAGAAGGATCGCCGCCGCGGTTGGCAACACCGGGCTGGCCCTTGGCCTCGATCTATCGCCCGATCTGGTGGCGGCCGCCAGCGAGCGGGCGCGGCGCACCGGCCTTGCCAATATCCGCTTTGTTCAGGGCGACGCGGCGACGGCCATGCCCGAAGAAGCTCCCTTCGACCGGCTGTTCTCCCGCTTCGGCACGATGTTCTTTCCCAAACCCTATCGCGCCTTCGCCAATCTGCGCCGGATGCTGCGCGCCGGTGGACGGCTCGACATCGCGGTGTGGGCGCCGATCACCGACAATCCGTGGCAACGCAATGTCATGGCCACGATCCGCCGGCATATCGACTTCCCCGCGCCGCAACCGCGCGAGCCTGGTCCCTTTGCGCTGGGCGAACAGGACTATGTAACCGATCTTCTGCAAAGCGCCGGTTTCTCCGACATTGCATTCGACGCCTGGAATGGCGATCAGCGCGTCGGCGGTCCCGGCAGCGATCCCGAGAGCGCCACCCGCTTCGTGCTCGATGGGATGCAGATTGGCGATATCGTCCGGGCAAGCGGGGAAGACACGCGCGCGGCCATTCACCGTAGCCTTGTCGAACTGTTCGAGCGCAATCGCGACGGTGAAGGTGTTCACATGGCGGCGAAAGCCTGGCTGGTGCGCGCCCGCGCGTGATGCGACGTCAACCGCCATCGTCATCATGATGTACCCACAGACTGTGGGAATCGATCTCCAGCCTGAGCAGCGCGCGGGCCGCTTCCGATCGCGCCATGATCTCGGACCGGCGCGCTTCATTGGCCTGGCGGCGGGCATAGAGCAAATCGGCAAGGTCTATCTGACCAAGCTGGTAGCCACGCTCGGTTCTGGCAAGCGCGTCGCCGGCGCTTTGCGCTGACAGGTCGGCGCTTTTCCATGCTTCGAGCCGCAAGGTGGCATTGGACAGATCCGCATCGGCAATGGCCGTCACCGTCCGCTGGACGGACATATGCTCAAGCTGTGCGGCATTGCCTTCGGCAGAGGCCCGGTCCGCCGCCGCGCGTCTGTGGCCGCCCCCCAACGGCATCGACATGACTATTCCCGCGCCCTGTTCCATGCCGCTGCGCTCGCTGAACAGCCGGACGCCGAAGGAAGGATCGGCGATCCGGTCCGCGCGAATGCGCCGCGCGACAACCGCCAGCCGCTGCGCTTCGCGATCCGCAGCGCGGATTTCATGGCTGCGTTCGATCACCAGATCCCGCATCGCGGCCAGCCCCTGCGGTGGAAGCGCCGGCACGGCTGTTTCCGGCGGCTCGGCAGGCAGCGGTATTTCGGGGAAGTTAGCGGCCAGCGCCACGCGCGCCTGTTCGCGCGCCGCAAGCGAGGTCGCGACCTGGGCCTGAGCTTGAGCCAGCGCCGCTGTCGCCTGATCGACATCGAGCGCCGCCGCATCGCGCAGGGCAACGCGCCGCCGCAGCGCGGACAGCTCCTTTTCCAGCCAGCGCACCGTGACAAGGTCGTTTCGATACAGCCCGCCGGCGACCAGCCAGTCGTTCCAATAGCCGGACAGCAGCAAGGCCGCCTGATGCCTTGCATCCTCCATCCGGTTTTCCGCGACCTCTATGCCCAGAGCGCCCGCCTCGCGGTCGAGCGCGGCTTTGCCCGGCAGACGGAACGGGCGGCTGATTGTGGCATCGAATTCGTCATAGCCGCCTTCGCGATCGACGCTCCGGCGAACATAGCTGCCGGCAACCGCAATCTCATGGCTTCCTTTGGCCAGCATGTCGCGGTCGGCACGGGCGGCGTCCACCCGTGCCCGCGCGGCCGCCACGCTCGGATGATTGTCCAGCGCTTCGGCAACCTTTTCGACCGGCGGCAAATCGGCGCGCTGGGCAAGAACCCCGGCGGGCGTGAGCAATGCGAGAAACGCCCCGAGGACAATCGGCGATCTCATACGATTCTCCCCCGGGCTGAAACCGGGACGGTATGCCACCGCACCGGCAGCGACCGTTTCGATTGCGTGACCGCGCCTACCAGCGCGCCCAGGGCGCCCTCATCGACAATCAGTTCCAGCGCGCTGCGCCGCAACAGTCCCGAAACCCGTTCCGCCGTGCTGGCGTCGCCGAAGTCCCAGCCGCGCACGGCCTGCTCGGCGATATGGATCGGCGCGTCGCAGGCGGCGCGGAGTGCGTCGGTCACGCTATCGGCGTCATGCGACGCGCAATGGAAGGTCAGGAGGATGTCAGCCATTGTCGGTTTCTCCCGCGCTTTCACCGAAACGCTCGAACAGGATTGGCAGCAGAATGAGCGTCAGCAGGGTGGAGGTGATCAGACCGCCGATCACGACGATGGCGAGCGGCCTCTGGATCTCCGATCCCGGGCCGCTCGCGAACAGCAGCGGCACAAGGCCGAAGGCCGTGATACTGGCGGTCATCAGCACGGGACGAAGGCGGCGTTCAGCGCCGATCCGTACCGTCTCGGCCATGCTTCGCCCATCGGCCCGGAGCTGGCGGAAATAGGTTACCATGACCAGCCCGTTGAGCACCGCGATGCCAAGCAGGGCGATAAATCCCACCGACGCTGGAACCGACAGATATTCTCCCGAAGCCCAGAGCGAGACGATCCCGCCCACCATGGCGAACGGAATGTTGACAAGGATGAGCACGGAGGCGCGCATCGAGCGCAGCGTTGCCAGCAGAACGAAGAAGATCAGCAGCAGCGCAATCGGAATCACGACCGCCAGCCGGGCCGAGGCGCGCTGCTGGTTCTCGAACTGCCCACCCCAGACGATGCTGTAGCCGGCGGGCAGTTTGACCTTCGCGCCGACCTCGGCTTTCGCTTCGTCGACATAGCCGACCAGATCGCGCCCGGAGACGAACGCCTGCACCAGCGCGAAGCGCGACCCGTTCTCATGGTCGAGCTTGACCGGCCCCTCGGTCCGCTCGATCCGCGCCATGTCGCTGACCCGCGCGATAATGCCGGTCGGCGTATGCAATTGCAGATCGGCAAAACGGGCGGGATCGGTGCGCAGCGCCTCGTCGCCGCGGATGACGATCGGCACGCGCTTCTGGCCATCGGCGACGATACCGACATGGGCGCCTTCGACCTGCGCGCGCAGCGCATCCTGTATGCGGTCGACCGGCATCCCGAAGCGCCCGGCGGCGGCGCGGTCGATGCCGAGCTGGAGATAATCGACGCGGTCATTGGCGACGGTCAGCACTTCGGAGGCGCCATCGACGTTCGACAATATCTGCTGCACCTGATCCGCCAGTTCGCCGAGCATCGCCAGATCCGGCCCGAAGATCTTGACGGCAAGATCGCCGCGCGCGCCGGTCAGCATTTCGGAAACGCGCATCTCGATCGGCTGAGTGAAGCTCGGCTCGATGCCGGGCAGGCCCGCCATCGCCTTGCGCATGTCCTCGACGATGAGATCCTTGTCGCCGCGCCATTCGGAGCGCGGCTTCAGACGAACGAAGCTGTCGGTTTCATTGGGGCTCATCGGATCGAGGCCGATTTCGTCCGATCCGACGCGCGCGATCACGTCCTGCACTTCCGGAACGCGCATCAGCGCGCGCTGCGCGGCCATGTCGCCCTTGACCGACTGGTCGAGATCGATGGAGGGCAGCTTGGTGAGCTGGACGATGATCGACCCTTCATCCATCGTCGGCATGAAGGTCTTGCCGACCGCGCCATAAGCGATGCCGGCGATGACAAGCCCCGCCGCCGACAGCCCGTAGACCACCCGCTTGCGCGCGAAGGCGCCGTCGAGAAGCCCCCAATAGCGAGGGCCGAGCTGGCGCATCAGCCACGGCTCGCCATGATGGCCGCTTTTGAGACCGAAGGATGCAAGCACGGGGACCAGGGTGAGCGCGAGCAGCAGCGAACCGGCGAGCGCGAAGACGATGGTAAGCGCAACCGGCGCGAACAATTTGCCTTCAAGCCCCTGCAATGACAGCAGCGGCAGGAAGACCAGCGCAATGATGGCGATCCCGGCCGAGACCGGCACGATGACTTCGCTTGCCGCCTGATAGACGAGGTTGAGGCGCGGGGTTCCCTCCTCGTGCGCCCGGCCGAGCCGTTCGACGATATTTTCCACCACCACGATCGACCCGTCGACCAGCAGGCCGATGGCGATAGCCAGGCCCCCAAGGCTCATGAGATTGGCGGACAGGCCCATACCCTGCATGAAGAGGAAGGTGATGAGCGCCGCCATCGGGAGGGTAGCAGCGACAATCGCCGCCGCCCGCCAGTCACCCAGGAACAGGATGAGCAGCACGACGACAAGCACGGCGGCTTCGAGCAGAGCTTTCTCGACCGTGCCGACGGCGCGCGCGATCAGATCGGACCGATCGTAGAAAACATCGACATGGGTGCCGGCGGGCAATGTGCTTTCGATTTCCGCGAGGCGGGCGCGGACACCATCGACCACCTGCCGCGCATCGGCGCCGCGCAAGGCGATCACCAGTCCTTGAACAGCCTCCGCCTGGCCATTCTTGCTGACCGCGCCATAACGTGTGAGGCTGCCAATGCCGACCGTCGCCAGCTCGCCGAGCCGAACGATGCGGTCGCCGCGGCTGACAATGACCAGTTGCTGAAGATCCTCGACCGACCGGATCGCCCCCACCGCACGCACGATCAGGGCTTCCTCGCCGCTTTTCAGGCGCCCGGCGCCATCGTTGCGATTGCCGCTTTCGATCGCCGCCTGGATATCGGCGATGGAGAGCCCTGCCGCCGCAAGCGCAACGGGATCGGGCCTGACCTCGAAGGTCCGGACAAAGCCGCCCAGCGCGTTCACGTCAGCGACGCCGGGAACGGTGCGCAGCGCCGGACGGATGGTCCAGTCGAGCAGTTCGCGCTTCTCCTGCAGCGAGAGCGGCCCCTCGATCGTGAACATGTAGATGTCCGAAAGCGGTGTGGAGATCGGCG
>NZ_BCUA01000118.1 GCF_001591045.1 Sphingopyxis granuli NBRC 100800 | reverse complement strand
AAGCGGGTCAATCCAAAGTCATCGCTCTATATGCTCCGCGCAAGACCCGCCGGCGAGGAGCCCCGAAACGCAAAAGGGCGGCCCGCAGGCCGCCCTTTCGTCGTTTCGCTGTCGCGAAGGCTTATTCGCTTGCGGGCTGGAGGTTGACCGCCGCGAACTTGCCGCGATCGTCGACCTCGATGTCGAAGGCGACGCGGTCGCCCTCTTCGAGGCCGGCCATGCCGGCGCGCTGTACCGCGCTGATGTGGACGAAGGCGTCGGCCTGTCCGTCATCGCGCGCGATGAAGCCGAATCCCTTGGTCGTGTTGAAGAACTTGACCGTGCCCGACGTGCGCTCGCCGGTAAGCTGGCGCCGGCCGCGCGCGCCGCCGGGGCGCTCGCCGCCGCGATCGTCGCGCCGCGGTGCGAATTCCTCGACCGGCATCGGTTCGCCCTCGATCTTGAGGTCGATCGCCGACACCTTGCCGTTGCGCTCGACGAGCGTGAAGCCGAGCGGCTGGCCCGAGGCAAGCCCTTGCAGCCCCGCCTGCTCGACCGCGCTGATGTGGACGAACACGTCCTCGCCGCCGTCGTCGCGTGCGATGAATCCGAATCCCTTTGCCGGGTTGAAGAATTTCACCTGGCCCTGGCCCTCGCCGACGACCTGCGCGGGCATGCCGCCGCCGCGTCCGCCGCCGAAGCCGCCGCGATCGCCGCCGCCGAACCCGCCACGGTCACCACCGCCGAAACCACCGCGATCCCGATCGCCGAACCCGCCACGGCCGCCGCCATAGCTGTCGCCGCTGTAGGGCGCCGGTTCGAAACTGTCGAAATTGCCGAAGTCATCGCGCTTGCCGCGTCCCCGATGGCCGCGGCGATCCTTGTTGAAACTCATTGCTTAGTAGTCGCTTTCGGTTCGTCCACACCCCATTTACCGGCTCATTGCGCCGGACGGGGACGCAGTTCACCATGAGCACAGACTCGTCCCGTGCCGCTTGCGGCGCAATATATAGCCTATATGAATGGCTTCTGCGAACAGAAAATGCACAGCATCGGTGCCCGGTTCCGCACGCTTTGCCGTGCGGCGCGGAAAGCCCGGCGCGGCCGCGCAAACCAGTCATTGAGCGACGCGGCCGCTTCGCCTAAGGCGGGCGCATGAGCGTATATTTCCACGAAGAAGACCTGCCCGAAGGCGTGCTGGGCCCCGGCGCCGTCGCGATCGATACCGAAACGATGGGGCTCAACCCGCTGCGCGACCGGCTGTGCCTCGTCCAGATCAGCGACGGTTCGGGCGACGAGCATCTCGTCCGCTTCGGCCCCGGCAGCGCCTATGACGCGCCGGTGCTGAAGGCGATACTGACCGACGCCGGCCGCCTGAAGCTCTTTCATTTCGCGCGTTTCGACATCGCCGCGCTGCAGCATGCGCTGGGGGTCGTCACCGCGCCCGTCTATTGCACCAAGATCGCCTCGAAGCTGGTGCGCACCTACACCGACCGTCACGGGCTCAAGGAACTGGTGCGCGAACTGCTGGGGCAGGAAGTGTCGAAGCAGCAGCAGTCGAGCGACTGGGGCGCCGCCGAACTGACCGAGGCGCAGCGCGACTATGCCGCGAGCGACGTGCGTTTCCTCCACGCGATGAAGACCGTGCTCGACGCGCGGCTCGCGCGCGAAGGGCGCACCGAACTGGCGCAGGCCTGTTTCGACTTCCTGCCGGCGCGCGCGGCGCTCGACCTCGCGGGCTGGCCCGAGGTCGACATCTTCGCGCATACGTGATGACGATGAGCGAGCGAGCCGGCTGAGCCATGTCCGAACGCGCCGACCTTGATCGCACGATGCGCCGCATGTGGGCGGCGCGCGGGTCGAACCACGACCGCGTCGTGCGCCTGCTGCGCTTCGCGCTGCCGGTCGTCATCGGCGTCATCGCCGCGGTGCTCGTCTTCTCCCCCTTCACCCAGCGCGCCGAGGTGAGCTTCCTGCTCGCCAAGGACAAGGTTGAGGTGGCGCAGGAACGGATGCGCGTGACGCGCGCCGAATATCGCGGACAGGATGCGAAGGGACAGCCCTTCGCGCTGGTCGCGGGCAGCGCGGTGCAGAAGTCGAGCGCCGAGCCGATCGTGCGGATGACCGACCTGTCGGGCGCGATCCGCCTCGCCGACGGGCCCGCGACGATCGCCGCGCGGCAGGCGCAATACGACATGGACAGCGAAAAGGTGTCGGTGCCCGGCCTCGTGCAGGTCAAGAGCGCCGACGGCTATCGGATCGATGCGCAGGGCGTCGCGATCGACCTCAAGAACCGCAGCCTCGCCGGCGGATCGGGGGTCGACGGGACGCTCAACATCGGTCATTTCTCCGCCGATGAACTCTATGCCGATCTGGACCAGCGGATCGTGCGCCTGTCGGGCAACGCGCGGCTGAGGATCAACCAGGGAGTGCTCAAATGAACCGTCCGTCATCCGGCTGGAAGGGTTTCGCGCTCGGCGGCGCGAGCTTCGCGCTGACCAGCCTCGCCATCCTCGCCGCGGGGCAGGGCGGCGGCGCCGCGCATGCGCAGGCGCTCGCGAATCACAACAGCGGCGCCCCCGTCGATTTCTCGGCCGGCAGCATCGAGGTGCAGGATCGCGCCGACCGCGTCGTCCTTGCCGGCAACGTCCGCGTGACGCAGGCCGGGCTGACCGTCACCGCGCCGCGCATGACCGTCGCCTACACGCGGCAGGGCGGCACCGACGTCAACCGGCTCGACGCGACCGGCGGCGTCACCGTGACCAAGGGCGACGAGACCGCGAAGGGCAATGTCGCCATCTACGACCTCGACCGGCGGCTGATCACGATGGTCGGCAATGTCGAACTGCGCCAGCGCGGCAACCGCCTGTCGGGTGGGCGGCTGCTGATCGACCTCAATTCGGGGCGCGCGACCGTCGACGGCCGCGGCGCCGCGCGCGGCCCCGACGGCAATGCGGTGCAGGGCGGCACCGGCGGCCGCGTGACCGGCACCTTCACCGTGCCGGAGCGCAAGGGGCAGTAACCGGGCAGCCCGGCGGAGCCCCCTTCCGGGAAGGGAGGGCGGTTTATCCGTGCCTTGGCGTTCGCGCCCCGCGCCCCTACATGGGGCGTTCATGCCGCCCGACACGACCTCCTCTGCCGATGCGGCACGCGAACCGCCCGTTCTTGCGACGCTGAAGCGCTTCCTGCCCTATCTGTGGCCGGCGGGGCATCGCGGGCACAAGGTGCGCATCGTCCTCGCCGCGCTGATCGTGCTCGCGTCGAAGGGCGTGCAGCTTTCGATGGGCTTCCTCTACGGCGCCGCGATCGACCGCATGGCGCCGGGGATGGAGGAAGGCGTGGCGCTCGCGATCGGGCTGGTGCTCGCCTATGCCGGCGCGCGCTTCGCGGGCGTGCTGTTCGACAATCTGCGCAACGTCGTCTTCGAGCGCGTCGGACAGGACGCGACGCGCGAACTGGCGACCGCGACCTTCACCCATCTTCATGCGCTGTCGCTGCGCTTCCACCTCGCGCGGCGCACCGGCGAGGTGACGAAGGTGATCGAGCGCGGGACCAAGAGCATCGATACGATGCTCTATTTCCTGCTGTTCAACATCGCGCCGACGCTGATCGAGCTGGTCGCGGTGCTCGTCATCTTCTGGAGCAAGTTCAGCTTCGGCCTCGCGGGCGCGACCGCGCTGATGGTCGTCGTCTATATCGTCTTCACCCGCCGCGTCACCGACTGGCGCAACGCGCTACGGACCCGGATGAACGATCTCGACACGCTGACCGTCGGGCGCAGCGTCGACAGCCTGCTCAATTACGAGACGGTCAAATATTTCGGCGCCGAGGCGCGCGAGGCGGCGCGCTATCGCGACGTCGCCGACCAATATGCACGCGCCGCGGTGAAGAGCGAGAACAGCCTCGCCTGGCTCAACGTCGGGCAGAGCCTGATCACCAACGCGGCGATGGCGGGGGCGATGGCCTATACGGTGTGGGGCTGGTCGAAGGGGCAGTTCGCGGTCGGCGACGTGGTGCTGGTGAACACGCTGCTTGCGCAGCTCTTTCGCCCGCTCGACATGCTCGGCATGGTCTATCGCGTCATCCGCCAGGGGCTGATCGACATGGAGGCGATGTTCCGCCTGATCGACACCCCGCCGGAGATCGCCGATGCCCCCGATGCCTGGCCGCTGGTGGTGGCCGGCGGCGCGGTGACGTTCGACAATGTCGTCTTCGGCTACGAACCCGACCGCACGATCCTGAACGGGGTCAGCTTTGCGGTCGGGGCGGGCGAGACGCTGGCGATCGTCGGGCCGTCGGGGGCGGGCAAGTCGACGATCGCGCGGCTGCTGTTCCGCTTCTACGATCCGCAGCAGGGGCGCGTCCTGATCGACGAACAGGATATCGCGCAGGTCACGCAGGCCAGCCTGCGCGCTGCGATCGGCATCGTCCCGCAGGATACGGTGCTGTTCAACGACAGCATCGGCTACAATATCGCCTACGGCCGCGAGGGTGCGAGCGCCGGGGCGATCGCGGCGGCGGCCGAGGGTGCGGCGATCGACGGCTTCATCGCGCTGCTGCCGCAAGGCTATGACACCGAGGTGGGCGAGCGCGGGCTCAAGCTGTCGGGCGGCGAAAAGCAGCGCGTCGCGATCGCGCGCACCCTGCTCAAGAACCCCCCGGTGCTGATCCTCGACGAGGCGACGAGCGCGCTCGACAGCCGGACCGAAGCGGCGATCCAGGCGACGCTCGACCGCATCGCCGAACGGCGCACGACGCTGGTCATCGCGCACCGCCTGTCGACGGTGACGGGCGCCGACCGCATCATCGTGCTCGAAAAGGGGCGGGTGGCGGAAACCGGGACGCACGACCAGCTGCTAGCGATGCGCGGGCTCTACGCCGACATGTGGGCGCGCCAGCAGGCGGAGAAGGAAGAGGGAACGGTCTAGGGCCGATATCCGAAGCGACATCGATGCCTTGCCGCGGGCTTTCCGCCCAATCGCAACGGAATCACTTGAGTTGCTTGACCGGCCGCCGCGCCGCCCTTTAGGCTGGGCCATGCCGCACGATACCAGCCTGATCGGAACCATCGTCGCCGGGCTCGGCGTGGCGTTCCTGATGGGTGCGCTCGCGCATCGGCTGCGCGTCGCGCCGATCGTCGGCTATCTGCTCGCCGGGGTGATCGTCGGGCCGTTCACGCCGGGGATCGTCGCCGACACCGGACTGGCGCTTCAATTGGCCGAGATCGGCGTGATCCTGCTGATGTTCGGGGTCGGGCTGCATTTCTCGCTCAAGGACCTGCTCGCGGTGCGCGGGATCGCGGTGCCCGGGGCGATCGTCCAGATCTCGGTCGCCAGCGCGCTCGGCATCGCGCTGGGCCTGTGGCTCGGCTGGCCGTTCGCCGGCAGCGCGATCTTCGGCCTCGCGCTGTCGGTCGCGAGCACCGTGGTGCTGCTGCGCGCGATGCAGGCGCAGGACCTGATCGAGACCGAAAGGGGCCGGATCGCGGTCGGCTGGCTGATCGTCGAGGATCTGGCGATGGTGCTGGCGCTGGTGCTGCTCCCCGCGATGCTCGGTTCGCGCGGCGACGAGGCGAACGCGATGGGGCTGCTGCGCTCGACCGCGATCGTGCTGCTCAAAGTGACGGGCTTCGTCGCGCTGATGCTCGTGTTCGGGCGGCGGGTGCTGCCCGCGGTGCTGCACTGGGTCGCGCATTCGGGGTCGCGCGAACTGTTCCGGCTGTCGGTACTGGCGATCGCGCTGGGCGTCGCCTTCGGCGCGGCGGTGATCTTCGACGTGTCCTTCGCGCTCGGCGCCTTCTTTGCCGGTATGATCCTGGGCGAGACGCAGCTTTCGCGCCGCGCGGCGGAGGAGACGCTGCCGCTGCGCGACGCATTCGCGGTGCTGTTCTTCGTGTCGGTGGGCATGCTGTTCGACCCCCGCGTGATCCTCGAACAGCCGGGGCCGCTGATCGCCACCGTCGCGATCATCATGGTCGGCAAGTCGGCGGCGGCGTGGGGGATCGTGCGTGCCTTCGGCCATTCGAACCAGACCGCGCTGACCATCGCCGCCAGCCTCGCGCAGATCGGCGAATTCTCCTTCATCCTCGCCTCGCTCGGCGTCGGGCTGAAAGTCATGCCCGACGCGGCGCGCGACCTGATCCTCGCGGGGTCGATCCTCTCGATCCTCTTCAACCCGCTCGTCTTCACGCTCGCGATCCGGTGGACGCGCGGCGAGGAAGCGGAGGCGCCACCCGATGCCCCCGATTCGCCCCCGCCCGAACGCGAGGCGGCGCGCACGGTGCTGATCGGCTACGGCCGCGTCGGCAGCCATATCGGCACGCTGCTGTGCGGGCGCGGCGAGGCGCTGACGGTGATCGAGGACCAGAAGGACCGCGCCGCGGCGGCCGGCGAGGCGGGGGCGATCGTGATCGTCGGCAACGCCGCGAGCGAGGGCGTGCTGCGCCAGGCGCGGATCGACACCGCCGCGACGCTGCTGATCGCGATCCCCGAGGGGGTCGAATCGGGCGCGATCGTGCGGCGCGCGCGCGCGATCAATCCGAAGCTGCTGATCGTCGCGCGCGCGCATTCGGACGAAGAGGTCGATGATCTCGTGCGCCGCGGCGCCGATCATGTCGTGATGGCCGAACGCGAAACCGCCGCGCGGATGGCCGAGCGAGCGCTGCGCGCGCGCGGGTAGGAGGCGGGAGCCGAATCGCGCCTTCGCGCGTTGATCGGCCGAAACATCAATGGAGATCATGTCATGCTCAAGGCCGGGGTTTTCGCATTCGCCGCCGCCGCGCTGTCGCTGTCCGCCGCGCCGGCGCTCGCGCAGCAGGGCGCGCCCGACGAACCGACGCTCAAGAAGACCGGCGATTCGGTCACCGAACCCTTCGACGGCAAGGAAGCACCGGAGAAATTGAAGGCGATTCAGGACAATCCCTATTCGCTCGCCGGTCTGGGCAAATGCGCGGCGATCATCCGCGAGGTTCAGGAATTGAACGCCGTCCTCGGCCCCGACGTCAACGAGCGCGTCGACAAGAGCCTGGCAAAGAAGCGCGAGGAAACCGCCGGCCGCGTCGCGGGCACCGTCGCCGGCTCGGTCATCCCCTTCGGCGGGCTGATCGGCGAAGTGACGGGCGCCAATGCCGAACGGCGGCGCTATGCCGAGGCGGTCTATGCCGGCACCGTCCGGCGCGGCTTCCTGAAAGGCGTCGGCCTTCAGCGCGGTTGCAAGGCGCCGGCGCGGCCCTAGGATCGGGGGGAAGGGGGGAACATGAACGTCGAGGATATCCGTCCGTTCCGCGTCGCGGTGCCGCAGGCCGCGATCGACGACCTGCGGGACCGGCTCGCGCGCACGCGCTGGCCGGAGAAGGAAACCGTCGCCGATTGGGACCAGGGCGTTCCGCTCGCCTATGCGCAGGAGCTTGCCGCCTGGTGGCACGATCGTCACGATTGGCGCGGGGTCGAGGCACGGCTCAACGCGTTGCCCAATTTCCTCGCGACGATCGACGGGCTCGACATCCATTTCCTGCATGTCCGGTCGGCCAATCCCGCCGCGCGGCCGCTGGTCCTGACGCACGGCTGGCCGGGGTCGGTGCTCGAATTCCTCGACGTCGTCGAACCGCTGTCGGCCGACTATCATCTCGTGATCCCGTCGCTGCCCGGCTACGGCTTTTCGGGCAAGCCCGACGTCGCGGAATGGGATGTCGAGCGGATCGCCGCCGCGTGGGACGCGCTGATGCGCGCCCTCGGCTACGACCGCTATTTCGCGCAGGGCGGCGACTGGGGCAGCGCGGTGACCTGCGCGCTCGGCATGCATCATGCGGACCATTGCGCCGGCATCCACGTCAACATGGTCGTCGGCCAGCCCGATCCCGCGACGATGGCCGACCTCACCGATGCGGAGAAACGCTATCTCGCGCGCTTCGGCTGGTATCGCGACAAGGACAATGGCTATGCGACCCAGCAGGGGACGCGGCCGCAGACGATCGGCTACGCGCTCACCGATTCGCCCGTCGGCCAGATGGCGTGGATCGTCGAGAAATTCCACGGCTGGACCGATTGCGGACACCGGCCGGGCGAGCAGTCGGTCGGCGGCCATCCCGAAAAGGCGCTGTCGCGCGAAGCGATGCTCGACACGGTCAGCCTCTATTGGTTCACCGCGAGCGCGGCCTCTTCGGCGCGGCTCTATTGGCACAGCTTCCGCAGCTTCGCGGCGGGCGCGATCGACGTGCCGACCGGGTGCAGCCTGTTCCCGAACGAGATCATGCGCCTGTCGCGCCGCTGGGCCGAGGGGCGTTATCGCAACATCGTCTACTGGAACGAACTCGACCGCGGCGGTCATTTCGCGGCGTGGGAACAGCCGGGCCTGTTCGTCGCCGAGCTTCGCGCCGCCTTCGCCCTGATGACGCTCTGATGCACCTTTCGGAAGAGGCATCACCCTTTCTGCCATTCGTGCTGAGCTTGTCGAAGCACCGTCCTTCTTCTTGCGTCCCCGAAAGAAAG
>NZ_BCUA01000117.1 GCF_001591045.1 Sphingopyxis granuli NBRC 100800 | reverse complement strand
GGCTTTCGCCGGGGAACGCTCACCTGTCGGAAGGGGATGTTTGCCAAACAAGTTCAGGGTGACGAAAGGGAAAGTTCCGCATGACGAAGGATGTGGCCGCGCCCTTTTCCGCCCCTTCGCCCGATCAGGCCGTTGCGCCGCGCGGGCTGGCCTGCTAGCCGCGCCCGCGTCGTTTCCCGCCAGAAGGTGTCATCATGTCCGAGTCCATCAAGCGCGTCGTCCTCGCCTATTCGGGGGGGCTCGACACCAGCGTCATCCTCAAGTGGCTGCAGACCCGCTATGGCTGCGAGGTCGTGACCTTCACCGCCGATCTGGGGCAGGGCGAGGAACTGGAGCCCGCGCGCGCCAAGGCCGAACTGATGGGAATCAAGCCCGAGCATATCTTCATCGACGATCTGCGCGAGGAGTTCGTCCGCGACTTCGTCTTCCCGATGATGCGCGCCAACGCCCGCTACGAGGGCGACTATCTGCTCGGCACCTCGATCGCGCGGCCGCTGATCTCGAAGCGGCTGGTCGAGATCGCGAAGCAGACCGGCGCCGACGCGGTCGCGCACGGGGCGACGGGCAAGGGCAACGACCAGGTGCGCTTCGAGCTGTCCTGCTATGCGCTGAACCCCGACATCAAGGTGATCGCGCCGTGGCGCGAGTGGGACCTGACGAGCCGCACCGCGCTGATCGACTTCGCCGAAAAACACCAGATTCCGGTGCCGAAGGACAAGCGCGGCGAAAGCCCCTTCTCGACCGACGCGAACCTTCTCCACACTTCGTCGGAGGGCAAGGTGCTCGAGGACCCGTGGGAAGAGACCCCCGACTATGTCTATTCGCGCACGGTGAATCCCGAGGATGCGCCCGATGCGCCCGAATATGTCACCATCGATTTCGAGCGCGGCGACGGCGTCGCGCTGAACGGGCAGGCGATGTCGCCCGCGACGCTGCTCGCGGCGCTCAACGACCTCGGCCGCAAGCATGGCATCGGCCGGCTCGACCTCGTCGAGAACCGCTTCGTCGGCATGAAATCGCGCGGCATGTACGAGACGCCGGGCGGCGAAATCTATGCCCGCGCGCATCGCGGGATCGAAAGCATCACGCTCGACCGCGGCGCGGCGCACCTGAAGGACGAGCTGATGCCGAAATATGCCGAGCTCATCTACAACGGCTTCTGGTTCGCGCCCGAGCGCGAGATGCTGCAGGCGGCGATCGACCACAGCCAGGAAAAGGTGACGGGCACGGTGCGGCTCAAGCTCTACAAGGGCAGTGCCGCCGTTGTCGGCCGCAAGTCGCCGCACAGCCTGTACAGCGAGCGCCACGTCACCTTCGAGGACGACGCCGGCGCCTATGACCAGAAGGACGCGGCGGGCTTCATCAAGCTGAACGCGCTGCGGCTCAAGCTGCTGGCGAAGCGCGACCGCTGATCGCGCGCGGCGGCGCGGTTTTCGGCTGGCCGCGCTTGCGCGGCCGAAGCCGGTCGGTCCGGTCGTTTCATGCGCCGTGCCGTCCGCCCCTGCCACCACCATGCAACCGAATCGCGGTAAGGACGTTCCGGGTCCGATGGAGTCTCCCGCCATCGGAACGGGGCGATTTGCTCGGGAGCGGAGTGGTCCGCCATGGAGAATCCTGCCGCGCCGAACGACGGCGTCTACGAATGGCACAGCCGTTCGATCCTGCTGCCCCGTTTCGGTCTGCTGCTCGACCGCAACGGCACGCACTTCCGCCTGCTGATGCCGGGCGAATATCTGGTGCGCCGGTCGCGGACCAAGGGCAAATGGCTCTACCGTCCGCGCTCGCCCGACCGGGACGGCGCGCCGGACGCGTGGAGCAAATAACGGCTTAGCAGGATGCCCGTCCTGCGCTAAGGGCGGCGGCATGACCGCCCTGCGCTTCTTTTCCGACAATGCCGCCGCGGTCCATCCCGCGGTCATGGACGCCCTGGCCGCGGCGAACCATGTCGATACCGCCTATGACGGCGACGCGCTCAGCCGGTCGCTCGACGCGGCCTTTTCGGACCTGTTCGAAACGGAGTGCGAGGTCGTCTGGATTTCGACCGGAACCGCGGCGAACAGCATCATCCTCGCCCATTTCGTGCGGCCGTGGCAGGGTATCCTCTGCTATGAGGAGGCGCATATAGAGGTCGACGAATGCGGCGCCCCGACCTTCTATTCGGGCGGGGCCAAGCTGATGCCGCTGCCCGGCACGGGGGCGAAGATCGACGCCGATGCGCTGAAGGCGCGAATCGCCGGCATCCGCGCCGACGTCCACCAGGTCCAGCCGGCGGCGATCAGCATCACCAACGCGACCGAATACGGCCTGTCCTGGCGTCCCGACGAGGTCGCGGAGATCAGCGAGATCGCGAAGACCAGCGGCATGAAACTGCATATGGACGGCGCGCGCTTCGCCAATGCGGTCGCCTTTCTCGGCTGCACGCCGGCCGACGTCACCTGGCGCGCCGGGGTCGACGCGTTGTCGTTCGGCTTCACCAAGAACGGCGCGATGATGGCCGAGGCGCTGGTGTTCTTCGGCGGCAGCGGCGGTGCGGGCGTACGCGAACTCAAGAAGCGCGGCGGGCACCTGCTCAGCAAGGGGCGCTTCGTCGCGGCGCAGATCCGCGCGATGCTGAAGGACGATCTGTGGCTCGCCAACGCGCGCGCCGCCAACGCCGGGGCGGCGGCGCTCGCCGCGGCGTGCGGCGACCGGCTGATGTATCCGGTCGAGGCGAACGAGCTGTTCGTGCGGCTGACCGCCGAAGAGGCGGCCGATCTGCGCGCGCAGGGCTTCGATTTCTACGACTGGGGCGAAGGCGCCGCGCGCCTCGTCACCAGCTGGGATCAGGATGCCGCCTCGACGGCGCCGCTCGCGGCGGCGATCGCGGCGCTATGAGCCAGCCCGGCGCATCGCTCCTCCATCCGCGCGTCCTCATCCCCTTCGCTCTGGTGACGCTGATCTGGGGATCGACCTGGATCGTCATCAAGGGGCAGCTCGGCATCGTTCCGCCGAGCTGGTCGGTGACCTATCGCTTCATCGTCGCGGCGGCCGCGATGTTCCTGTTCGCCGCGGTGCGGGGCGAACGGCTGTGGCTCGACCGCCGGGCCTTCGCCTTCGTCGTGCTGCTCGGCATCGCGCAGTTCACCTTCAACTTCAATTTCGTCTACCGCGCCGAACAGCATATCACGTCGGGGCTGGTCGCGGTGCTGTTCGCACTGCTCATCGTGCCGAACACGCTGTTCGGGCGGCTGTTCCTGAAGACCCCGCTCGAAGGGCGCTTCCTGGCGGGCGCCGGAATCGCGATCGTCGGCGTCGGGCTGATGATCCTGCACGAATATCGCGCCGCGGCGCTCGGTCCGCAGGCGGTGGTCGCGGGCACGCTGCTGACGCTGACGGGGGTGCTCTCGGCCTCGATCGCCAACGTCATGCAGGGGACGAAGATCGCCCGCGCGCAGTCGATGACGGTGATGATCGCATGGGCGATGCTCTTCGGCGCGCTCGCCGACGGCGGCTTCGCATGGATCACGACCGGGCCGCCGACGATCGAGGCGACGCCCGTCTATCTGCTGGGCGTCCTCTATCTGGGCATCGTCGCCAGCGCGGTGTCCTTTCCGCTCTATTTCAGCGTGATCCGCGCCGTCGGCCCGGGGCAGGCGGCGTGGTCGAGCGTGCTGATCCCGATCATCGCGATGGGCTTTTCGACCGTCTTCGAAGACTATCAATGGGCGCCGCTGTCGATCGCGGGCGGCGCGGTGGCGCTCGCCGGACTGATCATCGCGGTGGCGAAGCGGCCCGAGCGCCCCTCGGTCAGTGGAAACATGGTGTCGGTCGCGGTCGACGCCCCCGAATGCTCGGCCATGGCGAGCGAGAACCCGCGCGACTGACGCCGGAGCGACCTACGAAAGGCTTTCCTACGTTATCGCGCCGTGACGGCCTTCGACGCATGACTGCTTCAATTTGTGCATACACGCGTCTCCCCTCCCGCTTGCGGGAGGGGTCGGGGGTGGGCCAGCGGCGTTGCATTTGCCCACCCCGCTGCGGCTAGCGAACAAGTTCGCAAGCCTCGCTGCCCCTCCCGCAAGCGGGAGGGGAGGTCGAATGGACGCACGACCCCTCGAACAAAGGGGCGTACCGTGTGCTCTGTATGCCTTGAAATAATGTTGCGCGCTTTTCGCGCGCCGCGTCAGTCGTCGCTGACGCGCTCGATATCGGCGCCGACCGCCTGCAATTTCTCTTCCAGCCGCTCGTAGCCGCGGTCGAGGTGATAGACGCGGTTGACCTGCGTCTCGCCCTCGGCGGCGAGCCCGGCGATGATCAGGCTCATCGAGGCGCGCAGGTCGGTCGCCATCACCGGCGCGCCGACCAGCTTTTCGACGCCGCGGACGACCGCGGTGCGGCCCTTGACCTGGATGTCGCAGCCCATGCGCGCGAGTTCGGGAACGTGCATGTAGCGATTCTCGAAGATCGTCTCGGTGAACAGCGAAGCGCCGGTGCCCAGCGTCGCCATCGCCATGAACTGCGCCTGCATGTCGGTCGCGAAGCCGGGATAGGGCGCGGTCGACAGCGTCACGGGTTCGGCGCGGCCCGACATGGCGACGCGGATGCCGCCCTTGACCTCCTCCACCGTCGCGCCCGCCTCGCGCAGCGCGGCGAGCGTCGCCTCCATCTCGGCCGCCTTCGCGCCGACCAGTTCGACGTCGCCTTCGGTGATGACCGCGGCGCAGGCATAGCTTCCCGCCTCGATGCGGTCGGCCATGACGCGATAGGTCGCGCCGTGCAGCCGGTCGACGCCCTCGATGGTCAGCGTCTCGCTGCCGATGCCGTCGATCTCGGCGCCCATCGCTGCGAGGCAGTTGCACAGGTCGACGATCTCGGGCTCGCGCGCCGCATTTTCGAGCACGCACGTCCCCTTGGCGAGCACCGCCGCCATCACCGCATTCTCGGTCGCGCCGACCGACACGACGGGGAAGGTGAACCTGCCGCCGGCCAGCCGTCCGCCCGGCGCACTCGCCTTCACATAGCCCGAGGCGAGCTCGATCTCCGCCCCGAAGGCTTCGAGCGCCTTCAGGTGCAGGTCGATCGGCCGGTTGCCGATCGCGCAGCCGCCGGGCAGGCTGACCGTCGCCTCGCCCGCGCGCGCCAGCAGCGGGCCGAGGACGAGGATCGACGCGCGCATCTTGCGCACGATGTCATAGGGGGCGACGGTCGAGGTCAGCGTCGTCGCGCGCGCGGTCATCACGCGCCCGAAATCCTCCGGCCGCGACCCTTCGATCGTCGTCGAGCAGCCGAGCTGGTTGAGCAGGTGGCCGAAACCGTCGACGTCGGCGAGTCGCGGCAGGTTGCGCAGCGTCAGCGGCTCGTCGGTGAGCAGCGCGCAGGGGAGCAGGGTGAGCGCGGCATTCTTGGCGCCGGAAATGGGGATACGGCCCTTGAGTCGCTGGCCGCCGCGAATGACGATTTGATCCATCGAGCGTGTTTAGCGGATGCGCGGGAGCGCGCAAGCGGTTGCCTCCGGATGCCCGGCACGGCACGGAGGCGCGATGAACGACGGAACAGGCATGGAAGAATCGGTGCACGCGGCTCCGGGGGCGGGGCTGGCGGGATTGTGGGCGCGGCCCTATCTGCTGCTGACGCTGACCGCGGCCTGCTGGGCCGGCAATTCGATCGTCGGGCGGGCCGCGCGTGATTTCGTGCCGCCGATCGCGTTGTCCTTCTGGCGCTGGGCGCTCGCATTGCTGCTGTTGCTGCCGCTCGCCTGGCCGCACATCCGGCGCGACTGGCCGGTGCTGCGCGCGCACTGGCCGATCATGATCCTGCTGGGGATGCTGGGGATCGGGTCGTTCAATATCCTGCTCTACAGCGGGCTCCAGACCACGACCGCGCTCAATGCGATGCTGATGCAGTCGGCGCAGCCGGCGCTGATCCTGCTGATCGGGGCGCTGCTGATGAAGGAGCGCACGACCGCGCGGCAGATCGCGGGCGTGGCCGTCTCGCTGGCCGGGGTATTGACCATCATCTCGCGCGGCGACCTGCAGGCGCTGCTCGCGCTGCGGCTCAACGGCGGCGATGCGATCATCGGTTTCGCGGTGGTGCTGTGGGCGGTCTATTCGGTGCTGCTGCGCCGCCGCCCGCCGGTTCATCCGCTCAGCCTGCTGGCGGGTTCGATCCTGATCGGGATCGTGGCGATCGCGCCCTTCTATGCCGGCGAACTGGTGCAGGGGCGGCGGATCGTCGTCGCGCGCGAAAGCGTGCTGGCCATCGCCTATGTCGCGATCTTCCCCTCGTTCCTTGCCTATCTCTTCTTCAACCGCGGCGTCGAACTGATCGGGTCGGCGGCGACGGGGCAGTATATGAACGTCATGCCGCTGATCGGCGCCGGGCTGGCGATCGCGTTCCTGGGGGAGGAACTGCATCTCTTCCACGTCGCCGGGCTGTTCCTGGTGATCGCGGGAATTTTCGTGGCCGGGCGCAGCATGCAGGCGCCGGTTACGGCGGCCGATGCGGTGGTCCCGGCGCGACCGTCCGACGGCGGCAGATTCTAGCCCAGCAGTGCCTCTTCGACCTGGGCCAGGCGATCCTTGCCGAAGAACATCGCGTCGCCGACGAAGAAGGTCGGGATGCCGAACACTCCGCGCGCGACGGCGGCCTCGGTATTGGCGGCGAGCTTTTCCTTGATGGCGGGCTCCTGCGTCCGGGCGAGCAGCGCCGGGCCGTCGAAACCGTTGGCCGACAGGAAGGCGGCGGCGACGGCGGGGTCGTCCATCTTCAGCCCTTCTTCCCACATCGCGCGGTTCACCGCCTCGACATAAGCGTCGAGCCGCCCTTCGTCCGCGGCGACGATGGCGCCGCGCATGATCAGCAGGGTGTTGACCGGGAAATGGGGGTTGAGCCGGAAGCGGGTCAGCCCATGCCGTTCGATGAAACGGCGCATTTCCAGATTCTCGTAGGCAAGCTTTGCCGGCACCCCGGCATATTGCACCATCGGCGCCTTGTTGCCCGTCGCCTTGAAGATGCCGCCGAGCAGGCAGGGAGTGACCACCAGTTCGGCGCCGGTGCGATCGAGGATGCCCGGCAGGACCTTCAACGTCAGATAGGCGTTGGGACTGCCGAAATCGAAGATCAGTTCGAGGCGTTTGCTCACCATTTTTCTCCCCATGGGCGAAGGTCGAGTTCGTGCGTCCACGCGCTCCGCGGTTGCTTGTGCAGCGCCACATATTGGGCGGCGATCGCGTCGGGGTTCAGGATCAGATCCTGCGCCCTGGCATTGTCGAAATCGGGGTGGCGGTCGCGGATGAATTCGGTGTCGATCGCGCCGTCGATCACGACATGCGCGACGTGAATGCCCTGCGGCCCCAACTCGCGCGCCATCGACTGGGCGAGCATCCGCAGCGCTGCCTTCGCCCCCGAAAAGGCGGCGAAACCCGACCCGCCGCGCAAGCTGGCGGTCGCGCCGGTGAATATTATGGTGCCGCGGCGGCGCGGCGTCATGCGCTTCGCGGCCTCGCGCCCCATCAGAAACCCGGCCAGGCACGCCATCTCCCAGACCTTGCTGTAGACGCGCACCGTCGTCTCGCCGATCGGGAAATTCACATTGGCGCCGATGTTGAACACCGCGACCTCGACCGGCCCGACCTCTGCTTCCACCCGGTCGAACAGGCCGGTCATCGTCTCTTCGGACCGCGCATCGCCGGGAAAGGCGCGCGCGCCGTGCCCCTGGTCGCGGATAGACTGCGCGAGGGCCTCGAGCGCGTCGGCGTGGCGTTCGCGGCGGTTGACGCAGGCGGTCATCCCTTCGGCGGCGAAGGCGCGCGCAATGGCGCCGCCCGTCGCATCGCCGGCGCCGACGATGACGGCCGCGCGAGTGGATGCTGGATCGGTCACGGCGAATCTCCTCTTGCAGGCGATAGTAACTATGATAATCATAGTAACAAGAGTAAAAGTCGTTCGTCATTCCCGCGAAAGCGGGAATCCAGCGAACCGGCGTTGGAACTGGATTCCCGCTTTCGCGGGAATGACAAACGAAGGAGAGGCTAGAGTTTGCCCAAACGCACCGACCTGTCGAACACCTTCTGCCCGCTCGGCCGCTCGGCCGAGCTGCTCGGCGACCGGGCGGTGCTGCTGATCCTGCGCGAGCTGTTCTTCGGGCGGCGGCGGTTCGAGACGATCGTCGTGACCACCGGCCTCGGGCCGCAGCTCGTCTCGGCGCGGCTCAAGCGGCTGCTTTCGGAAGGGGTGATCGAGCGCCATGCCTATCGCGACCGGCCGCCGCGCCACGAATATCGGCTGACCGCCAAGGGCAGGGATCTGTTCGACGTGCTCTATGCCCTGCGCGGCTGGGCCGAGCGCTGGGCCTATACGCCCGGCGAGACGGGTGGCGGGCCGGCGATGCGCTATGTGCACCGCGCGTGCGGCGCCGATGTCGGGACGGCGACGATCTGTCCGGGGTGCGGCGAGCCGCTGCGCTATGGCGAGCTGAAAGGCGAGCCGTCGCCCGCGCTCCGGGCCGAACAGGCGGCGCGTTCGGGCGGTTGATTTCCCCTTCGGCTTGCCG
>NZ_BCUA01000116.1 GCF_001591045.1 Sphingopyxis granuli NBRC 100800 | reverse complement strand
CGGCGGCGCAGGCGCGGCTCGACAAGGCGCGGCTCGACCTCGAACGCACGGTGATCCGCGCGCCGGTCGACGGCATCGTCACCAACAGGCAGGTGCAGGTCGGCCAGCGGATCGCCGCGGGCGCGCCGATCATGGTCGTGGTCCCGATCGACACCGCCTATGTCGACGCCAATTTCAAGGAAAGCCAGTTCCGGCGCATCCGCATCGGCCAGCCGGTCGAGCTGACCTCCGACTATTATGGCGGCGACGTCGTCTATCGCGGCAAGGTGGTCGGCATCGCGGGCGGCACCGGCGCGGCCTTTTCGCTGATCCCGGCGCAGAATGCGACGGGCAACTGGGTGAAGGTGGTACAGCGCCTGCCGGTGCGCATCGCGCTCGACGCCGCGCAGCTGCGCAAGCACCCGCTGCGCGTCGGCCTGTCGATGGAAGCGACGATCGACACGCGCGGGGACGATTGATGCTCGGACGCCTTCGACATGACTTCGCTTCGCTTTCCATGACGAGGTTCGGGGCGGGACGATAATATGGCCAGCGCCGCCACCGCATCGCTTCCGGCCGAGCCGCAACCGCTGAAGGGCGTGCGGCTGCTCGCCGCGGCGTTCGCGCTGGCGCTCGCCAATTTCGTCGTGGTGCTCGACAGCACCATCGCCAATGTGTCGGTGCCGCATATCGCCGGCGGGCTCGCCGTGTCGCCGACGCAGGGGACGTGGGTCATCACCAGCTATGCGGTCGCCGACGCGATCAGCGTGCCGCTCACCGGCTGGCTCGCGGCGCGCTTCGGTACCGTGCGCTGGTTCCTGATCTCGATCATGGGCTTCGGCCTGTTCTCCTTCCTGTGCGGCGTGTCGCGCACGCTCGACGCGCTGATCCTCTTCCGCATCCTGCAGGGGCTGTCGGGTGGGCCGCTGATGCCGCTGTCGCAGATATTGCTGCTGCGCATCTTCCCGAAGGAAAAGGCGGGGATCGGACTCGCCATCTGGGCGATGACGACGACGACTGCGCCGATCCTCGGCCCGATCCTCGGCGGCCTGATCAGCGACAACTGGAACTGGCCGTGGATTTTCTTCATCAATCTGCCGGTCGTCGCGCTCTGCGCCTTCGGGGTCGGTAGCCTGCTCGGCGCGTTCGAGACGAAACGGGTCAAGGCGCGGATCGACGTGATCGGCCTGATCCTGCTGGTGGTGTCGGTCGGCGCCTTCCAGACCATGCTCGACACCGGCCGCGAGCACGACTGGTTCGGATCGACGTGGATCGTCGCGCTGGCGATCGTCTCGGCGATCAGCTTCGTCGCCTTCATCATCTGGGAATTCACCGACGCGAACCCGGTCGTCGACCTGCGCGTCTTCCGCTTCCGCGGGTTCAGCTTCGCGACATTGGCGATATCGCTCGGTTTCGGGGCTTTCTTCGCACAGGTCGTGCTGACGCCTTTGTGGCTCCAGCAGATGGTGGGCTATACCGCGACCGATACTGGCTATGTCGTCGCCTGGCTGGGCGTGTTCGCGGTGCTGCTGTCGCCGGTCGCGGCGGCGTCGATCGACAAGATCGACATCCGCATCTCCATCTCCGCCGGGATCGTCTGGATGGCCTTCGTGTCGATCCTGCGCGCGGGCTGGAACGCCGACGTCGATTACTGGACGCTCGCTCTGCCGCACCTGTTGCAGGGGATGGGCATGCCCTTCTTCTTCGTCGGGCTGACCGCGCTCGCGCTCAGTTCGGTCCCCGAAAAGGATCAGACGTCGGCGGCGGGGCTGATGAGCTTCCTGCGCACGCTCAGCGGGGCGATCGGCACCGCGGTCGCGACCACCGCATGGGATGATTCGACGCGTGTTTCGCGGTCGGAGATCGTGCCCGCGCTCAACGATCCCGCTGGCGCCATGGACATATTGCAGGGCGGCGGCCTGACATTCGAACAGGCGCGCGCGGCGCTCGACCGGCTGGTCGAGGTGCAGGCGGCAACGATCGGCGTCATCCACATTTTCCTCGCCTCGGCCGCGGTGTTCATCATTGCCGCCCTTGCGGTCTGGTGCGCGCCGCGCCCCCGCCACGTGTCGATGGGCGCGTCGCACTGAGCGGCATGCGCTTGGGTTGGCCGCCCGGCTATGCTAGGCGGCGCGCCCATGTTGACGATCAACGGCCTTACCGTGCGCCTCGGCGGGCGCACCATCCTCGACCGCGCGAGCGCGAGCCTGCCGGCGAAGAGCCGGACCGGGCTGATCGGGCGCAATGGCGCCGGCAAATCGACACTGATGAAGGCGATGATCGGCCAGATCGAGGCCGATGAGGGCGGGATCGAGATGCCGCGTCGCACGCGCGTCGGCTATATCGCGCAGGAGGCGCCGAGCGGCACCGCGACGCCGTTCGAGACCGTACTGGCCGCCGACGGCGAACGCGCCGCCCTGCTCGCGGCATCGGAGACCGAGACTGATCCCGACCGGCTCGGCGACATCCACGAGCGGCTGATCGCGATCGACGCCTATACCGCGCCCGCGCGCGCCGCGCGCATCCTGATCGGCCTGGGTTTCGACGAGGCGATGCAGGCGCAGCCGCTCGACAGCTTTTCGGGCGGGTGGAAGATGCGCGTCGCGCTCGCGGCGCTGCTCTTCTCCAACCCCGACCTGCTGCTGCTCGACGAGCCGTCGAACCACCTCGACCTCGAAGCGACGATGTGGCTCGAAAGCTTCCTCAGAAGCTATCCGGGGCAGCTCGTCGTGATCAGCCACGAGCGCGACCTGCTCAACAATGTCGTCGATCATATCCTGCATCTGGAAGGCGGGAAGGTGACGCTCTATCCGGGCGGCTACGACGCGTTCGAGCGCCAGCGCGCCGAGCGCGCGGCGCAGCTGGCGGCGGCGAAGGCGGCGCAGGACGCGCAGCGCGCGCGGCTGGTCGACTATATCGCGCGCAACAGCGCCCGCGCCTCGACCGCGAAGCAGGCGCAGTCGCGCGCCAAGCAGCTCGCGCGGATGCAGCCGATCGCCGCGCTTACCGAGGACCCGAGCCTGGTGTTCGATTTCCCGAGTCCGGCGGACGAACTGAAGCCGCCGCTGATCACGCTCGATCTTGCCAGCGTCGGCTATGCGCCGGGCGAGCCGGTGCTGAGCCGGCTCAACCTGCGCATCGACCCCGACGACCGCATCGCGCTGCTCGGGCGCAACGGCAACGGCAAGACGACGCTCGCGCGGCTGCTCGCGGCGCAGCTTCAGCCGATGGACGGCGCCATGGCCGCGTCGGGCAAGATGCGCGTCGGCTATTTCACCCAATATCAGGTCGAGGAACTCGACGGTGCCGATACGCCGCTCGGCCACATGACGCGCGTGATGGCGGGCAAGACGCCGGGTGCGGTGCGCGCGCAGCTCGGGCGCTTCGGTTTCTCGGGAAACCGGGCGACGACCGAGGTCGCGAAGCTGTCGGGCGGCGAGCGCGCGCGGCTGGCGCTGGCGCTGATCACGCGCGAGGCGCCGCACCTGCTGATCCTCGACGAACCGACCAACCACCTCGACGTCGACGCGCGCGAGGCGCTGGTGCAGGCACTGAACGGCTATGACGGCGCGGTGCTGATCGTCAGCCACGACCGTCACATGCTCGAACTGTCGGCCGACCGGCTGGTGCTCGTCGACGGCGGCACGGCGCGCGATTTCGACGGCAGCATCGACGATTATGTCGCCTTCATCCTCGGCAGGGGCGCAGCCGACGAGGCGAAGACCGCGCCGGCGAAGCCGAAGGACGCAAAGCTGGCGCGGCAGGAAGCGGCAAAGGCGCGCGAGGCGCAGGCGGCGCTGCGCAAGTCGGCGAAGGACCTCGAAGCGCAGGCGGCCAGGCTTTCGGCGCGAATTTCGGCGATCGACCGCGCAATGTTCGACCCCGCGAGCGCCGATCCCGCGCTCGTCAAGCTGACGATGGGCGACCTCGCGCAGCGTCGCGGCAAGCTCGCCGCCGAACTCGAAAGTGTCGAGGCGGCCTGGATGGAGGCGCTCGAGGCGATCGAAACGGCGGCGGCCTGACGGGTCGGGTCGCGCCGCCGTTCAGCAATTTGGCGCAGAGGCCGCAGAGAAGGAAAGCTCACGCTGCTTTCAAACGACGCCGCCATGATAGAAGCCCCGCATTGACTCCCCCGCCGCCGCCCATCATAATGGTTTCAATTGTAACCATAAGGGATGGACCATGGCCGATCTGTTCGAAAATCCGCTGGGGCTCGACGGCTTCGAATTCGTCGAATTCTCGGCGCCCGAGAAGGGGATTCTCGAGCCGGTGTTCGAACGCATGGGCTTCACGCAGATTGCGCATCATCGGTCGAAGGACGTGATATTGTGGCGGCAGGGCGACATCAACCTGATCGCCAATTACGAGCCGCGCTCGCCCGCCGCCTATTTCGCCGCCGAACATGGCCCGTCGGCGTGTGGCATGGGGTGGCGCTGCCGCGATGCGGCGAAAGCCTATGCCGAAGCGATCGCGCGCGGTGCCGAGCCGGTCGAGGTGCGCACCGGGCCGATGGAATTGCGCCTGCCCGCCATACGCGGCATCGGCGGTTCGATCATCTATCTGATCGACCGTTACGGCGACGGCCTTAGCATCTACGACATCGATTTCGTCTATGAAGACGGCGGCGCCCGCCATCCCGAAGGCGCGGGGCTCAAGGTGATCGACCACCTGACGCACAATGTCTACGGCGGGCGGATGGCGCATTGGGCGGCGTTCTACGAGCGCATCGCGGGCTTCCGCGAAATCCGCTATTTCGACATCAAGGGCGAATATACCGGCCTGACCTCGAAGGCGATGACCGCGCCCGACGGCAAGATCCGCATCCCGCTCAACGAGGAAGGCGCGGGCGGCGGCGGCCAGATCGAGGAATATCTGCGCGCCTATAATGGCGAGGGCATCCAGCATATCGCCTTCGCCTGCGACGACCTCTATGCCGCGTGGGACAAGCTCGCCGCGCTCGGCAATCCCTTCGCGCCGTCGCCGCCGGAAACCTATTACGAACTGCTCGCCGAACGGCTGCCCGGCCATGGCGAGCCGGTCGAGGAACTGAAGGCGCGCGGCATATTGCTCGACGGTTCGACGCAGGAAGGCGATCCGCGCCTGCTGCTCCAGATTTTCGGCCAGACGGTGATCGGCCCGGTCTTCTTCGAATTCATCCAGCGCAAGAAGGACGAAGGCTTCGGCGAAGGCAATTTCACCGCGCTGTTCAAGTCGATGGAACTCGACCAGATTCGCCGCGGCGCGCTCGATGTCGCAAAGGAGCCTGCCGAATGACGAGCCCGATCAAACTCGGCGGCGTCCACCATGCCGCCTATCGCTGCAAGGACGCGAAGGAGACGGTCGAATGGTACGAGCGCATGCTCGGCATGACCTACACCACCGCCTTCGCCGAGGATCATGTGCCGTCGACCGGCGAATATGATCCCTACATGCACGTCTTTCTCGACGCGGGGGGCGGCAATGTCCTCGCCTTCTTCGAATTGCCGAACCAGCCCGAAATGGGCCGCGACGAAAACACCCCGGCGTGGGTCCAGCATCTGGCGTTCAAGGTCGGCAGCCATGACGAACTGGTAGCGGCGAAGGCGCATCTCGAGGCTCATGGCGTCGACGTGCTCGGGCCGACGCATCATGGCATCTTCCGGTCGATCTATTTCTTCGACCCCAACGGCCACCGCATCGAACTGGCGTGCGACATCGGCACCGACGAACAATATGCCGAACTGCGCCGCGTCGCGCCGCTGATGCTCGACGAATGGAGCCGGACGAAGAAGGCGCCGCGCCACGCCGACTGGCTGCATCAGCCACCCGCGAACGAGTAGGTTTCCTTCTTCCCCTCCCGCCTGCGGGAGGGGCAGCGAGAGTTGCGAGCTTGCTCGCTACTCGCAGCGGGGTGGGCAATTGCACCGCTGCTGGCCCACCCCCGACCCCTCCCGCCTGCGGGAGGGGAGAGATATGACAGCCACTGGCGGCCTTATTTCCGGTCCAGCCCGATGCTTTCGAACGTCGCGCCGCTGCATTTGTCGGCGGTCTTGTCACCGCCGCCCGACAGGGCGCCGATGACCAGGAAACCGGCAACCACCGCGACGAGGAATGCGCCCGCGACCCAAGCGAGATATTTGTCGATGAATGCCTTGATCGGCGCCCCGAACAGCCGGAACAGGATGCCGACCAGCATGAAGGAAAAAGCCCGGCTGGCCAGGCTCGCCCACAGGAAGGTGAACGGGTTCATGTGGATGAAGCCGGCGGTAATCGTCAGCAGCTTGAACGGGATCGGCGTCGCCCCCTTCACCAGGATGATCTCCGCCCCGTAATCGCGCAGGTAGCAGGCGGCTGCCGGGAAACTGTCGGTGAGTCCCAGCGCCGCGAGCAGCCATAGCCCGACGCTCTCATACAGGAAATAGCCAATCCCATAGCCGAAGCAGCCGCCCGCGACCGAGGCGAGGGTGCAGATCAGCGCATAGCGCACCGCTTTCCTCGGTTCGGCGAGACACATCAGCCCGAGCATCGGATGCGGCGGGATCGGAAAGAAGCTCGCCTCGACGAAGGCGACCAGCGCCAGCCAATATTCGGCGTGCGGATGCGCCGATTTCTCCATGGTCCAGGCATAGAGATTCTGGATCATGGACTTGTTGCGAGGGACGGCGGTCATGCTGGTCCTTGTTGCCGGGTCAGGATGACCACCGCCTCCCTATGCCGTTCGCGACGGGCGAAATAAAGCCCCAAGCATGCCCCGTCGCCCCAGCGAAAGCCGGGGCCGCTGGCGGTTTGCTCTCCGACGCCCGAACAAGGACGATAGCGGCCCCGGCCTGCGCCGGGGCGACGATCTTCCTGCGGAATCAATGCCGGAAATGCCGCATCCCGGTAAACAGCATCGCCAGCCCCGCCTCGTTCGCGGCGGCGATCACCTCGTCGTCGCGGATCGAGCCGCCCGGCTGGATCACGCAGGTCGCCCCGGCCTCGGCGGCGGAGATCAGGCCGTCGGCGAAGGGGAAGAAGGCGTCGCTGGCGACCGCGCTGCCGACGGTGCGGGGTTCGCTCCAGCCGTTCGCCTCGGCCGCCTCGCGCGCGCGGACGGCGGCGATGCGCGACGAATCGCGGCGATTCATCTGCCCCGCGCCGATACCCGCGGTCGCGCCGCCCTTGGCATAGACAATCGCGTTCGACTTCACATGCTTGGCGATCGTCCAGGCGAACAGCGCGTCGGCGAGTTCCGCGTCGCTCGGCGTGCGCGTCGTGACGACTTTCAGATCGTCCTTCGTGATCCGGCCGTTGTCGCGGGTCTGCGCGAGCCAGCCGCCGGCGATCGTCTTCATCATCAGGCCGCCGCGCGCCGGGTCGGGCAGTTCGCCGGTCAGCAGCAGGCGCAGATTCTTCTTTTTCGCGAAGATCGCGCGCGCGTCGGCGTCGGCGTCGGGGGCGACGACCACCTCGGTGAAGATGCTAGCGATCGCTTCCGCCGTCGCGCCGTCGAGCGGCCGGTTGAGCGCGACGATGCCGCCGAAGGCCGAGACGCTGTCGCAGGCGAGCGCCGCGTCCCACGCCGCGGTCAGCGTCGCGGCGGTCGCGACGCCGCACGGATTGGCATGCTTGACGATGACGCAGGTTGGATCGGCCTCGCGGAACTCGGCGACAAGGTCGAGCGCGGCGTCGGCGTCGTTGATGTTGTTGTAGCTGAGCGCCTTGCCCTGCACCTGCTCGGCCTGCGCGATGCCGCGCGACGCGGGGCCGGCGGGAAGGTAGAGCGCCGCCTGCTGGTGCGGATTTTCGCCATAGCGCAGTTCGGCCGACAGCGTCGCGGTCAGCGGCAGCGTGTCGGGGAACAGCTTGCCCTGGTCGGCGAAGGCGAACCACTGCGCGATCATTCCGTCATAGGTCGCGGTATGGGCAAAGGCGGTCGCGGCGAGCCGCTTGCGCAGAGCGAGGGTGGTCGCACCGTCGTTGGCGTCCAGTTCCTCGATCAGCGCGGCATAATCCTGCGGCTCGGTGACGATGCCGACGAAGGCGTGGTTCTTCGCCGCCGAACGCACCATCGCCGGGCCGCCGATGTCGATATTCTCGATGATCTCCTCGCGCGGCGCGCCTTTCGCGACGGTGGCGGCGAAGGGATAGAGGTTGACGACGACCAGGTCGATGCCGCCGATGCCGTGCGCGTCCATCGCGGCGACGTGAGCGGCGTCGTCGCGCACCGCGAGGATGCCGCCGTGCACGGTCGGATGCAGCGTCTTGACGCGCCCGTCCATCATCTCGGGAAAGCCGGTGAGGTCGGCGACGTCGAGGACCGCGTGCCCCGCGTCGCGCAGCGCCTTTGCGGTGCCGCCGGTCGACACCAGCTCGACTCCATGGCGACCGAGCGCGGCAGCCAGATCGGCGAGGCCCGCCTTGTCGCTGACGGAAAGGAGCGCACGGCGGACGGGAACGAGATCGGTCATGGGGGAGCCTCGGCTGGGGATGGAAGGAGTCGCCGTCGCCCTAGGCCCGTGATCGCCGTTGGGCAAGGTTTTGGAAGTATCAGGCGGCGGCGCGGAGAAGGAAGTTCGCGCAGGGGCGCAGAAGAAAATGGAAGGCCTTTATGTCATTTGCTGGACCGGCAAGCCATAAATCCGACCCGGTCGCCCTGAGCTTGTCGAAGGGTCGTTCTTTCTTTCAGTGGGCAAGAAGAAGGACGGTGCTTCGACAAGCTCAGCACGAACGGAGTGG